>NZ_VPCB01000015.1:0-95407 GCF_013418435.1 Acinetobacter sp. YH12142 | reverse complement strand
AATTCGAAATAAAATCGCTTCAATAAAATTCCGTAAATTTAATTTGAGATAAATATTAAAGTGACGGAAAATAGCAAGTAACTTGGACCAGTGTTGATCATTTAGCATTGTTCGAGGCATAGCGAGTATAAAATTGGGTTTGGCGATTTAATTTTACTATCTCGCTATTTTTTTAATCAACAAATGTCAACAGACCCTAGTCAGAATTTAAAATATAAATATAAATATAAGCGTTTTAGTCGGATTTAAAATATTTAAACACAAGTGTTTTAGTCAAGTATTTAAAATAAAAAATTAGTTTATTTTTTAACTATCAAAGACAATAAGTCTTTGTATTTACTATGCTTAATAATATATTTTTATTTTAACTGTTCAACCTATTTGCTTTTTGTATATATTTGTTAATAATATAGTACAAGTTTAAAGAATAGGCTTATCTCCATGAGCTTAAAATTCAAAGATTTAAATCGTCGTGTGGTCAGAGAAATAACCGCAATACTAATAATTAAAGTGATTATTTTAATGATCATTAAGAACATCTGGTTCGACGCCCCTACCATCCCTAAAAACTTTGACAATCAAGTTGCCGAGCATATTGCTGGCAGTCCTTCCCAAATCAAGGAGACACGTTGATGATTTCTGAAAGCGTGGTCGATCTTTCGCGGTTCCAATTTGCAATGACCGCGATGTATCACTTTATTTTTGTTCCGCTGACTTTAGGTCTGGCTTTTATTCTTGCCATTATGGAAACCACCTATGTGATTTCTGGCAAAGAAATTTATAAAGACATGACTAAATTCTGGGGAAAACTCTTCGGTATTAACTTCGCATTAGGTGTTACTACTGGTTTGACCATGGAGTTTCAGTTCGGTACTAACTGGGCGTATTACTCGCACTATGTCGGTGATATTTTCGGTGCACCATTAGCCATTGAAGGTCTGATGGCATTCTTCCTTGAATCAACATTTATTGGTTTATTCTTCTTCGGCTGGGATCGCCTATCCAAAGTTCAGCATTTGGCTGTCACTTGGTTAGTTGCGCTTGGCTCGAACATGTCTGCACTATGGATTTTAGTGGCCAATGGTTGGATGCAAAACCCTGTTGGTTCTGCTTTTAACTATGAAACCATGCGTATGGAAATGGTGGACTTCGGTGCGCTGATTTTCAACCCCGTGGCTCAGGTTAAATTCGTGCATACCGTATCTGCAGGTTATGTGACTGGTGCTATTTTCGTACTGGCAATTTCAAGTTACTACTTATTGAAAAAGCGTGACTTGCCATTTGCGCGTCGCTCATTCGCCATCGCTGCTATCTTTGGTTTAGCGTCTACACTTTCGGTGATCTTACTGGGTGATGAATCTGGTTATGAAATTGGTGACGTACAAAAAACTAAACTAGCTGCGATTGAAGCTGAATGGGACACTCACCCAGCTCCAGCGCCATTTACTTTGTTCGGTATTCCAAATAAAGAAACCATGTCTACTGACTACGCGATCAAAATTCCTTATGTCATGGGGATTATTGCAACACGTTCAACTGACAAAGAAGTGATAGGTATTAAAGACCTGATCGTACAACACGAAGCGCGTATTCGTAACGGTATGGTGGCTTACTCACAGTTAGAACAACTTCGTGCAGGCGATACGTCTCCTGAACTTAAAGCAGCATTTGCTGAGTCTCAAAAAGACTTGGGTTATGGTCTGCTTCTGAAAAAATACACAGACAAAGTGGTCGATGCTTCTGATGATCAAATCAAAGCTGCTGCAAAAGACACTATTCCACATGTTCCAAGCTTGTTCTGGGCATTCCGTGCAATGGTTGCTTCTGGTTTCTTAATGCTCCTTCTGTTCGTACTTGCTACCTTTGCTGTCGGTAAACGTAATGCAGAAAACAAACCTTGGTTATTAAAGTTTGCTTTATTTGCCCTGCCATTACCTTGGATTGCAGCACAAACAGGTTGGTATGTTGCCGAAGTTGGTCGTCAACCTTGGACTATCGGTGAAGTTCTACCTACACATCTTTCAGCTTCTAGCTTAAGTACAGGTGATGTATGGGGTTCTATCCTTGCATTGGCAGCGTTCTACACTGTACTGCTGATCATTGAAATGTACTTAATGATTAAATTCTCACGCCTTGGCCCAAGTTCTCTACATACTGGTAAATACCACTTCGAGAAACTTGAAGCTGCAAAAAAGGCAAATGAGGAGGCTCAAGCATGATCGAATATGAATTACTCAAAATCATTTGGTGGGTATTAGTCGGTGTCCTACTGATCGGCTTCGCTCTCACCGATGGCTTCGATATGGGCTCAATGGCGATCATGCCATTCGTAGGTAAAAAAGACGAAGAACGTCGTGCGGCAATCAATACGATTGCCCCACACTGGGACGGTAACCAAGTTTGGTTTATTACTGCCGGTGGTGCGCTGTTTGCAGCATGGCCAATGGTATATGCGACTGCATTCTCAGGCATGTACTGGGCACTGTTACTGGTACTCTTCGCCCTCTTCTTACGTCCAGTCGGTTTTGATTACCGTTCTAAACTTGAAAATACCAAGTGGCGTAATTCTTGGGATTGGGGTTTAGCAATTGGTGGTGCAGTTCCTGCCCTCGTATTTGGTGTTGCGTTTGGTAATATGTTCCTTGGTGTTCCATTCACTATCGACGAAACTGTTCGCTCGACTTATACAGGGAGCTTCTTTGCACTGCTTAACCCATTCGCTTTAGTTTGCGGTATCGTGAGTTTATCTATGCTTTGCGCTCACGGTGGTGCATGGCTCATGCTTCGTACAGACGGCGATCTACGCGCACGCTCTGCAAAAGCAACTCAGCTTATGGGTATCGTATTCTTAGTTTGCTTCTTACTGGCAGGCGCATGGTTATACTTCGGTAATATCCAAGGCTACACATTAGCTCAACCGTTTGACACTAATGGCGTTGCAAACCCATTAGCTAAAGAAGTGATCACCAATGCCAACCCAGGTTGGATGAACAATTACAGTACTTATCCAATTACTATGATTGCGCCAATCATGGCTATTTTAGGTGCGCTGATCATCATCCTTGCCGCAGGTAAAGGTAAAGCAGGTTTCAGCTTCCTTGGTTCAAGCTTGGCAGTCATTGGTGCAATCTTAACTGCTGGTTTTGCATTGTTCCCTTTCCTTATGCCATCGAGCATCAACCCAACTGTAAGTTTGACTATGTGGGATGCGGTATCAAGTAAAAATACCCTAACTGTGATGACAGTTGCAGCATGTATTTTTGTCCCACTTATCCTGTGCTACACAACTTGGTGTTACTACAAAATGTGGGGCGTGGTTACTAACAAACATATTGAAGAGAATTCACACAGCCTATACTAAGGCTGTGTCTAAGGAGAAAAGACGATGTGGTATTTTGCTTGGATTCTCGGTATCTTGATGGCATGTTTTGCAGGTGTACTTAGTGCGCTTTACATCGAACATCATCAAGATCTAGATGAGGAATAACAAATGACTGATGCTGCTGTAGAAAAATCACTTGTAGAAAAGAAGCCAAATAAATTTGCAATGGTCATTTCCTGCCTGTTAGCTTTTCCTTTGGCAGCCGTGTTACTTGTACATCCTGCTGCCATGCTGGATGACAATGGTGGATATAGCCATCGAGCGCTGATGTTCATCATGATAGGTATTTCAGGTGGTTTTGTGCATGGTGTGGGTTTTACACCACACCATTGGTTCTGGAAATGGCTTTTTAGCCCCTTCCTCGCTTGGCCACTAATGTTGTGGGGCTATTACACGTGGTTCCTACATTAATTAATATCTAAATAAAGCCCTCAATTGAGGGCTTTTTTTATGTTTGCCTTAAAGCGCTGATTTTTCAATGCAGATTAATAAAACAAAATATTATAAATTTTTATTAAAAATTAAACATTTTCTAACATTTGATTATACATATTAGCGCCCGCAAAGTTGCATCGCCGCTGCATGGCCTTTAGCATGCTCTGCACCTGAATTGGAGTTATATAATGAAAACTAAAACCTTTTTAGCTGCAGCATGCATTATTGCCAGTACTTACGCATCTGCAGAAGAAGCAAAAAAAGGATGGCTGTCAAAAGCTATTGATAAATGGAATACCTTGGGGCAGCTGACAGATAAGGATTTTGAACAGTATCCGACGGTGCAGGAATTTTTCCAAGCCAAGTATAAAAATCCGCGCACCATCACCATGAATAACGTATCTTACGGTGCTGGCACCATTATGTGGGAACGCGCAAACACCTATTGTGCGCGTGACGGCGGTGAATTTGTACAAATTAAAAGCCATCCATCACCGCTGATTCCTTATAAAGGCTCTGAGGTGCTGTCTACACCGAATCTGCAAAAATACTACGGCTTATTCCAGTGCAAAAATATCAAAAACAGCTGGAAAGTTTACTTTGACCATCAGAACGAGCGTATTTTCCAGCATCCGTCTCCAAACACGGCTTCTGACGTCAGCTTCAATTTCGAATAATCGTTATCTATAGAAAAAATCAAAATATGCAAAAAACATTATTGTTTCTTGCCGCAGCAGCCGGGCTATCCGGCTGCCAAGTCACAGGGGAACGCGGCAGCCTCTATCAAAATGTGCTAGGCGGCTTCGGGCCTAAAACCCAGCATATCCAGCTCAATCCAGAACTGAACAGTTTTTCCCTGACAGTACCGCTCTCGGCTTATAATGAATTGGATTTAAACAAAGGGCTGATCAGCAATGCCCCGTTCTTTAACCAGTTAAAACAAGACCGTTACTGGAGTGTGCATCATATTTATGACGCGCAATTCCGGCGCCTGGCGCAAGACCGGGTTAAAATAAAAGTCTGCAATACGGTCAGCGCTGATCACCGCCGCAGCGCCAACGACTCCAGTTCCTGCGCAGATATACAGATGCGCGTCGCATACGACAGGCTGAGTGATGGCGTACGCATGACCTTCAAGCCTATTACGGCCGATATCAGCACAGAAGACTTCGGCTTCTTTATCAAAAACGCAGCGCCGGAATTATTTAAAAATGCCGAGCAGCTGAACACTGCAACCCTGATTAAAACCTTCGGCTATGAAGATGCGCTGACAGTCAGCAGCAAACGCACGATTTCCAGCCTCAGCAATGTGCTAGTAAAAAATGGCTATACCGTTACTACTCAGGATATTGCCAATGAAAAAATTTACTTAAGCTCATTTGAGCTTAAATCGGCTGACGCGAAGGTCTTTTCCATCTTGAACTGCCGCACCGCTGCCGCCAAAAATGGTTCCAGCACCAGCTGCAAATATGCCCTGTTCAGCCCCTATGCCATCAGCGACTATCGAATTTACAACAAAGAAATAGCCAGAAAAATCAATCAGCTATTCAACTAAACCCAAAGCCGGCATGAAGCCGGCTGTTTTTATCCGCTTAGCCGGCGCCTGCCCAGATACTGACAGATTATACTTGCGGGCGCTTATGAGCGCTGGCCGGCCAGTCCGCCATAGCTTAAACAACTACAACCAAGGCATTCGACCTGCCAATCATCTGCACAGAAACATTGATTTACGGCCTGACGGACTGCTCAATACATTCTGCTACAGCATTTTCCCGTACGTCCAGCGCATAAAAAAAGCCGGACATTGGTCCGGCTTGATTATTCCGTTTACATTAATGCTTAGCGATGCGTATGAATCGACATCACAATCCCCATCCCTGCGAGCATCGCAATTACAGCTGTACCACCATAACTCATCAACGGTAGTGGATCACCTGTTACCGGTAAAATCCCACTGACCATACCCGAGTTTAAAAATACAAAAAAGAAGAAAGTTAATCCTATCGCTCCTGCATAGAGTCGTCCAAAATTATGGAAGCAATTTAGTCCAATAATCAAACAGCGAACAATAATTGCTGTAAACAAACTAAATAAAAGAAATACACCAATAAAGCCAAACTCTTCAGCATAGGTCGACATAATAAAGTCAGTATGATGCTCTGGCAGATAGCCCAAGTGCGACTGCGTCCCTTCGGTATAACCCTTACCCATTAAACCACCTGATCCAATGGCAATTTTAGATTGAATAATGTTCCAACCTGCACCAAGCGCGTCAGATTCAGGGTCAAATAACGTCAGTACACGTTTTTTCTGATATTCCTGTAAAAAAAACATCCAAAGTACAGGTGCTGCAATTGCAAAGGCGGTTAAAGCACCTGCAATTAAACGCCAAGACATACCACTTAAAAATAAAACAAAAATACCCGGAATAATCAAACCGATATTCAAGTCAGGCTGTAAAGCGACCAATGCAAATGGAATCAATAATAAAATTAATGCACCGACAATTTGTAAAAATTTCGGTGGAAAAGGTTTTCGCGCAAAATACCACGCCATCATGAGTGGCATGGCAAATTTCATAAACTCACTCGGCTGCATACTGCCGATACCCGGCAAGCTAATCCAGCGTTTCGCCCCCATCCTTTTTTCACCAATGACCAGAACCAACAACAGTAAAAATATACCGATGGCATATAAGTACGGACTCATAGATTGGTAAACTTTGGGTGGAATTTGCGCGCAGATCAGCATCACAATAAAGCCCACACCAAAACTTGTGGCTTGACGTAGTACCATTCCCGAATCTTCCGCGGTCGCACTATAGACAACCATCAGCCCCAATATTGCATTGAGTACCAAGAAGCAAAGTAACCACGGGTCTAAATGAAGTTTAGCCCATCGAGAAGAATCGTGTTTTATACTGCGGCCATCGCGTAATGACTGACGTAAAAAACGATACTGTTGAGAAGGGATCATTGCGAAACAGATCTAAAAAGGATGCGGGAATTATAGATTAAAGCGACAGTAAAAATCACTGTCCCTTAAATATTCCTTGAAATAATCATCTATTAACTTGAGACGCTAAAATTAAACGTGCCAATTCCAAGTCATCAGGATAGGTAATTTTAATATTGTCCGAACGACCCTGCACGACATTGACATGCTCACCGAAAAATTCTAAGGCACTTGCTTCATCTGTGATGGTCGCACCAGCGGCAAGCGCTTGTTCAATGGCATTTTTAAGTACACCCAATTTGGCAATTTGTGGTGTCTGCGCTTGCCATAAAGTTGAACGATCTACCGTTGTTGATATTTGTGGTGCTGTTTCAACTCGCTTTAAGGTATCGCGTACAGGAATGGCGAGAATCGCACTTTGCTCAGTTTCTACTGCCGATTGAACTAAATTTTCTAAGCTCAACTGCGAGACACATGGTCGTGCTGCATCATGAACGAACACCCAATCATCATCATTGGCAATCGAAGATAGATATTGCAATGCATTGAGCACAGAATGCACACGCTCTGCACCGCCTAAACAAAAATGAGCCTTCTCTTGATTAGTGAGTGCCAAGGTCTGAGCAACATTATCTTGCTCACCTATAGCCAATACATAGCCTGTCAACGGCAATTGGTTGAGACGTGCAACTGTGTGTTCAAGCACAGTTAGACCCGCAATGTTTTGATATTGTTTTAGTTCAGTTTTAGAAAATCGACTTCCTGAACCAGCAACAGGAATAATGGCCCACAATTTAAGGTTCTGGTGGAAGTTCGGCTGGTTCTGACTCATTGGTACGTAGGTCTACTTTTGCGTTTGGATCAATATAAATTGGTTTGTACTGAGTACTAATCGTACTCATCTGTACGAAAGTTTCATGCGGTTTAATTAAACCTAAATCTAGACGAGCATGCTCTTCAATAGCTTCAACGCCATTTTTTAAATCGTATACTTCAGCGGCAAGCACGCGATTTCGTTCTTTTAATTCGTCATTGAGTTCGACTTGTTGTTGTATTTTCTGACTCAGTTGTTGATGTTGATGATAACCACCTTCACCGAACCAGTATAAATATTGAAACCCTGCGATCAAAAAGATCGCAAGGCCCAACAATGCTTTACTCGCTTTGGAGTCAAATACATTTAACATAGATAGCATGATCTGCTTAGTTCAAACCTTTGAACTCAGCTTTACCGCGATATGCAGCATTAGTCAATTCTTCAATACGAAGTAATTGGTTATATTTCGCTACACGGTCAGAACGGCAAAGTGAACCAGTTTTGATTTGACCCGCTGCTGTACCCACTGCAAGATCCGCAATAGTTGAATCTTCAGTTTCACCAGAACGGTGTGAAATTACTGTAGTGTAACCATTTGCTTTTGCAAGGTAGATTGCATCTAGAGTTTCAGTCAACGTACCGATTTGGTTGTACTTGATCAGAATCGAGTTACCCACTTTTTCATTGATACCACGTTGAAGAATTTTAGGATTCGTAACGAATAGGTCATCACCAACCAATTGGATTTTGTCGCCAAGGATTGAAGTGAGGTAAGACCAACCTTCCCAATCAGACTCGTCCAAACCATCTTCAATTGAGATGATTGGGTATTGTTTTGCAAAACCAGCAAGGTAGTCAGCAAATTGGTTGCTTGTGAATGCTTTATTGCCTTCACCTGCAAGGATGTATTGACCATCTTTGTAGAATTCTGAAGATGCACAGTCAAGCGCAAGCATAATATCAGAACCTGCTTTGTAGCCAGTTTTTTCAATTGCTTCAAGAATTACTGTGATTGCTTCTTCGTTAGAACGAAGGTTCGGTGCAAAACCACCTTCATCACCAACTGCAGTATTTAAACCTTGTTTCTTTAAAACTGATTTTAAAGAGTGGAAAATTTCAGCACCAGCGCGTAAAGCTTCAGAGAATGAAGTAAAGCCAACTGGCTCAATCATAAATTCTTGAATGTCTACGTTGTTGTCTGCATGTGAACCACCATTTAGGATGTTCATCATTGGAACAGGCATAGTCAAAATGCTGTTATTACGAAGGTCTGCGATGTATTGAAAAAGTGGAATTTTCTTTTCGTCAGCAGCAGCGCGTGCAGCAGCTAGCGATACCGCTAAAGTTGCGTTCGCACCTAATTTTTCTTTGTTTTCAGTACCGTCAAGCGCGATCATTGTGTTATCAATGTCTTTTTGTTCGAATACTGATTTACCCAACAATGCATCACGAATTACTGTGTTAACGTTGTTAACCGCAGTTTTAACGCCTTTACCTAAGTAACGAGCTTTATCGCCGTCACGAAGTTCTAAAGCTTCACGAGAACCAGTTGAAGCACCAGATGGTGCACATGCACGGCCTACAACGCCAGAGGCTAAGATTACGTCTGCTTCGATGGTAGGGTTACCACGAGAGTCCAAAATTTCACGTGCACGAATGTCAACGATTTGGCTCATGAACAATTCCTCAGTTGATTAATAAAAATGATGCGTCAAAAGTGACGCATCAATGTGTATCGAATTAGTGTGTGTCTAACTTTGCGAAACCTTTAACTAAGGTATCGAGCTCTTTTAACTGTGCCAAGAAAGGTTCCAACTGTGACATGCGTAGCGCACATGGACCGTCACATTTGGCATTTTCTGGATCTGGATGAGCTTCTAAGAACAAACCTGCTAAACCAGTCGCCATACCTGCACGTGCCAGTGTCGTGATTTGTGCACGACGACCACCTGCAGAATCCGCACGACCACCCGGCGTTTGAAGCGCATGCGTAACATCAAAGAACACAGGGACATTCATTTCTTTCATGATGTCAAAGCCCAACATGTCTACAACTAAATTATTGTAACCAAATGCTGAACCACGTTCACAAAGAATCAGTTTGTCATTCCCTGCTTCCAAACACTTATGCAAAATATGACGCATTTCGTGTGGTGCGAGGAACTGTGCTTTTTTAATATTGATGATGGCATCAGTTTTCGCCATCGCTTCAACAAGGTCAGTTTGACGGCTTAAAAATGCAGGAAGCTGGATAATATCCGCAACTTCAGCAACAGGCGCAGCTTGATATGGTTCATGTACGTCAGTAATAATCGGCACATTAAAGTGTTTTTTTATGTCAGCTAACCACTCGATTCCTTTTTCCAGGCCTGGGCCACGGAAAGAGTTCAAGCTTGAACGATTGGCTTTATCAAAACTTGCTTTAAACACATACGGAATATCCAAGCGTTTGCAGATATCCACATAGGTTTCAGCAATTTCAAAAGCAAGGTCTTTTGACTCAAGTACGTTCATGCCGCCGAATAGTACAAATGGCAAATGATTTGCCATTTGTATATCGCCTAAACGTACAATTTCCTGTGGTTTTAATTGTGACATTTAAACTCTTCCTGGTTTAGTCAAAAACACATTATTTCGCTTTTTGGTACTGCTTTTTAGCAGCATCAATAAAGCCTGCGAATAATGGGTGTCCATCACGTGGTGAACTTGTAAATTCCGGATGGAATTGTACAGCAATAAACCAAGGATGTTCAGGAATTTCAACAGTTTCAACGAGACGCTGTACTGGAGAATAACCTGAAATCTTCATGCCTTTTTCTTCAAGCACTGGGATATAACGGTTGTTCATTTCATAACGGTGACGATGACGTTCAACGATCTCTTCAGAACCGTAAACTTGTGCAGTTTTTGTTCCCGCAACCAATTCAGATTTTTGAGCACCCAGACGCATTGTGCCGCCTAAGTCAGAATCTGCATTACGTTGTTGAACTTCGCCGCGCTCATCTAACCATTCAGTGATTAGACCAATCAATGGTGATTTAGTAGAACGGTTAAATTCAGTAGAAGTTGCATCGCTAATACCCGCAACGTTGCGCGCATATTCGATCACAGCCAACTGCATACCTAAACAGATGCCAAGGAATGGCACACCGTTTTCACGTGCAAAACGAATCGCTTTCATTTTGCCTTCTGTACCACGTTCACCGAAGCCACCCGGCACTAAGATTGCATCCGCGTCTTTTAATACGTCGTTTACATCTTGGCTTTCAAGTTCTTCTGCATTTACGTAGTCGATTTGAACTTTCACACGGTTTTGAATACCCGCATGTAAAAGTGCTTCGTTTACAGATTTGTATGCATCTGGAAGTTCAACGTATTTACCAACCATCGCTACACGAACTGTATATTCAGGGTTCAGTAATGCATCTACAACGTTATCCCAGTCTGTAAGATCAGCTTCTGGAAGATCGTCATAACCAAAACGTTCGCAGATTAAATCATCAACGTTTTGTTCATAGAAAGTACGTGGAATTTGGTAAATTGAACGCGCATCTTTACATACCACAACTGCACGCGCTTCAACGTTCGTAAATAACGCAATTTTACGTGTAGTGTCAGCATCAACATCATGCTCTGTACGGCAGATCAGGATGTCTGGTTGAATACCAATCGACAAAAGCTCTTTTACAGAGTGTTGAGTTGGTTTAGTTTTTAATTCAGCAGCTGACTTAATATATGGGAGTAAAGTTAAGTGCATTAACATTGTGCGCTTATGACCTAGTTCGACCATAAGTTGACGTACAGATTCCATGAATGGGAGAGATTCAATGTCACCTACTGTACCGCCGATCTCAACGATCGCAACGTCATAGCCTTCACCTGCGCGAAGAACACGTTCTTTAATATTGTCAGTAATATGTGGAATAACTTGAACTGTACCACCGAGGTAATCACCACGACGTTCTTTATTCAAGACATCTTGGTACACTCGTCCTGAAGTAAAGTTGTTCAGTTTGGTCATTTTCGCACGACGCAAGAAACGTTCGTAATAACCCAAGTCTAAGTCAGTTTCAGCACCATCCTCTGTGACAAAAACTTCACCGTGTTGGAATGGACTCATAGTCCCTGGATCGACATTAATGTATGGATCCATTTTTACCATGGTTACTTTTAAACCACGGGCTTCTAAAAGCGCAGCCACTGATGCAGCTGAAATACCTTTACCTAGTGATGATACAACACCACCAGTAACGAAAATAAAATGGGTCATTAAGTTTCTCGTACAATGGAGCCTAAATTGGCCTACAATGTTGTGCGATTTTACTTTACTCTGTACCAAGAAAGCAAAGTCATTCCGCATCAATTCATAGAACAATTAACAATTGGCTATTGTAACAGCAATTATCATAAAAATTTAGAGTAAGTTCTTATCATTTCTATATTCTTATTTGCTGTTATAATGCAGTTATCCAATCCACACTTTTTTGTTTTGTGTAATTATGAATAAGAAACTTTTAATCTGCGGTGCAATCGCAACAGGTCTACTTCTTACAGCATGTGTAAAAAAAGAAGCACCAAAAGAAGAAGAACAGGAACAGGTTGAAGTTGCAGCATCTGAACCAACAGTATCTGTACCTACACAATTAGAACCAGTTGAAGAACAACCAGTTGTTGAAGAACCGACTCAGCAGCAAGTTGAAGTGATTCGTGAAGAAACACCGAATACAACAACTGAAATTCGTCGTGAACCTACTCCTCCTGCAGAAGCTCCTGCTCCAAAAGCAGAAGCACCTAAAGCAGCAGAAAAACCTGCGCAAGCTGCTCAACCTAAACAAAACTCTGGTTCTGCACAGTCTGAAGATGACGCCGTTGCCGCTGCCATTGCTGCTGCAACACCAGCCTTAGAGAACTAAGATCGAAGTTTTATCAAACAAATGATCAAAAAAACCCGGCAAAAGTCGGGTTTTTTATTGTTTCTATGTAAATAAAAATCTGTACCCGACGATGCACTGTTTTTTCTCACAACTATTCTTGTAATTTTTCAGCTAAATATTCAATAAATAAACGAACACGTTTCGGTAAATGCTCTTGTTGATAATAGACAGCATGAATAAGCTGTTCATGCGGTTCAATTTGATCGTCTAAAAATTGTACCAATCGCCCTTCTGCAATATCTTTTTCTAACATAAAAATCGAAAGACAAGCGATGCCCATCCCATGAATCGCAAGCTCCCGTAGTGTTTCACCATTTGATGCCTTGATGTTGGGTCGGATCGTCAGGGGCTTCCCTGCGACTTGGAACGGCCAAGTATTCATATGGGTAATTTGACTAAATCCAAGTAAAGCATGTGCTGTTAGCTCATCAGCATTTTGCGGTCGTCCATGCTGCTGAAGATATTCAGGACTCGCCACCAAACACAATCGACTCTTATAGATGAGTTTTGCATGCAAACTTGAATCGTTTAATTTTCCAAAGCGAATTGCGACATCCGCTTTATGCTCTAATAAGTCAATCACTTGATCATGATTCACCAATTCAATCTGTATATGTGGATAACGTGCATTAAATTCTGGAATCAAGGGAACGATCATATGCAGAATAAACGAAATCGCAGAATCGACTCGCACTAACCCCGAAGTATCTGCATCTAATTTCAGCAGAGAATCTTCCGCTTCGCTCAAATCATTCAATATCCGCCGTGTTTTAGCTAAAAACAATTGCCCCTCTTGCGTCAGCTTAATTTTGCGGGTTGTTCGTTCTAACAGGGTTACATTTAATTTAGATTCCAGACGCTGTAATGCGCGGCTGACACCCGATGCTGTCTGATCCAGTCTTTCTGCTGCTTTGATAATAGAGCCGCTATCTACAATAACAGTAAAAGCCTGCAGCTCCTCAATGGTCGATTTCATTGCATATTCGAATTCGTGATTTTTAATCAATAATATATTCCAAACTCATGCATTTTTCTTCATTAAAATTAGCAGCACAATAGCATCAATTCAAAAAAGAGAATTCCTGATGATTGTTCCCCAATTTGGTGTCGGTACCTTCCGTTTGGCAGGTGAAACTGTCATTCATTCAGTTAAAACAGCCTTAGAGGTAGGATATCGTGCTGTAGACACCGCACAAATTTACGCTAATGAAGCAGAAGTAGGCCAAGCACTCCATGAAAGTCAGGTCAATCGAGCTGATATTTTCTTAACCACGAAAATTTGGACTGAAAATTATGCTGCCGACAAACTAATACCCAGTCTAAAAGACAGTTTAATTAAATTGAGGACTGATGCAGTTAACCTCACACTTATTCATTGGCCAGCACCTGCTCTAGGAGTCGATATTCCTGAATTAATGGGACATTTACTTGAAGCAAAAAAACAAGGTTTGACTGAACATATTGGTGTATCTAATTTTAATATTGAGCTCACTCAACAAGCCATTGATCACATCGGGCTAGAAAATATTGCAACCAATCAAATTGAACTTAGTCCATATTTGCAAAATCAAAAATTGGTCAATTATCTGCAAACGAACAATATAGATGTCACATCCTATATGACCTTGGCTTATGGCAAAGTTTTGCAAGACCCAACCCTGTTAAATATTGCGGCCGAACACCAAGTCACTTCGGCCCAAATTGCACTCGCATGGGCACTGAAAAAAGGTTATGCCGTGATTCCATCATCAACCAAACGTGAACATTTAATCAGTAATTTAAAAGCTCAAGACATTCATTTAACACCAGAACAGATGCAGGCCATTACCACACTAGACAGAAATGCGCGTGAAGTGAACCCACCTGAACTTGCTCCAGTGTGGGATATTTAATATGAAATTCAATTTTCCATTAATTGCATTAGCCGTAGGTGCTTTTGCAATTGGTACAACAGAATTTTCACCGATGGGTTTTTTGCCTGAAATCGCAGCAGATTTATCGGTATCTATTCCTCAAGCGGGCTTACTGATTAGTGCCTATGCCGTTGGCGTCATGATTGGTGCCCCATTGATGACCTTATGGTTAGCACGTTTTCCAAAACGTACATCACTCATGTTATTAATGACAATTTTCACCCTTGGCAATCTGCTTGCCACAGTTGCGCCAGATTATTTAGGTTTAATGGCTGCGCGTTTAGTGACGAGTTTGAACCACGGCGCCTTTTTTGGCTTAGGCTCTGTCGTCGCAGCAAGTGTTGTTCCAAAAGATAAACAAGCCAGTGCTGTTGCCATGATGTTTATGGGCTTGACCATTGCCAATATTGGCGGCGTGCCACTCGCAACATGGGTGGGGCAAAATATCGGTTGGCGTATGTCTTTTGCGGCCATCACCTTACTTGGCATCATCACCATGTTGGCATTATGGAAAGCACTGCCCCATCAGCAACAGACCGAAAAACCGGATGTACGAGCAGAGTTAAAAGTATTAACACGCATGCCTGTTGTTTTAGCACTGCTCACCACGGTCATGAGTGCTGGAGCTATGTTCTCGCTCTATACCTATATCGCACCAAGCTTAAAAGTCTTTACTCATGCAAGCCCCGAACTTATCACTTTCATGTTGGTCTTAATCGGGATCGGATTTTCAATTGGTAACCATTTCGGTGGTAAGTTCGCAGATCAATCCTTAGATAAAACCTTGATTGGCTTTTTAGTCTTACTCATGCTGATGATGCTGTTATTTCCAATTTTAGCAACAACCACCATTGGCGCGGCGATTGCATTAATCATCTGGGGAGCAGCAGCCTTTGCCGTCGTACCACCTTTACAAATGCATGTTATGACAGTAGCTCACGATGCACCAGGCCTCGCTTCTTCAGTGAATATTGGTGCATTTAATCTTGGAAATGCTTTGGGCGCTGTTGCAGGTGCCGCAGTGCTAAATCTCAACCTAAGCTATGCTGCAGTGTCTTATGCAGGCGCTACACTGAGCGCTATAGCGTTGATTTTAGTATTGATACAGATGAAGCTTAAACCTCAAACATCTGCATGTTGCGCACAAGCTGAGTAACACACACTTAAAATAGCCTACCCAAAGTAGGCTATTTTTTAGTTCGCATATAACTTTAAAAAATCTGCCATCAATTTGGTTGCCCATGAATGGGTTTCCACTAAACCTTCATAATAACCACAGTGACTGCCTTTTTTGGTGGTTACCACCACAACATTCGGCAAAGAACGGATTAATTCTTTATAGGGTTCAAAGTTTTGAATGTGGCAAACAGGGTCATCTTCGGCATTTAAAATCATCAATGGAATTTTAAGATTTTCAAATACATAAATTGGATTGGTAGATTTTGCATAACTTTCATAATCGGCAAAACCAGCCATTTGGAAATAAGCACGCTCAAACTGCGCCAGATCTTTACTTTTTAGGACTTCTATTAAAGATGGTGTTGTTGACCATGTTGCAGAATAGGGTTCTACAAATTTCTGAAAGAGCTTCTTGGTCATCATTTTACTGTAAAAAGGATGTACATTTTTAAAGCCAAGCTCAGTATCATAGCCCGGACATAAAGCAAAAGCCGCTTTAAGTGGTGTTTCCTCACCTTGCTCTCCTAAATAGCGGACCAATAGCCCCGTTCCGGCAGATGAACCGACGCCATACAAACTCGATTCGGGAAATTTCTGCTGAATACAGGCAATCTGTTCACGTAAGTCATCTGTTGAGCCAAATAAATTTATTTTGGCAACTGGCATAGGTAAATTGGCATGACCGCGTCTTAAACACAGTGCAATGCGCCAACCTGTATATAGATGAAGATCCCGAACCACTTCTCGCATACTTTCAGGCGTTCCCGTAATCGTATGCATGAGTACCACAGTTGGCACATCCGCAGGTAAATCTAAGCCCAACCATGCAATGGCTGTAATCCCTCCATCAGCCATGGTCAGTTGCTCTATAGCGTCGTATTTAAGCTTCACTTGGCGCTTTTTAATGACATCAAAATACAGTAAATGTGCATGAGTATTCGACAGCCAAGGCGTAGGACGATATTTTTCATGTAGTTGCTTTAACTTCGGCAGCACATGTTTCATTTGCCCTTCAGGATGATAATAAAGCTGTGGTAATTCTGCACCGATGGCATGATCTACAAAATTTAAAAGAGCCTGACACCCTTTATGCATCACATTATTCATTGACCTTACCTTCACCTCGCTTCGCACTACAGCAAATCATTTCAATCTTTTCACTTTGACAAACAAGGCCCATTAAACAAACGTATCTACAAAACCATATCTCGCTAGCAATATTTGTTTGCTTAAGCCTCATAAGCAAAAAGCATGACAATATCCATCATGCTTTTTATCATTCTGTGATGAGCATTTAAAATCAGCAGAGTTAAGGCTGATATTGCGTAATGCGCTCACCCATTTTCGCCGCCAATGCTTCCAAGCCACTTTTCGGACGGAGCATGACTTCAAAATCAATCATCTGTCCTTGTTCATTAAACTGAATCATGTCGATCCCTTTTAACTTTTTCTCGCCAACATTGGCAGAAAACTCAAGCACCACATTTAAACCATCTTCTGAGTAAAACTCACGGTGATAGGTAAAATTTTCAAAAATTTGAATCACATTGGTCAAAATAAAAGTTACTACAGGCTTACCTGGATATGGGTTAAACGCGACAGGTGAACGAAACACCACATCCTCTGCCAAGAGTTCATTTAAAATATTCATATCCCGTGTGTCGAGCATTTCGTGCCAACGTGCAACAGATTTTTTTGTTATTTCAATAATCATGTTTATGTCCTTTTTTTGTTGATGAATCATTTCCCTATCCTCAAACTCCTCTCAAAATGGAGAGGAAGCACGACAACTGCATATTAAATTGAATGTAGTTGTCGTGGATAAGTATGAGGCTGATTAAATCACCGCAGCCAAATCTGCACCTTGACGAATGGCACGTTTAGCATCTAACTCACCAGCTTCTTTCGCACCACCAATCAGATGCACATTTTTTCCATCTGCTTGTAACTGTTCATACATCGCGGTATAGGATTCCTGACCTGCACAAATCACCACATGATCAACATCTAAAATACGTGGTTGACCATCAACGGTAATATGCAAACCTTGATCATCTATTTTGTCGTAGCTTGCACCCGCAATCATTTTTACATCACGGTGTTTCAAACCTGTACGGTGAATCCAACCCGTAGTTTTACCTAAGCCAGCACCGACCGATTTAGCCTTACGCTGCAATAAATACACTTCACGCGGCGATTCTTCAACGTCAGGATGTTTCAAGCCACCGACTTGTGCATAAGTGGTATCAATTCCCCATTCATCATAAAATTTCTCAGGATTGAGGCTACCGCTTTCACCTTCATGCGTTAAATATTCAGCCGTATCAAAACCAATACCACCCGCACCAATGATTGCTACACGTTTGCCAACAGGTTGACGTTCACGTAATACCTGTAAATAGCTCAATACTTTTGGATGATCAATACCATCTATATCTAACTGACGCGGCGTTACACCCGTCGCCACCACGATGTCATCAAAATCAGACTGAGCTAATTCTTCATACGTTGCCGTATGGTTCAGTACCAATTTAATCTGAGGCAATAGTTCTATTTTGCGTTTGAAATAACGCAGCGTTTCATAAAACTCTTCTTTACCAGGAATCGTTTTCGCGATATTGAACTGCCCACCAATTTGGCTCGATGCTTCAAAAATAGTTATGTTATGACCACGCTCTGCAGCATAAGTTGCAAAGCTTAAACCCGCAGGTCCCGCACCAATCACAGCAATATTTTTCACCTGTGCAGATTCTTTAAAAATCAGTTCAGTTTCATAGCAAGCTTGAGGGTTAACCAAACATGTTGCAATTTTCATCGAAAAAATATGATCTAGGCAGGCTTGGTTACAACCAATACAGGTATTAATTTCATCACTACGACCTCGTTCTGCTTTTTCCACAAAACGTGGGTCAGCCAGCATTGGACGTGCCATGGACACCATATCTGCATCACCCGAAGCAAGTACGTGCTCAGCCATTTCAGGGGTATTGATACGGTTTGAGGTGATTAAAGGAACATTCACTATACCTTTTAATTTCTTGGTCACCCATGTAAATGCAGCACGTGGCACTTTGGTTGCAATGGTCGGAATACGTGCTTCGTGCCAACCAATACCGGTATTGATAATGGTTGCACCGGCTTTTTCAATCGCTTTTGCAAGTTGCACAACTTCTTCGAAAGTCGAACCGCCTTCAACCAAATCCAACATAGAAAGACGGTAAATAATAATAAAATTTTCACCGACTAATTCACGCGTACGACGCACGATCTCAATTGGAAAACGAATCCGGTTTTCATAACTGCCACCCCATTCATCATCACGGTGGTTGGTACGTGCAGCAATAAACTCATTAATTAAATAACCTTCTGACCCCATGACTTCTACACCGTCATAACCCGCTGTCTGTGCTAACTGAGCACATTTGGCAAAATCATTGATCGTGCGTTCGACGTCTGCTGTGCTTAAAGCTTGCGGTTTTACTGGGTTAATTGGTGCTTGAATTGATGAAGGTGCAACATTATTGGCTTGATACGAGTAGCGACCTGTATGCAAAATCTGCATCGCAATTTTACCGCCAGCATCATGTACCGCCTGCGTAATCACTTTATGTTTTTCTGCTTCTTCTAAAGAATCTAATTTTGAGCCACCAGCAAATGTCACACCATCATCATTGGGAGAAATACCACCAGTTACAATCAGACCTACACCACCTTTCGCACGCTCAGCGTAAAAAGCTGCCATGCGTTCATAGCCACCCGGTGCTTCTTCAAGGCCGATATGCATAGAACCCATCAATACACGGTTCTTTAGCGTTGTAAAACCTAAATCTAGTGGTGCCAATAAATTTGGATAATTTGACATTTTTTCTCCTTAGCGTGCTGAAAAGCTGGCTATTTTTATCTTCGCTTGTATACGAGCTTTCTATTTCCATCTACGCATACAAGATTTTTGCAACTTGTTGCACTAATTTATATGCGAGATTTGATTTTTATGCAACATGTTGCATAATAAAAAGTACAAAACTATTTTGACTGAGCCATATATGTCTTTAGCCCATGTTTTACTCACGAGCTTACTTGAAAAACCTAGTACAGGAATTGACCTTGCACGCCGTTTTGACCGCTCTATGGGCTTTTTTTGGAATGCGACACATCAGCAAATCTACCGTGAACTCAGTGGTATGCAGCAAAAAGGCTGGATCAGCACCATTGAAGATGACCACAGTACAACCCGTAAAAAAACCTACCAAGTTGAACAGCTTGGACGTGTTGAATTAGCCAATTGGATGGTTGAGCAAAGCCCTCCGGCTCAGTTACGTGAAGAGTTAATGGTTCGTTTACGTGCTGAAGCTCAACTGGGCACAAACGGTGTATTACCCGAATTAGAGCGCCATCTAGACATTCACAAAGAAAAACTAAAAGTGTACCAGTCTATTTTTGCAAAAGACTTTGCACATGCGCATGATGAAGACCGTACTTTGTACATTCATAAAATGATTTTACAGCTTGGGATAGATTTGGAAATCGGTTGGATCAAATGGCTCGAAACCATCATTCCACAGTTGCATAAATTTAATCGCTAAAACAAAAAATAAATAGGAAGCCGCATGCCACACTATACAATGCCCGATCAGCAACAACTGTATGTTCGTGAATATGGTCAAGGAGAACCCATTCTGGTTTTATCGGGGCTGGGCATGCAAAGTTGGCAATGGCATCCTTTTCTATATCAACACCGAAAGCATTTTAAATTTATCATTCCAGACTGGCGTGGATTTGGCGGCTCTAAACTTTGTCAAATTCCAAATACGGACACCATTTCAAGCCATTGGCGAGATATTGACAGCTTAGTTTCCCAGCTCGGTTACGATAAAATCACGGTGATTGCCTACTCCATGGGGGCAACGACCACCATGCACGGTTTAAAATACGGTCAGTTTGCTGAAAAAATTAAACGTTATTTACACATCGATCAAACCCCTAAAATACGAGTAGATGCAGATTGGCAATATGGTTTATATGGCAAACGTCACACTGAGTTTTTAAGTATTTTAGAAGACATCTCGAAGGTACTTGCAATCAACCTCTCTGTGCCATTTGCACAGCAGATGAATAAACATGACCGTCAAGGTCTGGTCGACGCTTGGTTAAGGTTCATAGACTTACAAAATAGCAATCCTTATGCATTATCCGCTTTCCGTATTGCATACCAACAACCAACTTTACAGAAGCTGATGTTACCCTCACAAAGTGTGGCGTATTTATATTGGTATATTCAAAATTATTTGAACCATACTGAAGATTATCGTGAAGCCATTGCAGCACTCACCGCGCCAACAACTTTTTTCACAGGGGCAAAATCGATCCTCTATCCTGCTCAAGGTCAAAAAATTATTGCTGACAGCCTAGCCAATGCAGAGCAAATCATTTTTAAGAAATCGGGGCACACGCCATTGCTCAGTGAACCGGTCAAATTTAGCCGTGAAGTCACCAAGTTTTTAAAACAAGCGGTCTAATAAGACTGAATAAAAAAATAGGCTCAATACTTTCAAGAATGAGCCTATGTTTTATGCAGAAAGGTGTTACTTAAACGTTTGCTTCAAAATTGAATTTCAAATTTAACGTTATTATTACTTTTTAAAATAAGCACTAGAAAACCCGACGATCGTATTCAATTGCTTCTAAATCATATACTTGATAAACACAGTCAAATAAAGGACGTGCCAATTCCCCTTCATCATCGTTCCGCACGATCAAGTAAATTTGGCTAATGGCCGCACTATCCGATAATTTCACATAATTCACATGCCTAAACTGCATAATTTGTACAGATTCAGGAACAATACAAATGCCTTCACCTGCGGCAACCATGCCTAGTGATTGCTGCAAATCAGCTTGAGTGTTAAAGCGTTTCGGCTCCATACCGTATTCTAAAAACAAAGACTTGATCAGCGTTGCATAACTTTGACCATCCGTTGCTGGATAGATAAAAATCTGCTCATCTTTGAGATTATTTAATGCAATCTGTTGTTGTGAAGATAAAGGATGGCTCGAATGCACCGCAACAATTAGCGGCTCTTCACGCAATAGCACACGTTTAACCGCCTGATCCGACACACGAACTCGGCTAAAACATGCATCAACCCGACCTTCTTTTAATGCCTGAATCTGATCAACTGCACTCAGTTCAATTAAATTTACATTTAAGTGTGGATATTGCTGGCGGAACAAATAAACGATTCGAGGTAATAAACCACAGAGTAGCGAACCGCCATACCCAATATTAATGGTACGTTCAGTGGCACTGGCCCGCTGTGTAATGAGCTTAATTTCTTCTGCATTGGAGAGTAATTTCACAGCTTGCTGATAAAAGAAACGGCCAATGGTGGTGGTTCTCAAAGGACGGCTGCCACGCTCAAAAAGCTGTGCACCCAACTCTTCTTCTAAATTTTGAATTTGACGACTTAAAGGAGGTTGAGCAATAAATAGCTTTTCAGCAGCCTTCGTAAAACTCTGTTCTTCTACAACGGCGACAAAGTAACGTAAATGTCTTAATTCCATGACATTGTCCTTTAATGTCGAATTTCTTTCATAATGGTCTTTTATTTGAATATATCAGGACGACACTCAAATCACATCCTTCAAATTCGGTTATTTAAAAGATGTATACACCACATTTATTGTTTGGTCATGCTAATGTGAAACGATTACAAGGTTAACCCGACTTTAGTCTTGGCAATTTTACTCAACTTTCTCACATGAAAAACTACAAAACGTGATTGACTTCATGAAACAATTCAAGTTAATTAGCTAAATCGTTGCAAATATGGAATAAGAACAGTGCTGAGTGATCTAGATGATTTTTATTGTTTTGCCCAAGTGGTCGAACATGGTGGTTTTAGTGCAGCAGAACGTGCAACAGATATTCCAAAATCAAAACTGAGTCGTCGGGTCTATAACTTAGAAGAACGTTTAGGTGTCCGCCTGATTCAACGTAGTTCACGACATTTTGCTGTTACAGATATTGGTATGAATATCTACCGCCATGCACAAGTTATGATGAATGCCGCTCAAGCCGCACATGATTTGGTTGATCATCTCAGTACGCAGCCGCGCGGCTTAATTAAAGTCAGCTTACCTGTTTCCATCGCGCAAAATGAAATGACCAAAATTTTGCCTGAATTTTTAAAGCAATATCCAGAAATTAAAGTGCAAATGATGGTGACCAATCGGCGCGTAGATATCATTAATGAAGGCTTCGATCTTGCGCTACGTGTACGTTCAAATCTAGACGACGACCCGAATTTAGTCATTCGTAAATTTGAAACGATTGAGCAGCACTTATTTGCCAGTCAGGCCTATCTGAATAAATTTGGTGAACTCAAACAGCCCGAAGACTTATCACAACATCAAATATTAAGTATGGCGGATGAGCATCTCGATCAACATATTATTGTGACCGATGCACAGCAGCATCAGAAAAAAATTAAAGTCAACCCAACGGTAATGGGCTCTGACCTATCGATGTTAGCTGCACTAGCCTGCCAAGATTGTGGCGTGGTGTTATTACCCGACAGTATTGTGTCCGATCATGTGAAATCAGGTGCTTTGGTTCATGTATTACCTGAATGGAAAGCTGCACATGGTATTTTCCATGCTGTATATCCATCTCGTCGTGGCTTATTACCGGCTGTACGTGTTTTCATTGATTATTTAGTTGAAAAACTCAGCCAACATGAACACGCTAAATTTTAGGCAAAAAAAAGCTTACCCATGTGATGGGTAAGCGAAAACTTAAAAACTAAGAAACTACAGCAGAATCTGTAATCATATTATATAAATAAAATACATCTTTATTAAATCGTTAATAGCTCTAACTGATTTTCAGAGTTATAAGCAAAACCTTATAAATTAAGCTATAGAGAAAACCTCTTAGTCTTAAAACCTATAACGCTCATACACACTACAACTTATTAGACTAAAGTCAAAAAATATACACTTGTACAATTTAATTTAACTTCAATCCTTTAGATACAGCAGATTCAGGATTAAATTCGCGATTTAGCTTAGATTGCAGGATATGTACCTGTACCTTCTGGCCATGGAGATAGCAACTCAAAACCACTATCGGTTACAACCACCATATGCTCCCACTGTGCAGATAAAGAGCGGTCTGCAGTAATCACTGTCCAGCCATCTTTTAACTCTTTAGTTCGCGCTTTACCGCTGTTAATCATCGGCTCAATGGTAAAGACCATGCCTTTTTTTAGAATTACACCTTGACCCGGTTGACCATAGTGTAAAACGCTCGGTTGCTCATGATAAACCTTACCAATCCCATGACCACAGTATTCACGTACAATGCTGTAGCCTTCACGATGAGCAACTTGTTGAATGGCATAACCTACATCTCCCAATGTTGCTCCCGGTTTAACTGCATGAATCCCAGCAACCATGGCCTCGTAGGTAGTTTCGACTAACTTTTTAGCCGCAGGCGAAACCTCACCCACATAGTACATACGACTGGTATCACCAAAATAACCATCTTTAATGATGGCAACATCAATATTGATAATGTCGCCATCTTTCAATACGGTTTCTTTCGAAGGAATACCATGACAAACCACTTCATTCGGTGAAATACAGGTGGTTTTGGTATAGCCATAGTAGCCAACGTTGGCAGGAATCACTTTAAGTGTGTTGACGATAAAATCATTACAGATATCGTCTAGATATTCAGTGGTCACGCCCGGCTTGACATACTCCCCGATCATCTCTAAAACCTGAGCAGCTAAACGACCTGAAATGCGTAATTTTTCAATATCTTGCTCGGTTTTAATCGTGATTTTGGAAGCTTTCATCTGAATATCCTCAAATTTGAATACACCGAATTATAGACCTTTTAGATTTTTTTTGTTTTATTCAGCCAATATTTCTGCATTTATTCGGCTTATAGCATCCTATTTAGTGCTGAAAATTAGAACAATTGATTTATATCTGATAAATCTTAATAGCTAAACATATTCCTATAAAAAATTTATATACAATAAATTTCTTTTATTTATCATAAATATAAATAAAACATTATTTTATCTGTCAATATATTCATATTTCGTATTATAAAAACTATCTATACGATTTATAAATTTTGCGCCAAAAACGAGCTTAAATGCACTAAAATTGCCTTTTTTCACAGTTCATCTCCCCTTTATGACAAGTCTTCGTACACGGGATATTGTTGCCTTAGGTTTTATGACCTTCGCACTGTTTATTGGTGCAGGTAACATTATTTTCCCACCAATTGTCGCACAGCAAGCGGGTGAACATGTTTGGTTAGCTGCATTTGGTTTCTTGATCACTGCAGTTGGCCTACCTGTCATCACGATTATTGCTTTGTCGCGTGTAGAAGGTTCTATTCAAGTTTTAAGTTCACCTTTGGGTAAAGCAGCCAGCATTATCCTTACTGTCGCGTGTTACTTAGCTGTTGGACCTTTATTTGCAACACCTCGTACAGCTACCGTTTCATATGAAATTGGTTTCTCTTCTTATTTTGGTAACGGCGCAAACAGTCTGCTAATTTATAGCGTGATTTATTTTGCATTAGTGACCATTGTTTCACTTTATCCAAACAAAATTTTGGATACTGTGGGTTATTTCCTTTCACCGCTCAAGATCTTAGGTCTCATTGTACTGGGTATCTCTGCGTTCTTTATCCCTGCTGGTGTAATTCCGCCTGCAATTGGTAACTACGTGGCTGCACCAGTTTCTGAAGGTGTGGTCAATGGTTATTTAACCATGGATACTTTAGGTGCTTTAGTTTTTGGTATCGTGATCGTAAAAGCCATTACTTCACGTGGTGTAACGGATAGTAAGCTCGTCACCAAGTATGCTGTCATTGCCAGTATTATTTCAGGTATTGGACTTACACTGGTTTATATCAGCTTGTTCAAACTCGGTATGGGCAGCCATGATATTGCTCCAAATGCAACAAATGGTGCAGTGATCCTGCATGCATATGTACAACATGCATTTGGTGATATGGGCGCTTATTTCCTATCTGCAATGATCTTTGTTGCATGTATGGTGACCGCGATTGGCTTGACCTGCGCATGTGCTGAATATTTCTCAGAATTGACTAAAATTCCATACAAAGTTTTTGTGTTCATTTTAGTTGGTTTCTCACTGCTGATTTCAAACTTAGGTTTAACCAAACTCATTGCAGTTTCAGTGCCTGTTTTAAGTGCAATTTATCCACCTGCGATTGCAGTTATCCTACTGAGCTTCTGCTCTAAATGGTTTATTTCACCATCACGAGTTATTGCGCCTGTTACCGCTTGTGCGTTTATTTTCGGTATTTTTGATGGTTTAAAAGTAGCTGGTTTCGAAGATGCGCTTCCAAGCTTTATTGCCAATCTACCGCTTGCTCAACAAAATTTAGCATGGCTGATCCCTTCTGTGATTGTGCTGATTATTGCTGCTGTAATTGACAAAGTTAAAAAATAACCTTTTTTGACCTGTCTAAAATCGGAGTTTTACCCGAATGACGATTTTACCTGTGACCAATAATTGTCGAGTTTTACCCAAACTGACTTTTATTTGTCCTACTACAGCGCAATAACCCTAAGTCATTGAACTTTTAAATAAATTTTTATTTTCACAATGAGAAACAAAGCCAGCCCTTTGGCTACAAAATATAATAATAGTTAAAATACAAATACTTTCTGCAAAATACACCGTACACAAAATCCATGATTAAGCCCGATTATGACTGTAAGCTAGGCGGTTTCGTGTCATAAAGCCGATATACCCGTGTTGGTATATATATTGCTTATTCATACATAGATATTATGCATTGACCCTTTTACTCACCAGTCAACACCTTTAGATTCATAATATTTAGTATATGAATAAAATGATTATTCTTATACGATGATCTAACATAGTTTTATGACAAAATAATGACATTTGCTATTGAAATACTTCTAGTTTCGAAGTACAACAGTAGTTCAAACCTGACCAAAATCATGGGTTTTGGCGAAACAACAACAAGGAGGGGTGGAGATGTTATCAGTACATTTCAAAAAGCAATTCTTCATTAACGCTCTGAAGGCAAATAAGAACATGGTGACCTATACAAGCACCACTATTGCTCTCATGCTGACACTACTTATTCAAGGCTTAATACAAGGAAATTTAAGACCTGAATACTTTGCTTATGCTCTTATTGTCTCGGTAGCCTTTTATTTATGGGCAGTCATTGACCACAAATATCGAAAGCAAAAATCAACAGAATTTTAAGTTAGAAGATGGATGAGGCATCATCCATCTTGAAAAAAGAAAAGATGCCACCCCTACCTTCTCGATTATTCAATCCATTTTAAAAAACAATACAAATAATCCCTAAAATAACCAGAAAATCATCAGCCTTTTCTCATGAATTTTCGATTCTATTTAACTTCAAATTTTGTTTTATAAATTCTTCTACATAGCCATCGTCTGCACTTTAAAAGCTTTTAGTTCTTGATTAGCTTCCAATTTCATGCAAACCATTTCTAATTGATATTGCTTTGTTTAAAACCAAAATTTAACGATGACTCCGAAGAGCAATCCGAGTGTTGCAATTAACTCGCCTATCACCAATCCAAGCATTGCCATACTCATCATCCATTTAGGTAAATGCCATTTGCCTAAGACGTGCGGGACTTTAAATTGATTGGTGGTATCAGCTAAAAAGCCATGCAGTACATAGCTTAAAATCGAAAAGCTAAAAAAGAACAAATTGATGATTACAAAGAGTAAATTGAGCGCATGAGGAAGTGCTGAAAAATAGGCCAACACCGCTAAAATGAGCGTCGCTGGGGCGTATAACAAACTGCTCCGATGTGCAATATCGACATAATAATGCGCACGTGCCAGTTCAGACTGCCTTATTTGTGCATATTTCCACACACCCGTGAGCATACCTACCCATAAATAAATCCCACTAAAGACTATCGCAATTTTTACTGCACTCGAAAGTTGAAGCATGTCCATTTTTAATTTACATCCATTGTTCAATTACACGCATTATTTTTATCTGTATTTCTTCTCCAATAATACTTACTTCAAACCTGTTATGACATGACTTTAGAGTCATACTCTTTTCAGGTTTCTTTTTGGAACTTGTGTAAATTAGTGACATCGGAACACATCCATAAAGTTTGAATCATGTCATCATCTGAAAAACTCACGATTCATTGCCAAGACGGCTATTCACTGAGTGCGCGCTTTTATCCGCACCAGACAGAACTAAAACAGGCTTTACCTGTGTTGATTTGTCCAGCTACAGGCATTACCAAGCAATTTTATAATAGTTATGCAACATGGTTGAGCCAACAAGGCTATAACATTTTAGTTTTTGATTTTCGTGGTATTGGTGAGTCGCTACACAGCCCTTTAAAACAATCGACAGCAAGTATTGTGCAATGGGGGCAGCTTGATATCCCCGCAGCAATCGATGCTTTAATCAGTAAAACGCAGGCGCCTAAAGTCATATTACTCGGTCATAGTGCAGGCGGACAATTATTAGGTATCGTGCCAAATTATGACAAAGTTGCC
Source organism: Acinetobacter sp. YH12142 (assembly GCF_013418435.1). NCBI lineage: Bacteria > Pseudomonadati > Pseudomonadota > Gammaproteobacteria > Moraxellales > Moraxellaceae > Acinetobacter > Acinetobacter sp. YH12142. Next base: position 67,195 of record NZ_VPCB01000015.1, on the reverse strand, counting down.
AAAGTGGTTGCTGTTTCTGGCTCTACAGGTCATGTCAAAGATCTTAAAGGTCGCACCAAGCTTTTAGCTCCAGTGATGTTTAATGTGATCTTCCCGATTGCACGCTATACCATTGGCTATGGCCCGACTAATGCGATTGGCATGGGTGAAAATTTGCCAAAAGATGTTGCTCGTGAATGGGCTGAATTTTGTAGCAAACCCGGTTATGTCATCAACGCCTTAGGCAAAACTGTTCAGCATGATTTTCATCAACAGGTGAGCTGTCCGATCACTGCCGTATGGAGCTCTGATGACGAAATCGCCACGGAAGCCAATGTCAAAGACTTGCTGCGCTTATACCCGAATGCTTCGACTCAAATGATTGAGTTAAAACCGAAAGAAACAGGTCATAAAGCCATCGGACATATGTTGATGTTTAAATCGTCACATCAAAACCTATGGCCGATCATTGAACAACAGTTACACGCTTAAGTTTTTGCCACTCAGTCAGTAATCCGGCTGAGTGGTCTTTTTATAATCTGCACAAGATTTTCTATTTTTAGCTTCAATCACCCTGCCTAACACCTTACATAATTTATTTTTCTATCTTTAAAATCTGCACTGAAAGTCCAAGTGTGCTTATTTTCTTCAGCCGACCATTGCAAAAAATGATATAACTATTTTTTCTCAATTATATTCTATTTTGGCATGAGTGAAGCACGACACAACCTCGACAGAATTGATCGTTTAATATTATCCGCATTAAGAGAAGATGGACGACTCACCATAGCCCAGCTGTCTGAACGTGTTGGTCTCTCCTCTTCGCCATGTTGGACACGCTTAAAACGTCTAGAAAATTTAAAAATTATCGATGGTTATACAGCCAACATCAATCCAAAATCGATTGGGATCAATGAATTATTCTTTATTGAAATCACATTAGAACGTCACGATGATGAAATTTTAGATCAATTTAGTGAAACTTTAGCCAATATGCCAGAAGTGGTAGAGGCACATTTAGTCACTGGCGATTACGATTATTTAGTGAAAGTTGCGGTTAAAAATGCTGAACACTATGAGCGTTTTTTGCGTAAAAACTTATATTCTATGAAAGGTATACGCCATACACGCTCTATTTTTGCGCTACGACAATTAAAATCTGCCAGCAGTGCTGACCTTATGATGATTGAGTAATGAGCCAATATAGATTTAATCTATAAGATGACTTTAAAATTTAAGGGCAATTGAGTTCAGCACTCAATCGCCCTATTTATGCGGTCTAATCTATAAAGCCATCTTTTTTCAATTTTTTATCTGTCAAATACTCACGTATGACCAATGTTGCGATAATAATGATGGCTTCTAGAATCGCCACAGTGACGGTTATTTTGGTAAATACTTCGACACTGAGCAACTCAAACCACAACTGAGCGATGGCTAATAACCCCCATAAAACTGAAATAATAAGTGCGCTAAAGACACCATATTTCATATTTCTCTCTCCAAAACAACTACATAAGCTTCACGCTTCCAAAAAAGTAGCATACGGCGGATATCTTTTTCCATCGTAATCACCGCCCAGCCTTGCTGCGCATTTTGATTTAAAAAATTGGTGAATTTAACAGGATCAACTTTTGAAGAGCCAAGCAGTAAAGATCCCAGCATGCCTTCTTGATAGATAACAACTTTATATTCTTTCATCAATTTCGTTCTTTATGGTTATAGTGAAATGAACAAATGTTCAGGGCAAAGTATAGCGATCGCTTTTTTCTAAAATAACCTAGTTTTACCCGCCTAATTTGCTCAGCAATTTTTTCGATTTTATGTTTTAATACATGCAGTATGAGATGAGCCTTATATGAGTATCACGCGAGTGATACGACTAGCCCCTAACCATGGGGCTTTTTATTGTTTTCTACTCAACTCACATTGTTGTGTTTCATTGTTCAATTCTGACAGAACGAGACTGTGAATTTCACATGTTTTCACAGGGTCCTGCTCATAAGCCGAATTAAACCATGCAACAGCTTTTTCAAAATCTCGCTGTACGCCTAGCCCACCTAAATAAAAACTTGCTACGCTAATTTTTCCGTTCAAATCATTTGCTTCCGCAGCCTTTAAAAACCACGGATAAGCCTTTTTATAATCAGGCTTTGCGTCAATACCTTGATAATAAATCATACCCAAACGGGACTGATATTGAGCCAAGCCTTGTTCAGCCAACAACATCGTTGGCTTTTCAGCAAGCTGCATATTTTGCTTCGTATAGTAATAATAGTCGGCCAATTGTTCGATATCTTCTTGCTTGCCTTTATTTGCAAATTCAATTAAAAGACTTTCCAATTTTTTCTCATTCCTTGGAATGAGTTCATATTTATTCATAATCAAAAGCATACGCTTTGAATCATCTAAGTTTCTTTCAGCACCGATCTCAAACCATTTTGCGGCTTCTACATAATCTACTTTTACTCCTACACCTTTGTAATACATCAATCCCAAATTTTGATTTGCAGAGCGGTGCCCTAAGGCAGAAGCACGCTTATACAGCGCTATGGCTTCAGGCAGATTAATCTCCACACCTTCTAGCCCCATATGTTTCAGTACAGCCAAATCATAAAGCGCCTGTTTATCGTTATTTTTTGCTTGAACGATGGTCTTTCGGACATCAATTTCGGCTGAAAAGGTTATAGAAAATGGAAATGCTGTTAATACAAATAGCATGAACAATTTGATGTAAGGCAAATGATATTTTAAAACTTTCATTGTTTATTATTCTTGATCAATAAGATGGTGAAAAATGAAATGCTAAAGCACTCTATCTAGATGCTTTAGCATTTTTTAAAGCTGTATATATAGTATTAACCAAAGAAGCCTATCGTTGCCTGAATGACCACAGCATTGACAATATCTACAAAGAATGCCCCTGTCAAAGGAATAATCAAAAAGGCTTTATGTGATGGCCCATAGGTATTGGTCACTGCCTGAATATTGGCAATCGCTGTCGGTGTTGCACCCAAATTTATACCACATTGCCCTGCACAAAGTACGGCTGCGTCATAGCTTTTTCCCATGATCTTAAAAGTTACAAAGTACAGATACAGTGCTAAAACGAGGGTTTGTACCAGTAAAATAATCACCAGCGGGCCTGCAAGATCTGCCAATAACCAGAGCTGCAATGACATCAGCGCCATGGATAAAAATAATGCCAAGGATGCGTTACCAAATACATCGATACAGCGATCAAACATTTCAATTTTAAAGCCAAGTTCAAGGGTGTTTCTTAAAAATACACCACACGCTAAAGCCCAAACGAAGGTAGGTAATTCAAACCACTGTCCACGAGCAAACTCTGTCATGAAATAAGCAAAGCTGATACAGATGGCAAACATCCCCATCGTTTTGACGGCATCATCTGCGGTAATTAAACGAGTTTTTTCAGGATATTCGAAAGGCGCCGTTTCAGATGCAGGCGGTGCTTCATTACGTCCTGATGTGGGTACAAGTTCTTCTGCCAACTGAAAACGGCGGATGAGGAATTTCGCCACTGGCCCGCCCATCATGCCGCCAATGACCAAGCCGAAGGTTGCACTTGCCATACCGAGTACGACTGCACCTTGTATACCATGATCTTGTTCAAAGACTGTACCCCATGCGCCTGCTGTACCGTGACCGCCAGTTAATGTGACTGAGCCTGTAATTAAGCCGATGAGCGGATCTAATCCTAAAATTTTGGCTAAACTGATACCAACGATGTTTTGCAGCATGACAAATATAATGACACAGCCTAAAAACAGCACTAACGCCTTGCCACCCTCTTTGAGTTTTCCAAGACTTGCACTCAAGCCAACAGAGGTAAAGAACATCAGCATGAATATTTGCTGAATTTTGGCATCAAAATTTACGGTGATATTAAAGTTTTTAAATAATATAAAAGTAATTACCGCTGCAACTAGACCACCTGCCACTGGTTCAGGAATGTTGTATTTTTTCAGGATAGAAATTTTATGTACAAAGAAATACCCGATAAATAAAACCAAAACCGCCACGACAATTGTCAAAAAAGCATCTAGCTCATAATTCATAATTTAATCTTAAGTGCTCAATTTTATTTATCTTTTTACATAATTATTTGATTTTTTCAGCTAGAAAAATGTAAATAAGTTATTTAGCCCCTTCTTCTACTACACATTTCTGAAGCCTAATAAATGAAATAAATAAAAATGCTCAGCGTATGTGATGTGCTGAGCATTTGCTGTTTATGACTGAAAAGCAGGAATTTTGAGAGATTATTTGATATCGAATACCCAGTTATGCGCCTCTTTATCACTGGTGGTTTCACAGACATAGTAATCTTGATCCCAAGCATCTTGGTTAAAGATTTCTTTTTTGTGGTAAGTCATCTGTTTGCCATTTTCGACACAGACAAAGCTTTCGCCTTGGTCTTTGACTTGGGTTCCGTTGAGGAAGCCACCAATACAGAGGAATCGGGATTGTTTGGGCACTGATCTATGCTACTGTAAAATAATATTAGTTGTGATTAAACGTTGTATTCTTAGAACTGTAAATAACATTTATAAATAAAAGCCTCCAATTAAGAGGCGATTATTTCTATTTTTGACAGTTATTCAAACTATTTTCTATATAGCTTTTTTCTAATTGTCCTTGTTTAAAGGATTTTAATAACCGTTCCAACCTCACTCTATTCCCAGGATAAGAGCAATACAATTTTTGCACATCATTTATTTTACTCAAAGAAGTAAGTTTACTTAAAGAATCTACGGCACCTTGCTCAACCCTAGCCCAATTTACATTTAGTTTTTTCAAATCATACTTATTGTTATGTACTGTATATAGAATATGATAATAATGAAAATCTTTTTCTGCAGGATTCATTTCCTGTATATCATTAATAATCATTTGAATAGCATCATAATTTTCTCCAAACCACTTTGGCTCAAAACTCTCCATAAATGTATTATAAATAACTCGCTGTTTTGGATATTTTACAATTCCATCTTGATAAGCTTTTAAGTAGTTTTCTTCAGCCCCCAGATCACGTAGGGTCATTAACAGTATGTAGTAATAAAAAGGATCTTTAGATGCAACATCATAATTTTCTAATAAAAAATTTAAATTTTTAATTGATTGATCACCAAAATATTGCATATTTTTTTTCGATACTTGTGAAGTATAACTTCCCCCTCTAATGCTCCAAGCATGTTTTCTAACCCAAAGCGTATAGTAAATATAACCTAATGGTGACTCTGGTTCAGCCTTAATCCATTTCTGTGCGATTGCTATATTTTCTTTATAATAATTTGGAGAAGTTACTCGATGTTTATTTACAATCCCAAGAAAAGAATCTAAATAACTAGTATGTTTAAACTTACCATCAAAATTATATTCTTCACTATTTAAAAGCTGTTGTGCTTTGTTTGAAATATCTTTGAACTTTTTCTCTCTAATCAAATTTTCCACTTCAGACTGAATGTCATATCCTGTGGGATATATACTTTCATCAACCAATTTTATGTTTGCTAACTTCGTATACGACACTTCTGCAAAAATTTGTGTAGAACAAAATGTTAATAATATAAAAGATAAATTCTTTAGTTTCATAAGGCCAATTTCTAAATTACAGTTTTATTATTAGTAAGATTCTATTAAATAAAGAAAATCCCACATGACGTGGGATTTTCTTATTAACTACTTAATCAATTAAGACAATTGAGCAGCAGCAATTTTCTTAGTATCAACGTCTTTAGCAGCGTCAGTATAGTCGCCCATTTTGTCGAAGCTTAAGTATTGGTAGATGTCTGCAGACATGCTATCAATTTGAGCTGCGTATTCTTGGTACTCAGCTGGAGTTGGTAATTTACCAAGTACAGCAGCAACAGAAGCAAGCTCAGCAGAAGCTAAGTAAACGTTTGCGCCTTGACCTAAACGGTTCGGGAAGTTACGAGTAGAAGTCGATACACAAGTAGTGTTCGGAGCTACACGTGCTTGGTTACCCATACATAATGAACAACCTGGCATTTCTGTACGAGCGCCAGCTTTACCATAGATGTTGTAGAAACCTTCTTCCATCAATTGACGTTCGTCCATACGAGTTGGAGGAGCCAACCATAGACGAGTAGATAAAGAACCACCAGGAACTTTGTCTAGAAGTTTACCAGCCGCACGGAAGTGACCAATGTTAGTCATACATGAACCAACGAATACTTCGTCAATTTTTGTACCAGCAACGTCAGAAAGCAATTTAGCGTCATCTGGGTCGTTCGGGCAGCAAAGAACTGGTTCAGTAATTGTAGAAAGGTCAATTTCATACACTTTAGTGTATTCAGCATCTGGATCTGCTTTGATTAGGCTTGGGTTCGCTAACCATTTCTCCATGTTTTCTACACGGCGCGCCATAGTACGAGCATCGCCATAACCTTCAGAAATCATCCATTTCAACATAGTAATGTTTGATTTAAGGTATTCAGCAACTTTCTCTTCAGAAAGCGTGATAGAACAACCAGCAGCTGAACGTTCAGCAGATGCGTCAGAAAGTTCGAACGCTTGCTCAACAGTAAGGTCCGTTTCCATTTCTGTAAGGTCGATCTCAAGGATACGGCCAGAGAAGATGTTTTTCTTACCTTTTTTCTCTACAGTTAAGTCGCCTTCTTGGATCGCAACGTAAGGAATCGCATGTACTAGGTCACGTAGAGTGATACCAGGTTGCATTTTACCTTTGAACTTAACAAGAACAGACTCAGGCATGTCTAGTGGCATAACGCCAGTTGCAGCAGCAAACGCTACAAGACCAGAACCCGCTGGGAAAGAAATACCGATTGGGAAACGAGTATGCGAGTCACCACCAGTACCAACTGTATCTGGAAGAAGCATACGGTTTAACCAAGAGTGGATAATACCATCGCCTGGACGTAGAGAAACACCGCCACGGTTCATGATGAAATCAGGAAGCGTGTGCTGCATTTGAACGTCAACTGGTTTTGGATACGCAGCTGTATGACAGAAAGATTGCATAACTAGGTCAGCAGAGAAGCCTAGGCAAGCAAGATCTTTAAGTTCGTCACGAGTCATTGGACCTGTTGTATCTTGAGAACCAACAGTAGTCATCTTAGGTTCACAGTAAGTACCTGGAAGTACACCTTGACCTTCAGGAAGACCACAAGCGCGACCAACCATTTTTTGAGCTTGAGTGAAGCCTTTACCAGTAGCTGCAGGTTGAACTGGAGTACGGAATAAAGTTGAAGGTGCAAGACCAAGAGCTTCACGAGCTTTAGTTGTTAAACCACGACCAACGATAAGGTTGATACGGCCACCAGCACGTACTTCATCTAAAAGAACTGGAGTTTTAAGTTCAGATTCAGCGATTTGAACGCCGTCTTTGAACGCAGTTACTTTAGCAGCAGCGTGGTCGATTTTAAGCGTGATTTCGTCGCCCATGTTCATGTTTTGAACATCGATTTCTACTGGCAATGCACCAGCATCTTCCATTGTGTTGAAGAAAATCGGAGCGATTTTAGAACCTAAGCAGTAACCACCGTCTTTTTTGTTCGGGATGTGAGCAATTTCGTCACCGAAGAACCAAAGTACAGAGTTAGTTGCTGACTTACGAGAAGAACCAGTACCAACAACGTCACCTACGTAAGCAACTTGGTTGCCTTTCGCGATAAGGTCTTTGATTTGGTTAAGAGGACCAACTTCACCAGGAACTTCTGGGTTGATACCGTCACGTACGTTTTTAAGCATTGCGTTAGCGTGTAACGGAATGTCTGGACGGCTCCACGCGTCTTGTGCAGGTGACAAGTCGTCTGTGTTAGTTTCGCCAGTTACTTTGAAAACTGTAAGTTTGATTTCTTCAGGAACGTCTTTACGGCTAGTGAACCATTCAGCGTCAGCCCAAGATTGCATAACTGCTTGTGCATTCGCATTGCCCGCTTTTGCTTTATCAGCAACGTCGTGGAACGCATCAAATACAAGAAGAGTTTTCTTAAGTGCGTCAGCAGCTAATTCAGCAAGCTCTGCATCATCAAGAAGTGCAACTAAAGGAGCAACGTTATAACCACCAAGCATAGTACCTAGTAGGTAAACCGCACGTTCTTTAGTTACTAGTGGAGAAGTCGCTTCGCCTTTTGCCAAAGCAGCTAAGAAAGCAGCTTTAACGTATGCAGCTTGGTCAACACCCGCTGGAACACGGTTTTCTAGTAAATCAACTAAAAATGCTTCTTCGCCAGCTGGTGGGTTTTTTAATAATTCAACTAATGCAGCTGTTTGAGCATCGTCAAGTGGCTTCGGTGGGACTCCGAGTGCGGCACGTTCTTCAACGTGTTGGCGGTAAGCTTCTAGCACGGTGTTATTCCTCTTTTTTAAAAAATTATTTACGCATTCCTGCTTTAAATAAAGCTACGCAAATAATATGGACTGCTAAATTTTACTAAAATTCCAGTTAAAAGTTAATGCACTACAAGTGTTTCTTCGTGATGCCCGTTATTTTATAAATAAATGATCCTCATATCGTTTATACATTAAGCAAAATCAATACTTAAAACACGCTTTTCTTGCGCATATTAACTTTTGACTAAAATTAACCATCAAAAAAAGGCAACTAAATGTTGCCTGTTTTTATCAGTATTGGATATTCCACCTTAGTGTACAGTGGTTGCAGTGATATATTGCTGAAGTTCTGCTCGATCGCCTGTAAATCTGAGGCACCATTCGTCCTGACATGTGGTTTGATGTTGATTACTTGCAAAGCTGATATCGACCAAATAGCGTTGAGAAAATTCATCTACTTTTTGGCGTAATGTGACTTTATCTCCAATGCTGAGCACGTAGTTCCCACCACCGATAATTGCTACGCCTTGTTCATCTTCTAGGAGTAGATCTGAGTGATGCATATAACCTATAACGTCCATATTCTGCTCCTCTACTGTTTTTTATTCTCCATTTCATTATTCATTAAAAAGATTTGCTTTTCTATATTTATGATTTAGCAAGTTGTCACAATTTGTATTTCGCTCTGCTTAGGCTATTTAAAAATCTTTAAGCATCTCATATTCAAAGTAACCCGAAGATAAATATGCATTCGCAAAATAAGCATGAACTCCATCATATGGCTAAACAACGGATAGTTGCCCCGTTGTAACTACTCACTGCTGAATAGAGCCTTTAGGTTTTGCTTTACGCGCTTTCTCGCATAAAAAACCGTTCCTTAGAACGGTTTATAATCTGGCATTTCGGTATGCGGTGTTGCGATACATTTTTCAGTAAACTCAGCACGAATTTTTTCACGTGCTTTTTCAACATCAGTATTAATCTCAGCTTGCGGCAAGGCATAAACTTCATTAATGATGTTCAGGATAAATCCTTTGGTGGTTTCATCCTCAATTTTGTTGGCATGCTCAACTGCTTTGTCTTTTTCAATTGCATTTTGACGATCTAACATAATCGTACGTGCAGCATTACCTACACTGCGGCAGTAACCCTGCCACTGCTCTTCAGGGGTTAATGGTTTTTTTTCAGCACAGCCGACCAAAGCCACCATAACGGATAAAGCAAATAACTTTTTCATGAACTTCTCCTTACGAGGGGCAATATAAAAGATCGTAATGGATTTGTCATTTAAATTAGTCGTAGCCGAACAAACAAAAAAAGCCCTTTCGGGCCTTTTTTATGCGTTTGAATTAACCACAAGTTGCTTGAATAATCTTTTTATTGATTGGATTTACAGTGACGGTGACGCGCTCTACACGATAATCCATTGTTACTGGCTGCCCAGGTTTTACTAAACGGACAATTTGAGCTTGGCTAATCGCCTTGATCTGATCTTCAGTCAATTTTGCTTGGCCAATCAGCGTCTTAGCCTTATCAGCTACACATTCAGTTTGGCTACTACGGAATAATGCCCACTCTTCAACCACTTGTCCGTTTGGCAGATGGCAATACCCGACCTGAGCATTTGCTTCATCACGAATTTCAAGTTTACCTTTTTGTTCTACACAATACTGGCTGGCTGGATTTGCCATACCAATTTTTTCTGGTGTCGTTTCAGTTTGCTGTGTTGTGCTACAACCCGCCATAAATGCTGTCAGTGCAGCTAAAATCCATATATTTTTCATCAAGTCTATTTCTGAATATAAAAATTTAACTTACCAAGTTTGTGCCAAATAAACGAGTTGTTTATTGAAATTTTTAGTTGTCATTCCACTTTCTGTAATTAGGCAGCAATGTGCCCTATGTTCAAAATACAGAACGTCATTTTCTTTGAACTGATGATGATTTTTGCAATATTTAAAACGACTCAACTTGTCGCAGTTTTGATTTTAAAGGTTTTATAAATTTGAAATTTGACCTGCCCAACGCGTATGCTAAAAAAGTAATTTTCTTCAAACACGCCACGTTGCGTAGGAGCAAAATATGTCAAAAAAATTGCCGATTTATTTTTCGGACGAAGCTTGGTCGTCTTTGCAACAGCTTATGGGCGCAGATGGCAAACCCAGTCCCACCATCAATGCCCTGCTTGAAAGGCAATCTCAAAAACTATCTATGGATCCATTTTTGGATTCTTCGCTCAATGTTCAGCCTGTTCAGAAAAATACCCGTATTGAACTTCCAGTTGCCTTGGAACGTATTCCTGCTGGCCCAGCTTTCGCCAATAAAGATGTTTTTGAAAAAGCCTTAGACCTAAATGATTATTTGGTAATTAACCCGCTCGCTACATTTATTGCGCATGTCGATAGCGAGTCTTTACTCAATGCCGGCTTTGAAATTAATGATACTTTTTTAGTCGATCGTAGCTTAGAAGCCAAACATGGCGATATCGTGGTTGCACTGATTGATAATCGTGAAATCACCTTAAAGCGATTGATGATCACCGCAAAAATGTCAAAAGAAGAAATTGCCGACATTTTTGGTGACCCCAATAAAGTCTTACCCAAAATTTGGCTAAAAGCAGAAAATCCAGCCTATGCGCATATTATCCCTTCAGATAGCGAATCTATCGTTGTTCAGGGTGTTGTGACCTTTAATTTAAAGCAATTTTATAAGCGCTCATCACACACCTAAACACAAGAATTCGTCATGAAAGCTGCAAATAAAATATTTGCGTTAGTTGACCTTAACAACTGCTACGTCAGTTGTGAGCGTGTCTTTAACCCAAAGCTCAATAATGTCCCTGTCGTCGTGCTGTCCAATAACGATGGCTGTGTTGTATCTCGAAGTCAGGAAGCCAAAGACCTCGGGATTAAAATGGCTGTGCCGGTCTATCAAATTCAGGATTTAATCCAACAGCATCATGTTCAGGTGTTGTCGAGTAACTATGCACTCTACACCGAAATGTCTAATCGATTTATGAATATTTTAGGCATGTATGTCGGCCCCGAAGACCGTGAAGTTTACTCGATCGATGAGTGTTTTTTAGATTTCACTGCCTATCAAGAACTGTTTGATTTGAGCCTATATGCTAAAGAAATACGAGATACGATCCTAAAATGGCTAGGTTTAACCTGCTGTGTCGGGATTGGTCGCTCTAAAACGGAAGCCAAAATGGCCAACCATTTTGCCAAAAAAAATGCTTATTTGAACGGTGTGTGCAATTTAGTTGAAATGGACCCTTGTTCCTCAGAACAACTCCTTGCGCAGACACCAGTCAATGAAGTTTGGGGCGTCGGTCGCAATCATACAAAAGCCCTGAATCAGCTTGGCATTCATTATGTTTTAGATCTGATCAATGCACAGCCTAAAGATATTCGAAAAAAATTTAGTGTGGTGATGGAAAAAACCGTCTTGGAACTGCAAGGTCTATCTTGTCTGTCTATTGAAGAAGAAGCACCGAGCAAACAGCAAATTATCAGTAGTCGTTCCTATGGTCAGCCAGTCTACGAACTGGAAGATATTAAAGCCTCTATTCGTGTATATATCGCGCGAGCCGTCACACGTTTAAGAGCAGATCATTCTCTATGTCGTATGGTGGGAGTGTTTATTCAAACGAGTCGCTTTAATTCTACTGAAAAATACGCACCTTATCTGGCCATTACACTGAATGAGCATACCGATGACTTAATTAGTATCACCCAAGCAGCAACGCGTGCCGCCGAAAAAATCTTTAAAGCGGGATTTAAATATAAAAAAGCCGGTGTGGTGTTATTAGAAATCATTCCAAAACAAAACTTTACCCCAGATTTGTTTTGCGATATGGCGTTAAGACAAAGCCGTTTGAAACTGTCCGACACCATCGACGATATTCAAAAAAAATTTGGGCATCATTTTGTCTCGATCGGCTTAACGCAGGACGATGCTGCAACATGGCGGATGAAAAAAAATCTGTGTTCCCCCGCTTACCTGAGTAATTGGAACGAACTGCTTCGTGTGAAATGAAACACTATGTTGTAGCGCCGCTTAGTCCTTCTATTGTTTTAACCGAAATGATCATTTGCAATTGCTGAATATTTATTTAGTATTTAAATGAATATTCATTTTTATATTCTCCTATTTTAAATTATGTCTGATATTCAATTAACGCTGAGCGAATACCTATCTGCGGTCAAAGAAGTCATTCAGTTGGCTTTTGATGATGCCGTGTGGGTCAAAGCCGAGATTCGAAATTTAAACATCAAAGGTGGACATTACTATCTAGAATTAGCTGAAAAAGAACAAGAAAGCGATAAAGTCATTGCCAGTTGTAAGGCCACAATTTGGAAATTTACCGCAAATAAAGTTGTCGGAAAATTTGAACGTGAAAGCGGCATTGAGCTCAGTCGCGACTTAAATGTCTTGGTTAAAGTGCGTGCCAAATTTGACCCGCAGTATGGTTTTTCGGTCAATATCGAAGAAATTGATTCGAGTTTTACTTTGGGTGATCTGGCTCGACGTTATCAACAAATTTTAGAGAAACTCACCAGCGAAGGTCTGATTCATAAAAATCGAAACTTGCCTGCGCCATTTGATATTCAGCATGTCTTGGTTATCGCACCTGAAAATGCAGCAGGCTTGGGTGACTTTAAAAAAGATGCAGATGCGTTACAACATGCTGGCGTGTGTGAATTTGTCTATCATGCTGCAACCTTTCAAGGGAATACCGCAGCACAAAGTATCCGAGATGCTTTAGCACTGGGTTTAAGACAATGGGCCAATGACTTTCAAACTGCGCCAGATTTGATCGTGATTATTCGTGGTGGCGGTGCTGTTAACGATCTTGCTTATCTGAATGATTATGATTTGGCTGCACTTTTATCTAAGCGTAGCGTGCCAATTTGGGTCGGTATCGGCCATGAAAAAGACCGCACGATCTTAGATGAAGTTGCACATCGCTCTTTCGACACCCCGAGTAAAGTGATTGGGGGGATTCGTAATCATATAGTTGAGCGAACACAAGAAGTTTTAGAGGCCTTACAAAGCATTCAACTGCGCTCTCAACATCAAATTGCTCTGTATCAAAGTCAAAATGATCAGTTGCTACAGGTCATAAAGACCTTGGCTCAAAGTCAAATCAATGACTCAACTCGGCTCTTACAGCAATACCAAGATAACACTGCTTATTTTGCTCAGTTACAACTTAAAACAGCTGCACAGAATATTGAAATACTCATGCGTGAGACTTTGTTGCAAAACCCTGCACATGTGCTCTCCAAAGGTTATGCCATCGTGCGGCAGCAAGGTCACGCCATTCGCGCAACGAAAAATCTTCAGCCTTCAACGCATTCACCGATTGAAATTGAAATGCAAGACGGCATCATCACGGCTGACATTCAACATATACAGGTAAAAAATCATGACGACTGATACTCTAAGTTTTAAAGAAGGCTATGAAGTTTTAAAACGTAATGCTGAATTACTCGAATCTCAGCAAGAACCCGATATTGATAATCTTATGAAAATCGTTGAAGAGTCGATGCAAGCCTATAAAGCCTGCAAGACTCGTGTTGAAGCAGTACAACAGGCACTGAATGATACGTTTAAAGATTGATTTCTCAATTCATTATTTGCATAAAAAACGCAGCCTAAGCTGCATTTTTTTATATTCAAATTTTGACTTCTCTTAGAAGCGCCAGTTATAGAATAAGTCAATTGCACGCTCTAAAGACTGACTCGCTTCCAAGTACAAACGTTGATTCATTTGATAACGTAAGGTCAATTTATTCACAGGTGTAAATACTCCGACGCCATAACGAATGAATAAGTCAGGTGTGATATAACCCGTCACAGAAACCTGAGTATCATCCCCTGTTCCTTGAGCATCCAATGCCAAACCACTCAGACCAAATGTACGACCAATTTGATTGGTCAATGCACGTGTACCACCCAAGCCCATACTAATACCCGCTGCAGCAATCGTATTGTTCACATCAGAACGGAAACCTTCCGCCTGACTTAAACCTGAACTTCCTTCATTAATACGACCTGTAATTAAGGCATTTAAGGCTTCTTGTTCAGACAGACCTGCATCGTTATACACCTGAATTGCAGGACTTGATGCTGTACCCGTCACACGAACACCAACGGTACTGCCTTGTACGGCTTTATTGGCATCAATATCTAAAGTTGGGTTCGCCAATGGTCCATTGAAACGGGCAATCGCACGGTTCAAGTCCAGACTTTGACCATAAGCTTCGATTTTCACACGCTGAGAAACACCGATTGCACCATTGGCACGCATTGCTGTTTCTAAACCACGTTGTGTCAAATTCAAACGACCAATCAACGGAATTCGACTATCAAAACCTTGGAAAATCACTTGATTACCAATGTTCACCTGTACATCTGCGCGAATATCCCAAGGACGTGCCGATTTTAAGATTTCAAGTTGGTTATCACCTTCATGCACCACACGTACATCTGAAGATACCCCAACCACGGTTGCAGAAGATTCTGGCATCGAAATCAATGCACGTGGCACATCAATTTTACCTTTTAAGGTTAATTTCTTACTGAAAGGCAGCACATCTAAAGATAAATCAGGCTTTACAACAGCGGTGATCAATGGCGCTTGACGGACCAACATTTCATTACCCGTTAAATTCAACTGGATACGTGGATCATTTTTCCAGTCAATATTTCCGGTTAATTTGCCCACACCACGACCACTGTTAAATGCACCATCAATCGTAGCGTGGTTTTGACGTACAGCAGAATACAACTGAATATTGGTCAAGTTTACAGGCAATGAAATCATGCTAATCGAGCCATTTTTCACTCGAATCTCACCATCCATTAAAGGCTGAGACAATGTTCCGCTAATTTTTGCCGCATAAGACAACGTACCGCCCATTGAACGGACATCTTGTATAAATGGTTTTAAGATTTTCAATTGAACTTGGTTAAAGGCCACTTCACCACGGATCGGTTTGTTGGCTTTATACGGGTCAATAATAATATTGGCATAACCTGTACCAATATCTGGAGCTTTGGTATCAAGTCGAATTTGTAGCCCTTCAGCGACACTTTTCGCAATCAAACCTACTTCATCATATTTTAAAGTAGATGCTAAATACTGTGGGTCTTCCGCTGCTAAACCGAGTAAACCGTCACGAGTCACTAAACGTGCATCAATTTTAGGTTTTGCACCTTTCGCCCAAGACGCTTTCGCATAACCATTCACTTTACCCGTGATCGCCAGGCCTTCAGGCATAAATGCTGCAAAATCATTTAAGTCTAGGTTCTTTGTCACAAAGGATACATTGCCGCGGTTTTTATTCACACGAATCGGCTGATCAAAACATAATTCACTTTGCTGGCTCATCCAACAATGTGCGCCGACAAATAAGTCAGACTGTGCAGTGTTGTAAATAATCGATGCATTTTGACGCTGCACAAGACGTGTACGCAAGGAGTCAAAGTCGCCTTTTTGAATCTGACCAAGCCAATTATTTTGTGCGTTAAAACCACCAGCTAACTGCACATAAAATTTTGATAATTTATTTTCAGCACTGACTTTTAATAAATGCGCATTACGTGTACCGGCCAGTGAAATTTGACCTTTCACAATCTCACGGTTGTTACTGCGTAAATTATCCATCGTTGCCGTTAATAAACTTGGTGAAGTCGCAGAAGTTGGCAACTCGCCTTGCACCCGTATTTTTTTCACACTGAATAAATTATTAAAAGCGAAGTCATCTATTGCGATATTGGCAGATGCTTGCAGTCGTGGTTGTGCTTGAACATTTAAGTAGCCATAAGCACGTCCACGTAGGCCTGCATAAATTTCATATAATGCCGGTGCATTAATTTTCAATTGTAAATTTTGTGCATTACCTGTGGCTTGAATTTGGTTATTGGCATAAGCCAACAGTAAATTATTCGCTTCAAACTGTTTTGGCATAAAGCCGGATTGATTTGAATTAATCACCATCGCCAAGTTACCTTGACCACGGACAGGTTTGTTATTGATCATACCTGCCAAATTCAGACGTTCAATTTGAATACGTTTTAGCGTATCTGACCACACACCACTGGTTTTTAAATTTCCAGATAATTCACCCCGTACATTTGAGGCAAAGTAATGCGGCTTAAAATGCACCAGTGATGCATTGATATCCCAACCAATGGCTTTTTGTAGTAAAACTTGTCCATTGGCAGAAATTTTACCTGCCACGCCATCATGACGTAGCTCGGCTATTTTAATTAATTCAGGTGTACCCGATACTTTGAAAATCAAACTGCCTTTACTTGCGGCAACTTGGCTTGCATTGAGGCCACCATTATAATTCACAGCAAAAGCTTTAAAGCCTCCACCTTGTTTCTCATCATGGAAAGTCAGCGCAGCAGTAGATTTACCTGTTAAATGAACCGTTTCATTTTGCTGTGCTAGTCGGCCTAACAAATCAATATTATTCAGCTGAATAATCTGTTGATTTGGTTTTGCATAACCATTGGCTTTTAATGACCCTGTAATTTGATCGACAGGCGCAGCAGCTACGATGGTTTGCGGATTGAACTGCTGTGCTTGTACATTGGCTTGCCATTTCAGCATACGTTTTTGATCAGGCAATTCTACAACTGCATTACCTTTGAGCTGACCTTTGTCGGCCACATAACTAAAGGCAGGGACATTGAGATTGTTATTTTTCAGATTCAGTTTGGCTTGATATTGTCCAGCAGGCAGAGCACCTTTTTCATGTCTTGACACGGTGGTCGCCACGTTGATGTTCTGCTGACCTTCTGTAAGCGCCAATTGCACATTGCCCGAATCACTACTCAACCATCCAACATATGGCACTGCACGGTCTATATTTTTCCAAGACACATCCATCAGCATCGGCTGAGCTTTATTATTTTTGGCAGGCGCTTGATCGAGTTTTAAATTCCAAGTTTCATATTGGTCAAAATCCACCAACGCCGTCAAGTGCATACCTTTTTCAAGGGTCCCTTTGGACGCAATCTTACTGTTTAAATTTACAGGTAGAAAATCTTGAACCACTTGCGGGATCAGCTTATGTTTTGGATTAATTTTATCCAAACGACCACTTACATCCCAAGTGACCTGATCTTTCCAACTCACCACGCCACCCAAATTGACAGCACCGCCCATCACTTGACCATTTAGGTTAGAAATATCAAGTTGGTTGACCAAGTCCGTACTCATGAGCGCAGTATATTTACCCTCAGGAATATTGGCCCCGCTCAGGTCCGTGTCTAAATCTAAATTGAGACGCTGAATATCCCCTTTGAATTTTGCCAGCCCATTTTTAGCAAAGAGCTTTTGCTCAGTCAGTAAAGGTAAATGATAGTTTTTAAATTTAAGCGCACCAAACATCGGGACATGTGGACGCATTGGATGGACCACTGCCCATCCTGTTAAAAGATCAGGCGTATGAGTTGCCACACCGGCTTGAATCGTATCAAGAGATCCTTTAGCCACCACTTGAATATCATGAATTTTCAGGCTTTCACGTAATGAAGGTAAATTAACAATCCCCACAGCATTTAGCGGATACTTGCCTTCAAATTTCATATTCCCCGAGGCTTGGCGCACGGACAAATACCCCATATCCATACGGGTATCTTCGAATTTTAATTCCGTCCCTGACCAAAGCGCTTCATTTAATTCAATATCATAAAAATCCACACCTGAACTATGGGTTTTAATCAACATATGATCTAAATCTGCATGATCGACACGAAGTACGAACGGCAAACGGATTTCACTAAATACAAAAGGTTTATCGCTAGGTGGGGTCTTGGTAATAATTTGCAGATTTTTAACATCTGCCTTATTTAAATGAATTTCTTTATTAATAATGGCGCGCCAACCGAGTGTAATATCGGCACGGTCAATTTTTACATCGACAGGTTTTAGCGTAACGAGGACATTTCGTAGAATAATGCCCCGCCACAGGTTACCACCTTCATATTCATAGTGAATGATTTGCTGACGTTCCAGAACACGGTCAAGTAAAAACTTACTACCTTTGTCTGTAGAGAACATGACCGCCAATGCAGCCACCAAAAAGATAAGCACGAACACGAAGGTCAAAATGACACTTCGAAGAATACGACGCTTCTTCGGCAGTTGCTCTACCGGCGTTTCGTTTTCTGGTTCTTGCTGTTCTTGTTCAGTCATAAAAAACACATCACCTAAAAATTATAATTGTGAACCAATAAAGAAATGTAAACGAATTGGTTTGCTGTCGTCAGAAAGTCCGGTAGCGACATCTAAACGAATTGGGCCAATTGGCGATGCCCAACGTATCCCCACACCTGCGCTATATGCAGTCGGTGTATTAAAGTCTTTATCGTACGCATTACCAAAGTCACTAAAGACCGCAGCACGCCAGCCTTCTTTAAATTGGTAGTTGTATTCTAATGAACCCGTTGCCAAGACTTGACCACCAATTTTATAGCCATTTTCTTCGGCCGCTAAACTCTTATAGTCAAAGCCGCGAATGGTTTGGTCACCACCGGTAAAGTAGCGTAAGTTATAAGGAACTTTATCAAAGTTCTCTGTCAGAATATAACCTAAATCACTGCGCCCAACGACTTGGTGATTATCATTTTCACCCAACGAATAAATAAAGCGCCAGCCCGCATTCAAGATCGCCATATCAGCATCTGAAAGTAAGCTTTCACTTCCGACTTCAACTTTATAGGTTTGCTTGATCCCTTTACTCGGATTCACACGTTTATCAGAGTCGGTTCGAGAAATTTCATAGCCAAACATCAAGGACTGTTGTTCATTGTTGGTATTCACCAAGAATGCATCTGGAATGTCATCACTAGGATTAAGTCCGTCATCAGTAATACGGTCCAAACGATAACGTAAACCAAAGGTATGCTGCCAACTACCACGGGGGTTTTTAATAATCCGGTCCACACCCGCTACAGCAGATTCAATGGAAAGATTAACACCTTGACCGACATCATCACGTTCTTCACGTTCATAACCACCGACTAAGCTGACATAGTCATTTAATGGGTGGTTATATGGAATGTTATAGCGTCCATCAATCGATTGACGGATTTTGGATACTTCCATGTTGGCGTCAAAAGAATGACCACGTTTATTCACGATGGCACGGCGATACTGGCCACGAACACGTGTGCCTGTATCAGTACCAAAACCTGCACCAATTTCTGCACTATTCAGCTTGTCTGCATTCAGTGTCACGATCACAGGGACTTTTTTATCTTCGCGTGCTTGCGCTTTTAAGCGATCTTGTTCTGCTTGTTTAGCATCTTGCGTATCTTGCAAACTGCGTAATTTAGAGGATTGCTCTGCATCATTCACCCCCGCAAATTGGTCTTCATCAACCACTTTTTGCGTGACTTCTTTATTCGACATCACTTCAGTTTTATCTTTCACCACTTGTGAACTTTCAGACAACTGATTTTGATCAACCAAGGTCTGAATATCTGGTGGCAGTTCAAGCGGCTTTTCAATCGGGTCTGGTCGAATCGCATCAACCAAGGTGTAGTTAAAATAGCGCGAGTTCGTCAGGTTATTGGCCAAACCATTCACACGCCAGAAAGTATAGTCAGCACCGTCTTTCCACGTCACCAAGCTTTCTAAAATATCGCGATCCAATGGAAACTCTGCATTCGGATCACTCATTCTAAATTCGACTTCGCCCAGCTTATAACGCTCGCCCGTTTCAAAGCGCAAATTGATATCGGCTGTATTTTGTGGTTGAGCCACTCTTACATCGTGCAAACGCCAGTACGAGTCGAAATAACCGTTATTAGTTGCTGCATCATTAATTCGGCCTTTCGTCGTTTCGTATTTACCATGATTAAGAATGTCACCTTCTTCCTGATCTGGTAATACACCAATCACCTGAAACTGAGCTTGGTTCGCCCCAGCCCCAGAAAATTCAACATTCTGTTTTTCAATTTGCACAGGCGTATTTGGTGTAACCAATACACGAACTTTGCTGTCAGACACTTTTTCAAATTTGAATTCAGATTGATAGAAACCCACGGCTTGCGCGGCTTGATTGGACAAGCTACGTAATTGAGGCAAAGCTGATGGAAAATCACTAAAGGATTCTTGAGTAAAACTTGAAAGCTTGCCTTTAATATTGGCTTTGAGATCTTCCAGTGCCGCACCGTAGGCTTTACTCGACGTTTGACTGGTATTATGTGCTGATGTAATTTCAACATCCGCACTAATTCGTGGCACTTTTGCCGTGTTCATCTGACGTGGCGGACGTACTTTATATAATAAGCGCTTGAAAATACCCGGCTCTGCATCATCCTCAACTGTTGGGTTATGCAGCTCTTGCAGAGTATTGGCATTTTCATTTCGTGTCGCGGTAATTTCATTATCCGAACGAATTTCACCCATGAGCTGATCAATATTGACTGGCGCTTGGTTAATTTCCGTTAACTCTTTTTGGGTAATATCTGCAACAGCAACTTCTGTTTGCTGTGTTGCACGGTACTCCTGCGCTTGACGTTTGGCTTCTTCAGCAACTTGGAAGATTTCATTCGCCATGTTTTGATCAACAGGTGTCACGGGTAAGTTTTCTAAATCTTCAAACTCAATGGGTTTAAATTCTTGTAGTTGAGTTCCTGCTTGCTGCTGTTCTTGCAGCATTTTCATGCTATCAACAGATTCTTCTGGTTCATTTATATTTTCAATTTTTTCAATTGCTTCAGGCGTCGATAGCCCTTGCTTTACAGCCTCATCCTTGATTTCAGCAACAATCTCTGCTTTTGTATCGGTAGATGTTGGAACCGTTTCTGCGGGAGTTTGGGCGAAACTATGCTGAGCACACAAGGTCAAAAAGATGCTCATATATAGACTTTTATTGCTATGATGCTGTCGTATGCAGTGAGCCATACTGTGATGAAGCATTGTTTTTTTAAACTTGATTTTTGCAGGCATAGCAAACTCTAACAAATTTCATTATGTAATGGACTTAGTCAATCAGATGTAGAGCTAAAGATCTTATATCTATTGGTTTTTCGCCATCTCCAAACTCAAAAACATATTACATGATTTTTTTAGAGATTTTACCAATCACTCACATTTCTTAATAAAACTTAATGTAGCAAGACGCTTATGAATAACAACGAACATCTGCTAGGTACACGCCGTTTCCTGCCTATGTTTTTGACCCAATTTTTTGGGGCGCTCAATGACAATGTCTATAAACAGGCTTTATTGTTGGTCATCACCTATGGATTAATCCAACAACAGGCATTACCCATAAGCACGCTAAACAATCTGGCTGCATTATTGTTTATTTTACCCTACTTTATTTTTTCAGCGACAGCAGGACAGATCGCAGATAAGTTTGAACGTTCACAACTTATCCGTGGCATCAAAATTTTAGAAATTATCATCATGATCATCGGCAGTATTGGCTTTCTGACCGGTCATTTATGGTTATTGTTGCTAGCTTTATTTTTGATGGGGACCCATTCGACATTTTTTGGTCCAATCAAATATGCAATTTTGCCTGAAATTTTAAAGCCCAATGAGCTGATGTCAGGCAATGCGCTCTTCCAATCGGCAACATCCATGGCAATTTTATTCGGGATGATTTTGGGTGGTGCCGTGATTGCTTCATCTCAAGGCAATTTAATGTGGATCAGCCTGACAGTAATGACCATCGCCATTTTAGGTTATATCACCAGTCGTTTTATTCTTAAGCAAAATGTCACTACACCTGATTTAAAAATCGATTGGAACTTTTTCCGTACCAGTTACCAAACGATGAAATATGCCAAAAGTTTGCCGCTGATTTTTACCATTTTATTGGGGAACTCGTGGTATTGGTTTTATGGTGCAACCTACCTCACCCAAATTCCACAAATGACCCAGCAAAACCTACATGCCTCCGAAAATGTCGTTAGCCTACTATTAACCTTTTTCTCTGTGGGTGTGGGCGTGGGTTCATTGCTTTGTCGTAAATTGGGCGGAACTCAAGTTAATATTAAGATGGTTCCCATCGGTGCTGTAGGTTTAACGGTATTTGCACTGTATTTAGCATTTAGTTTAACGCTTGTCCCGACTCAAACTGGCCCACTTATTACCCTTTCAGAAGTTTTTCATCAAGGTTGGGGCTATTACCATGTCATGATTGCCGTGACTTTATTGGGTATTAGTGGTGGTTTTTACATCGTTCCGCTCTATGCAATGATGCAAGCTTACTCTCCACGCTCACATCGTGCGCGAGTCGTTGCCGCAAACAACATTTTAAATGCGGTATTTATGGTATCTTCTGCTATATTTTCAATTATCATTCTGAGTGTTTTAAAGATTGATATTAAAATACTTTTTTGTATAACTGCAGTGCTCAGTGCAATCTTTTGTATTTGGCTGCTATTACGCATCAAACCTTTGCTTAAAACTACGCAAGTCTCTCTGGAGGATTAATCCATGCGTCAATTTACAGGTGTCGACAAACTTATTCACTCATTTGATCAGGCCTTACGTAGTTTGGTACCAGGAGCAACGGCTGCACACCGTGAAAATCCGTCTGTTGCTGAAAAGACTCAACTTGCAGTCAGCGAAGCACGTCATGTTGCAGGTTTAATGCGTGTTAATCACAGCGGTGAGGTCTGCGCTCAAGCCTTATATCATGGACAAGCAATGACCGCGAAACTGCCTAATGTACGCCGCGAAATGGAACAAGCAGCGATTGAAGAACAAGACCATCTAGCATGGTGTGAAGACCGCTTAAAAGAATTAGACAGCCATACTAGCCTGCTCAACCCAGTTTGGTACGGCCTTTCTTTTGGGATGGGTGCATTGGCAGGTATTGCCGGTGATAAATACAGCCTAGGTTTTGTCGCTGAAACTGAACGTCAGGTGAGTCTGCATTTAGAAGACCATATTCGACAATTGCCAGAGCAAGACGAACGTTCACGTAAAATCTTAGTGCAAATGAATGAAGATGAACTTCATCACCGTGATACAGCACTCAATGCAGGTGGTGTAGACCTTCCTGTTCCAGTTCGTATTGCCATGACTGGTATTTCTAAGCTGATGACCAAAACCAGTTATTACATTTAATGATTTTCTAATGATTGTCGCTAAGTTTTATAAATAGTGAACAAAAAGCCTGCAATGATGCAGGCTTTTTCATAAGTAATGTTTTGACTCTAATACAATAATTCCTTCGCCATCAAAACAGTTTATAGGCTGCCATCGACTTGGTGTAAACCAATCAAAATTCAAACTATAACGTTGTGCAGTGGACGGATAACCAGCTCCACCTAACTCAAGCAGCCATCCAGCCGGACAAATTTCCTTTTGGTTATTAATCACAACAGTATGATCATGTGCCAATTCCAGCAATAAATGGCGATGCAGCTCAAATGCAATAACATCAAATCCAGCTATTTGAATCGGCTGTGGAAAACGAGCCGAAGTCAGACCTTGACGAATATCAGTCATCTGTTCCAGAGTATAGTCGGTTTCAAATGATCGGTTAATCCACGTGCCTTCAGGCAGTACAACCTCTCCAAAGTTTAAGGGTTCCTGCAACTGTATATGAATTTTCTTTTGATGCTGCCACTCTGCATAGTCAGAACGAAGACCTGAAATCACGAACAATCCCAGCGTTACTGCAACAAATAAAGGGAAAAACAATACGCCAGATAAACCAATTTTAAGTACCGCATTTACTTTATATGGTCGATTTTTTTGCTTTTTATACCAATTATTCCAACTCAACCAAATCGCAATGACAATAAATAGCACCAAAATCGCAAAGCAAATAATAAGGAAACCTCCCGCACCCGCACCATAACCTAAGCCCATATTGCGCTCACTAAATATCCCTTTAAATCTTTTGATTATGTTTTGACGATTTTATCAGATCAGCCACGTTCACTTTATCAATGTTGATGATGCTTACGCCACCACTTCAACACCGTATAGAGCACACGGAAGAATACGATACATAAAATAACGGCAATAACGATGTAAATATCTTGATGATAAGACAACATTTTCGCCCAAAACAGATGTAAATAATGACTCATTTGAAAGCCAATCGTAGCGACCAACATCGCCCAAATAAAACAGGCGACCAAATTAATCAGCACATATTTCCAAACAGGATAAGCACGCACACCTACAACAATAGGTAAAATGGTTCTAAAGCCCCAAGCAAAGCGCATAAATAAAATGGTCAAAATAGGATAACGTTCAATAAACTGGCTCGCACGATCGAATTTTTGTGCAAATTCTGCATTCGACTGGATAAGTTTTTGCCCATAGCGAGCGCCCATTTGATAATAAAACTGATCGCCAATAAAACTGCCCAACATCGCCACCGCAATCAACATTGGAAAATGAAGTATGTGTTGATGGATGGCATAGGCGCCAATCATCAGCACTGTTTCTCCTTCAAACTATGTGCCAATAAAAATCGCAATATAGCCATAGTGCTGAATCAGATCCGTCCAGTTCATATCATTATTTTGAAGCTAAAAAGATAATGTAATCCTGCGACAGCCTATACGCTAGCGCATACCATGACAGGATTTGAATATTTTTGTTATTGTCTACTTGGGATATTTAGGGACATTTGAAATATACGTCATGAGTTTTGAAAGCATTCCGTTTCATTCACTCAATCCACTAAAACTTTTTGACAACTCACCATAGGAAATTGATGTGCTGGATGTTCAAACATCTCATTTTTCCAAATGTCGAACATTGGAATTTTAACATCGAGTGCTAATGGCAGTTTTTTCGGATTAAATTGCATGTGCGCTAAGCCTTCGCCCCACGCGATCAGATCTAGATCCAAAGCGATATTATGAGACGGACGAACACGACCTGAGTCTGCTTCCATTTTTTTCAGTAAGGTGCTGATTTCATCTACAGATAAACTGCTTTTCACCAAACAAGCTGCATTCCAATAATCCGCCCCAATGCCATCACGACAAGGAATCACATAAATTTTGGAAAATTCAGCATGACCCAAAGCCTGAATTTGACGTAAAGCCAGTTGAAAATGCGGTTTGGGATTGAAATTACTCGCCAGAGCTAGGGCGAAAATCGTTTCGGTGGCGTTCAAGACGAATTCCTACAGAATTGGCTTGCGCGATAATGGCAGGCTTCCGGATGGTAATCATAATAGATTCAATACTGTCATAGGTAGCGAAAAGTGCATCAATCACCAGTTTTGCTGCATGTTCGATCAATTTAGGTTGAGCAGTTTGAATGACTTTGGCTGATATTTCGCAAATTTCAGCATAATTCAAGGTATCTTCAAGCTCATCTGACTGAGCCGCCTGCGCTAAACTGGTTTGAATATTGAGGTCGAGCATCAAAGGCTGAATAATCTGACGCTCCCAATTGAAACAGCCGATGACGGTCTCAACTTTCAAACCTTCAATGATAATTGCGTCCATTCTTACACTCAAATTAAAATCTTAAACATCGATAAAATCCTCCTGTTAAAGAAGGAGGGTTTTATTTATATCTTGCGGCTAAATTATTGCTTCAACAATAAATTAGGGTCCATAGTCTGCACCATTTGAATACGCTGGTCTGCATAAATATCAGTATATGGCGCAAGGATGCGCATAAAGCGGTCAAAGTACAACATTTGTTTGAATAATAAAGCGAAGTCACGTGGGAAGCGAATACCATGACGCTCTCCGACTTGTACCATATCCATCATGATGTCATTCAAATCGGCAGGATTTGAGGTTAATAATTCCTGTGGATCAGCCAAAAGCACACCGCTAAATAAACGCTCTAAATCGGCAGCTAAGACTTGTGTGTCAATTTTGACAGCCGTCATGCCCATTTTCAGCATGTTTTCAGCCATCAAGTTGTAGTCAGTTTTTTGTAGGGCATCCATAAACGCAATACATGCTGTCCACACTTCAGGTTTCAACTGGCCCACGATACCAAAATCGATGAAGCCTACTCGACCATCTTCTAGCAGCATCAGGTTGCCTGCATGTAAGTCTGCATGGAAACTGTTACATAACATCAAGCTGCCAAACCATGTATTCATCGCTGTCACCAAAACTTGCGATGGATCTTTAGCGACTTTCTTGACCACGTCAAAATCGGTCAATGGCACGCCGTATAAACGTTCCATGGTTAAGACACGACGTGTTGAATATTGGTGATAAACCTTTGGTGCTGTTGCGGCTTTGTTTTGAGTTACGTTCAGATAATTCACAAAGTCGTCAAGATTTTGAGCTTCTTCAATAAAGTCCACCTCACGTACCATGCGAACTTTAATTTCTTCAACGATATCTGCAAGTGAAGCAAATTTGACTTTGGGTACAGCTTTTTCGACCAGTTTAGTAGCCCAATGTAAGACGTTTAAATCTGTATAGAGAATCGTCTCGACACCCGGTTTTTGCACCTTAATAACAACATTTTCACCAGTGACCAATTTAGCGGCATGCACCTGTGCAATCGATGCAGAAGCCAAAGGCTTTTCATCAATTGAAGCAAATATTTCATCTAAATTACGACCAGCAAATTCTGAAGCCAATACCTGCTGCACATAACTAAACGGCAATGACGGTGTCTGATCTAAACAGCCTTGGAACTCTTCGACATATTCACGCGGAAATAAAGAAGGTGTACTGGCAATAAATTGACCCAATTTAATATAGGTTGAACCTAGTGATTCAAAAGTTTCACGCATTAATTTTGCGTTACTTGGTTTTTCAGTTGCATATTTAAAGCCGGCTTTTGCCGCAACGACAGCGGTCTCACCCATGCGGGCAACCGAGCGAATTCCATCTAACCAGATATTGTTTTTCATAATGTCTTAGAAAAAAATAATTAACGTGAGTGTAGCAAAAAAATAAGGGCTTGCTGCTTTATCTTGCCTGACAGATTGGACAATCGGGATCTATTTCAAAAGCGAGAATTTTTTGTTTCATTGACAGACCATCCCACAACAAAAGTTTTTGTTTCAATACTGTCTTTCCTAAACCCAAATAAAGCAAAGCATGATGAGCTTGCAAACTTGCCATAACATTTGGTGTGGTTGCAAGCACACCCGAGTCTGCACAGCGCAAACTTTCATTGGCATGCTGTTCTTTTGGAAATAGACATTCATAACATGCCGCGTTTCCTTCGACCATAAACAGTTGCCCTTGGAAACCAATCGCTGAAGCACTAATCAGCGCCACATTATTTTCTACGCAGCTTGCATTGACCAAATAACGCGTGCTGAAATTATCACAACCGTCGAGAACCAAATCTTGCTGTGAAATCAATGCCTTTGCATTGCTTTCATCTAATTTTGAGGTATAGCTTTGCACACGGATATACGGGTTAATCGTTTGTAAACGTTTAGCCAAAATTTCAGCTTTATAAAAACCTACATCGTGTTCGATATACGCGATTTGTCGTTGCAAATTACTGATTTCAATGCGATCTGCATCGATCAAAGTGATTTGGCCAACGCCTGCACGTGCCAATAATTCGGCTGTAGTACAACCAATTCCACCACACCCTACGATGAGTACATTGGCAAGTTTTAGCTTCTCTTGCGCATCGATGTCCCAACCATCAAGCAATATTTGACGGCTGTATAGATGCATTTCATCATCACTTAATTCCATGTCTGAATCTAGATCGAGCTGTGCATCCATGTTCTGCTATCTCATTTAAAACATAAAACCGAGGCCATTATAACGAGCAATCCAAAGATAAGGACGAAAATAAATATTCAATTTTGCTATGAAAATTTAGGCATTCACATTTTAAACAAAGCCTGAATACTTTGTTCAATTGCCGTATTTACCTGCTGCATATCGATCTGCTGATTTAAAAATAGTAAATCGACGAAAGGCTTCGAAATGGTTGCACCAAATAACATATCCGCCATGATATCTGCATTTAAGTTCAATACAAATTGGGCACTTGGAATATGACTCACAGTATGAATCAAATGATCTCGGCTTTTGGCGATACCTTTTTCATAAAAAGTATCACTTATTCCATCAACACCAACACGCTCTGCGATCGCCAGTCGGCACAACTTAATATGCCGCTCGGACAGGACATGCTCAGCGATTTTCTTCAACTGATTCTGCAAGGCCAACACACGATCTAAACTATTGGCATCAAAAGCATCTTCAGTCCAGATATAGGACGACTCAACCAATGAAATAAGCAGTTCACGTTTATCAGAAAAATACACATATAGCGTTTTTTTAGACATACCTGCTGCGGTCGCAATTTCAGACATGGTGACATTTTCAAAGCCCTTCTCACCAAAGAGTTGTTCTGCAATAGAAAAGATTTCTGCACGCCGCTGTTCTGCCGACATGACCAAAGGACGGCCTAGTTTTGCCAATGCTGCTCTCCTTAACTTAGGGAACCAATAGGTTTCATAATGCGCCGCTTTTCACAAGATCCGACCACATTATGACAGCATCAAATACACGTGCAATGCTCATACTCATTGCATTACTCGCAACCATCGGCCCGATAGGTATTGATATGTACCTACCAAGCATTCCCGCTATGGCAACATCTTTAGGGAGTAGCGAAGGTGCGATCCAACTGAGTTTGATGACATTTTTTGTGGGTTTAATGCTTGGCCAGCTGATGTATGACCCACTCTCGGATAAATTTGGCCGTAAGCCGCTTATTTACTTAGGTTTAGGAATTTATATTTTAGGCTCAATCGGCTGCGCATTTGCACAAAGCGTTGAACAATTACAATGGATTCGGTTTATTCAAGGTTTAGGTGGTTCAATTGGGATGGTGATTGCGTTTGCCATCATCAAAGATCAGTTTCAAGGCCCCGCAATGGGCAAAATGATGTCAATGGTTTTGGCGATATTAGGCCTTTCATTGGTGGCTGCACCTCTAATTGGTGATGGCTTGCAGGCTTTAGGTTCATGGCGAAATATTTTTATTTTTTTAGCCGTATATGCCGCGATTGTATTGGCAGCCGTTGCAATGCTACTCCCTGAAACACGTCAAGTGGAAATGCGCCAACAATTCAAGCTTTCACAAACCATCAAATTATATGGGCAAATTATCAGGGATCGTAAGTTCATCATTTACTCACTGACACTGTGTATTGCGCAAGCTGGCTTCTTTGCTTATATCGCTGGTTCAGCCAGTGTATTTATCAGTGAGTATCAGCTAAGTTCTACCCAATTTAGCCTGCTCTTTGCATTCAATGCATTTGGTTTAATTGCTGCTGCAATCTTTAACCCCAAAGTGCATGAAAAATTTGGACCACTGAATGCCTATAAAATCATGAACAGCAGTTTCTTACTCATCATGGCTATACTGCTCCTTGCGATATGCTTAGGCTATTCAAATCTAATATTCTTCTGTAGCGCACTATTTATTGCCGTTGCACTATTAGGTTTCATTATGCCTACCGGCAGCCAGTTGGCTCTTATGTTTCAGCATAAAAATGCTGGCACAGCATCTGCATTATTAGGTGCTTTACAATTTGGCTTTGGTGCGATCATTACAACTTTAACCGGTAAATTTAGTAATTTTGGCAGCTTAGGTTTAGTCACAATCATGTTTGCTTGTGCACTTATTTCTGCACTGCTTTGCCTCATGAGCTTTCCAAAACATTTACCGATGTCTCAGCATTAAAATTGCCAAATCAAAAATAATTATTATCCAACTTCAGATAAGCAAATCGAAAAAAGGCTGCATGTACGCAGCCTTTCCTTTAATCCATCTCAGCCTAAACTTAACTGACCTTTTGCATTAATTGCGCTTTGGCCACTTCTTGTTGTTTCAACAGATTACGTTGGATTTTTCCACTCGATGTTTTAGGCAACCCATCTACAAATTCAATTTCTTTTGGATAAGCATGCTTGGATAAACGAGATCGCACATAGGCTTGTAGCTTATCCATGAGTTCTGAACTTGCTTGATATTGTGGTTTCAATACCACAAAAGCTTTGACCAATTCTGTACGCTCAGGATCAGGCTTACCGACAACTGCCGATTCTAAAACCTCTTCGCACTCTAATAATGTGCTTTCCACATCGAAAGGTCCTACACGATAGCCTGACGTTGTAATGACATCGTCAGCACGACCCACAAAATCAATGCCGCCTTCTTCGTTTAAACGAACGGTATCACCGGTTAAATAGTAGTTCCCGACAAAGGCTTTACGGTTATTGCCACCATAGCCTGTGAACCACATCAGTGGAGATTGCGACCAATCTAATGCCAATGTTCCAATGCCACCACGTTCAATTTCTTGATAGTCTTTATTAAGCACCGCGAAACGATGGCCCGGTATAGCAAAACCGGCTGAACCCACTTTTTTGTAGTGTTCTAAAGCATGATGATTTGCAATCACCATTCCAAGTTCCGTTTGTCCATATTGGTCATAAATATTGACGTTTAAGTCGTGATTAAACCATTGAATCACTTCAGGCGTTAGCGGCTCACCTGCGCTACTCACAACCCGTAAATGTGATTTTATGGATGCGTCAAATTTTTCTTTGAAGCCAAAGAACATACGAAAAGCCGTTGGTGAACCAGTCAAATTACTGACTTTATATTTTTTGATGACTTGAAGTGCATGATCAACACTAAAAGCCCGTTCATCCATAATAATGCTGTGTCCTAAACTTAATGGCCCTGCAATTCCATAGTACAAACCATAAGCCCAACCCGGATCTGCCAAATTCCAAAATGAATCTTCATCACGCAAATCAACCGCATGTGTCATATACCCTTTAAATGCCAATAACGCTTTGTGTGGCACAGGTACAGACTTGGCTAAACCGGTCGTTCCCGATGTAAACATCATTAAAAATTCATCGTCAAATGAACGGGGAACTGAGTTAAATGTGGCGTCATGCAATTGCAACTCTGACCAAAAGTCAGGATCTGTTTGAATTGCTTGATCGGCATGTACGTTTAAAATATGCGGTAAATCAATGTGATTAAGTTTTGATCGTTGCTCAGTGTTGGTTACAATCAGCTTTGTTCCCGCAGTTTGCACCCGATGCTCAATCGCTTTGGACTCAAATGCCGTAAACAAAGGCTGATAAATTGCCCCTATACGCCATGTTGCCAAAATAGTAATCAATAACTCTGCAGTACGGGGTAATAGACCTGCAATGCAATCACCTGCTTTTAGCCCAATGCGCTGATAATAATTCGCCAATTGTGCCGAAGCTAAATCTAATTGCTCAAAAGTCCATTGTTCAGATTCACCATTTTTACCTTCCCAGATCAGTGCAGTTCGATTTTGCCCAACATAGCGCCCACAACATTCATCATAAGCATTGATTGAACTTGGCGTACCGACCAATTGTTCTGCAACCATTTTTTCAAAATTAAAATCACGATATGCTTGTTCTAGTGTCTTCATGACGACAATTCCTATCCTGTTCTCTATGATTCAAAGTGCAAGACTTTGAGGTTTATTGATCTTGTTGTTGTACCGCTGCGTACTAGTGACGATTCCTTTGCCACATCCGCTTTTACTGCTTTTCTATACACCGATTGCAATGTCGGTTTTTTAGTTTTGAAACTTATACTCTTCGACAATCTATTCGTAAATTACCTATTCTTAGACTGTCTATACCTAGATAACCATGTTTGGATGTGCCCTGCAATTTCCATAACCATCAACGCCATTGCAGGGTTTGAACATCGACTAAAGTCTATTTTTTAACCTTTCACCCTTTGGTGACTTCACGTGCAATCACCAGCCGCTGAATGTCCGATGCACCTTCATAGATTTGACTGACACGCACATCACGATAAATTCGTTCTACTGGGAAATCAGATACATAACCATAGCCCCCATGAATCTGAATCGCATCTGAACACACCCGTTCAGCCATCGTCGATGCAAAAAGTTTCGCCATCGAGGCTTCTTTTAAACATGGAAAACCTGCATCTTTTAACGTCGCTGCATGGAAAATCAATTGGCGAGCCGCCTCAATTTGGGTAGCCATATCCGCGAGGCGAAATGCCACGGCCTGATGCTGTACAATCTCTACGCCGAATGCCTTGCGTTCATTGGCATATTCAACGGCTGCATCTAATGCCGCACGGGCCATACCCACAGACTGTGCTGCAATACCAATTCGACCTGACTCTAAGTTCGATAAGGCAATTTTATAGCCTTCACCCTCTTGGCCTAAAAGACTGTCTGTAGGAATACGACAGTCATCTAAAACAATCGTTGCTGTATCGGAACAATGCTGACCCATTTTGTCTTCTAAACGCGTTACGATATAACCCGGCGCATCCGTTGGTACTAAAAAGCACGAAATCCCTTTTTTACCTGCAGACTTATCCGTTACCGCAAAAACCAAGGCTACTTGGGCATGTTTTCCTGTGGTAATAAATTGCTTGGTGCCATTTAACACCCACTCGTCACCATCACGCTCCGCTTTACATTCCAACGCA
The DNA here is from genome assembly GCF_013418435.1 of Acinetobacter sp. YH12142. NCBI lineage: Bacteria > Pseudomonadati > Pseudomonadota > Gammaproteobacteria > Moraxellales > Moraxellaceae > Acinetobacter > Acinetobacter sp. YH12142. The sequence continues at coordinate 34,407 of NZ_VPCB01000015.1, read as the reverse complement.
CTCGCATCTGAACCCACTTGTGGTTCTGTTAAGCAAAAACATCCCAACCATTCGCCTGTGGCTAATTTTTTTAAGTATTTTTCTTTTTGTGCTTCTGTACCATAACGCTGCGTGATGCCACATGGCAGTGAGTTTTGTACGCTAACAATTGTGGAAATCGCACCATCGCCAGCAGCAATTTCTTCTAAGGCAACAACCAAAGACACATAGTCTAAACCTGCACCACCCCATTCATCCGAAACCGTCATGCCTAAAGCACCTAGCTCACCAAGTTCCTTTAGCTCTTGTGCAGGAAATGCTGCCGTTTTGTCACGCTCTGCTGCCGTTGGTTTCAGTTTTTCTTGCGAATAGCTTCGCATCATGTCCTGAACCATTTTTTGTTCATCATTTAAAATCATGAGACTTCCTTTTCTAAATCTTTTATAGCGCGTATAGCTTTAAATTTTGGATAACTGCGGAATTAAAAATACTTTGGCTGTATAAAGCAAAGTTGGATACACGACGACGTCATTTGCAACTGTCTGAGGCAGGACGCCATTAATCTCTAATGTTTGTGTAATCTGTAAATCAATAAATACTTGATGACGAGTTTTGCAAATGACAATGGTTTTGGTTACTTTTGCCGAAACAAAAGTAACGAGATGAGCTACTGTCAACGAAGTTATTCTCGATCAGACTCCGTCGTAGAAGCCAGAATAAGCAGTTTTAATAAATAACTATTTAGGCTGCATACGAATCGCGCCATCAAGACGAATCACTTCGCCATTGAGATAGGCATTTTCAAAAATATGCGTCACTAATTTTGCAAACTCTTGTGGTTTTGCTAAACGTGGTGGGAAAGGCACCATTTGCCCCAAAGCATCTTGTACATTTTGTGCTAAGCCTTTGAGCATCGGCGTTTCCATAATACCCGGAGCAATGGTCATCACACGGATTGATTCACGTGCAAGCTCACGTGCAAGAGGTAATGTCATTGCAACCACTGCCCCTTTTGATGCTGCATAAGCCGACTGACCAATTTGACCATCGAAAGCCGCAACCGACGCAGTATTCACTATCACGCCACGCTCTTCTTCACCTGCTTTTAATTCATATTTAGCAATCAGTTGTGCCGCATAGCGCAGCATATTGAATGTGCCTGAAACATTAATATTTAATACTTTTTGGAACATCGCCAAATCATGTAATCCGTCACGACCTAAAACTTTTGCAGAAGGTGCGATACCTGCACAGTTCACTAAGCCATTAAGTTGACCAAATTCCGCTTCAACTTGTGCAAAGAAAGCGCCGACCGCTTGTTCATCAGTGACATCCAATTGAACAAATTTGGCATGATCACCCAGTTGACGTTGCATCGCTTCGCCATGCTCATGATTCATATCCACAATAATCACTTTTGCACCCAGGCCAATCAGATGTGTTGCTGTCGCAGCGCCTAGTCCTGATGCACCACCAGTCACAACAAAAACTTTTCCTTTAATGTCCATATCAATTCCCTATTTACGATGTCTTGTTTTAAATTCGACTTAAGATGCAGAGTAAACAGAGAATTTATTCAGTACAATTTCCAAATGTTGCATCTTTTCTGATGTATTTGGACAATTCTGAACAAGGACCTATCCGCACATATGCCGAAGCATGGACTCGAATACAGCAAAGGGACGATTTCAATCGACTTGGTGCATGAAGCATTACACGATGCGCAAAAAAAGCAATTTGATATTTCTGCTATTTTACAAAAGGCGGGTATTCCCTCTGAGTTACTGCTATCGCGTAAAACCAGAGTTTCTGTTTCTCAATATGCGGCTTTATGGACTCATCTTGCAGATGTGATGGATGATGAATTTTTTGGCATGGATCGGCATGCCATGCGACGTGGTAGTTTTAAACTACTTTCGAAAATGGTCATGCATAACAGCACCTTGGGGGATGCACTTAAGCAAATCCTACAATTTTTAAATCTGGTTTTAGATGACTTGCATAGTGATTTAACCATTGAAGATCACTTTGCTTATATCGTGATCTATGACCAACAAGCGCCTAAACGCATGTTCAGCTATGCAACATATTTGATGCTCATCCACACGCTACTGTGCTGGCTAAGTGGACAACGGATTTTATTAAACCAAATCCAATTTAAATGTGATGCACCGCTTGATGATCACGACTATAAAGTTCGCTTCTGTGAAAATATTCATTACCAAGCCAGTCAAAACTATATTCAGCTAGATGCCAGTTACCTAACCCTGCCAATCAAACAAGATACACGTTCGTGGTATCAATTCCTACAACAAACACCTGAAAACCTCTTGGTACGCTTTAAAAACCCGTATGCACTCAGCAGCCAAATTCGTAAACAACTGTTAGACGTTTCTCCTGCCGAATGGTTAGAGTTTTATGAGTTGGCAGTCAAAATGAATATGTCGGAAGCCACAATGCATCGCCGTCTTAAAAGTGAAGGTGTGAGTTATCAACAACTCAAAAATGATATCCGACGTGATACTGCCATCGATTTTTTAACTCATACCGATAAAAGTTTGCAAGATATCAGTGAAGAACTAAATTTTCATGATCCGAGTGCTTTTCATCGGGCATTTAAAAAATGGACAGGCGTCAGTCCCGGTGCGTATCGACAAAATAATGCGCCTGAATTCAAGGCCTAAAATTTGATATTCGCTATTTATAAATTGAATATTCATCTAATTAATAGAAAATCAATAACTTAAAAATATTCAATAAATAGACTGACCATTCATCCTTGAACGATTGCTACTTTAGTCTAATTAGGTTATTTTTCACTCAATTTAAAGCACTTTGCTTATTTATTTTCCAATTCTCCTGCATCTCCTTGAAAGGCTTTCCTATGCTTAAGATGATTGATGTTCTTGAACAACAACTTGTTCAAAACTTTTCAGATTCTCTTTTCACTCAGATTGACGCAATTGATGAACTGTTTCATGAACAGCTTAAAACTGTCGCAGATATTGATTTGCAAAATTTGATCTCACAATTTTTTAGCACTGAAAATGCAGTTGAAGTTGCTCATGCACTGGATATCCAAGCAAATGACATTGAAGCAATTCAAGCAGGTGCAAATCTAAAAGATGAAAATTTAGTCAATGCAACTGCAAAAATTATTGCTTACTGTCTTGCAGTAGAAACATCAGCTTTAGAACAAGTTGAAGTTTTCGATAGCTTACAAGACTACCCAATGTAAGTATTCATCACATATAAAAAGCAGCGAAAGCTGCTTTTTTATTGGAAAGATTATTTGAAGTCTATAATTCACAATAATTTTTGAATATTCATTACACTAAAATATCTAAGCATTTTTCATGCAAGCTTACACATTAATTTATATAAAAAAATTTCAGCACAATTAAATTCAATAAAATATTTTATATCAAATACTTATATTTGATTTATAAGCTTATCTCGTTTTCTATTATTCTTAGCATTTATTCTGTTTTGTTTCTGAAATATTTCCGTCGTATCTATGTGCTCATAATTCAACACTTGTTTGTGAACGATATGACTTCCCTATTTAAAAGCTCAAAACTAATTTTTTCTACGCTGACGTTCAGCCTACTCAGTAGCTCTATCTTTGCTGCTATTCCTTCGACACTTAAACTGGATTATGCCTACTATGCACCGACCAGTTTAGTGGTAAAGGAACAAAAACTCTTAGAAAAAGCTTTACCCAAGACACAAATTAAATGGGTCTTTAGCCAAGGCAGTAATCGCTCACTCGAATATCTGAATAGTGGCAGTGTGGATTTTGCCTCAACGGCAGGACTAGCAGCCGTTTTGAGTCGCGCCAATGGCAGTCCGATTAAAACCGTATACATCCAATCACAGCCTGAATGGACAGCATTGGTTGTGGCAAAAAACTCTCCGATTAAAAGTCTGAAAGACCTCAAAGGCAAAAAAATTGCAGCGACCAAAGGAACCGATCCGTTCCTATTTACTTTGCAGTCTTTAGAAACAGTCGGCCTCAATAAACGTGATGTGCAATTGGTACATTTACAACATCCCGATGGCAAAACGGCTTTAGAACGTGGTCAAGTCGATGCATGGGCGGGATTAGATCCTCTCATGGCATCGGCACAGGTACAATCAGGCACGCGTTTGCTGTATCGAAATGTGGGTTTTAACAGCTATAGCGTTTTAAGTACCAAACAACAATTTAGCCAGCAAAGTCCTGAAGCCGTTGAAGCTGTGATTAAAGCCTATGAACAAGCACGTCAATGGGCCAAAGCCAATCCAGATAAATTAGCCGAATTATTGGCACGTGAGTCCAAGCTTCCATTGGCTGTTGCCAAGCTGCAGTTGAGTCGTACCAACTTTGAGCAAAATATCCCAACAGCTAAACACATTGCGGCCTTAAAGAAATCTGGCACGATTTTGACTGAGGAAGATTTAGTTCGTAAAGGAACCAATGTCAATCAAGTCATTGACCAACTTTTTGATGCACGTTATGCGAAAAAGGTTGTGAAATAACATGTCATCATCAGTGACTCAACCCAAAATCGATACAGCGGTTTCGACCGCTTCCGATTCATCAAACCATATAAAACCCAAGTTGATCTTGATTTTAAAAGGTCTAACTCTTCCAGTGGTTTTATTGCTGCTATGCGAAATATTGGTCAAAAATGGTGTTATCGAACCCTATCTACTCCCTGCTCCAAGTAGTCTTTGGCAGTCCTTTATAGAGTTATCTGAAGGTGAACTTTGGCAGCATATCTGGACCAGTACTTGGCGGGTATTTTTAGGCTTTTTTATTGGTAGCGGACTTGCTCTGATATTTGCACTCTTGGTCGGTTTAAACAAACAAGCCGAAGCATTTTTAGAACCCACATTTTCAGCGATTAAATCCATCCCCAGTTTGGCATGGATTCCCTTACTGCTCTTATGGTTAGGTATTGATGAATCTTCAAAAATCACCCTCATTGCCATAGGTGCTTTTTTCCCGACCTATACCAATACCGTTGCAGCTATTCAAGGTGTAGACCGAAAACTCATTGAAGTTGCTCAAGTTTATCGTTTGAAATATTTGAGACAGATTCGTGAGATTATTTTACCTGCAGCATCACCGGGTATACTTACAGGCTTACGCAATAGTTTAAGTTTGGCGTGGATGTTTATGATTGCAGCAGAGTTGATTGCAGCCACGCAAGGTATTGGCTATTTGCTCAGTGATGGTCGTGAAACCTCACGTCCAGATATCGTAATTATTGCCATTATTCTATTGGCGCTCTTAGGGAAAATCACCGATAGCCTGATGAAATATCTAGAACAATATCTATTACGTTGGCGAGATGTGGTGAAGTAAACCTATTTTCTACACTTGCAAATGCACGCATACAAATGCTCACATGTGCATTGAAAAACAAAAAAATAAAGCGCATTCAATGCGCTTTATTTCTGACTATCTCTAATACCAAATCAATGTTGCCACTGACCTAAACTGACACGGTCATTACCACCATAATCTTTTACAGTCCGAACATTTCGATATCCAGCCTGTAAGAACAAATGTCTGACTGCTTCCCCTTGGTCATAACCATGTTCGAGCACCACCCAACCATTCACGGTTAAATGTTTTTTGGCTTGAAGAATGATTTGTTCAAGATCTGCAAGTCCATGATTGTCTGCAACCAAAGCACGTTCAGGCTCTGTCGCCAAATCCTTCATGTGTACATCATCAACATCGATATACGGCGGATTTGACACAATTACATCAAAGAAAGCACGTCCAAAAGGTTTCAACCAAGAACCTAAGACAAACTGCACATGTTCAAGATCATGCTTTTTGGCATTAAACTCAGCAACTTCCAAGGTAGGTTCGTAAATATCCGAAGCTACAATTGACCACTCTGGACGTTCACTGGCTAATGACAAGGCTACAGCGCCAGTTCCTGTTCCTAAATCCACCACACGAGCATCTTCAGGAAGTTCTAAACGGAGTACAGTTTCAACGAGCACTTCGGTATCAGGACGTGGTACCAAAGTATCTTTAGTCACTTTTAAATCTAGCGTCCAAAATGGCTGAGAACCTGTGACATAAGCCAAAGGCTCACCTGCGGTAATACGATCAAGACTGTCGACATACAGTTGTTCTTGTTCTGCCGTCAATTCTTGATCCTTTTTCATGATTAAATCAAAAGAATCAATCTTGGTGATGTGCTCTAACAACCACGCATTTTCCTGACGTTCATAACTTTCAGGTTCACCACGATAGGCCAAAGCCTGTGCAATATTCATTAGCCACCATTCTGCTGTGCTAATAATGCCAACTGATCGGCTTGATATTCACGATGCAAACTATCTAGCAATTCAGTCAAATCACCTTCCATCACTGCATCTAACTTATACAGTGTTAAGTTAATACGATGATCAGTCATACGACCTTGTGGATAGTTATAGGTACGAATACGCTCAGAACGGTCACCAGAACCTACCAAGTCACGACGCATTTCAGACGTCGCTGCATCTGCCGCTGCGCGTTTAGCATTTTCTAAACGAGAAACCAATAGCGCCATCGCTTTGGCTTTGTTTTTATGTTGTGAACGTTCGTCCTGACATTCTACAACTGTACCCGTTGGAATATGGGTAATACGTACAGCAGAGTCAGTTTTGTTAATGTGCTGACCACCCGCACCTGATGCACGATAGGTATCAATACGTAGTTCTGAAGGATTAATTTCTACACTGGTGTCTACATCAATTTCCGGCAAAATCGCAACAGTACATGCCGAAGTATGCACACGACCTTGTGACTCAGTTGCAGGAACACGCTGTACACGATGCGCACCACTTTCAAATTTTAAGCGGCCATATACGCCTTCACCATTGATGAGGCAAATTACTTCTTTATAACCGCCATGTTCGCCGTCATTTTCAGACAACACTTCAATACGCCAACCTTGTGATTCAGCATATTTACTGTACATTCGATACAAGTCACCCGAGAAAATGGCAGCTTCGTCACCACCCGTTCCGGCACGGATTTCTAAATAGGCAGAGTTCGCATCATTCGGATCTTTTGGAATCATCAGAATGTTTAAGTCTGCTTCAAGCTGACCAATCAAAGCTTTATTTTCTTTAATTTCTTCAACGGCCATTTCTTTGAAATCTGGATCCGTCATCATCACTTCAGCAGTTTCAATATCTTCTTCTGCTTGACGGTATTTTTTCCAAACTTCAGTGATTTCAGATAAATCACTATGCTCACGTGACAACTGACGGAAACGTTTATTGTCTGAAATGACTTCTACATCTGCGAGTAATGCATTTAATTCTTCGTGACGGTCAGAGAGCTGATCTAATCGTAAACGTAACGATTCTTTCATTTTTCAAAAAATCTCAATACACAGGCTCTACCGCTAAACTTTCACGGATATGCCAAAATTCAAAATAATGGGGCTAGTGTACCGATAATGGGTCTGAAATGACATATATATTGTTTTTTGGCCTATCAATGACCCTAAATATCAAAGTGTGAACTTCATCACTCCTACCTTTCTCCACAAAGTCGTACAGATTTTCTGCATTCGACCATTTTTTTCACAATATTAATAAAACTTATACAAACTAGACACTCAAATCACCAAATAAAGAGAAAGCTCTCCATATTTATAGCGAATAGTTTTGTTACATTTACTGCCATCGACATGATTAAGAAAAGTCCTCGCGTTTATGAAGGACATGGAGTGAACTATGAAACTGAATACTCTTTTAATGACAGCCACTCTAGCAACTGCTTCTATGTTCACTGTGTCTGCAAATGCAGATAGTACAACACGCGTTGCTGCAGCTAGTGCATTAGGTAGTGTTGCAGGTACTGCAATTGGTAAAAACATGGGCGGTAATACCGGAGCTACAATTGGTGCCGCTCTTGGTGGTGCTGGTGGTGCTGCGGTAGCAAGTAATAAACGCAACCGTACAGAATCTGCTATCGGCGGTGCTTTAGGTGGCGGTACAGGTTATACCGTTGGTAAAAGCATGGGCGGTACAAACGGTGGTTACATTGGTTCTGCACTAGGTGCTGCTGGTGGTGCGGCTTTAGGTAATAAAATCTCTAAAGACAAAGCTTACGACAAACAGCAAGAACGTAAATACAAAAAACGTTACCGTCGTCGTCACTAATTCAAAATTAGTGAGTCCAAATTTATTGGATAGTGAAAAGAGCACCTTCGGGTGCTTTTTTTATGTATCGCCTTTTTTCAAATGATAAATACAACTTTATTTATTGCAGCTCATACATATGTAGATTTGCCTTCTCTCCAACCAAGTCATCAATCATGTAGAAATAAAGTGCAAAATTTACATTGCAGCAACGGAACACGTATTTTATTTCACATCACGCTCCAAATATTCGCTATGTGTTTTCATATATTGATATCAACAGATAAACATCATGCTTCGTAAGGAGTTTAAAAATGAAAATTAATAAAATTCTATTCAGTGCAGCAATTGCCGCTTCAGCGCTTACCATGACTGCGACACATGCAGGTAATAGCACCAATACTGCATTAACATCTGCTTTAGGTGGTGTTGTTGGTGCAGCAATCGGGAACCAAGTTGGCGGCCAAACAGGCGCAATGATTGGTTCAGCAATTGGTGGTGGTGCAGGTGCTGCTGCATCAGCGAATAAACGTGACCGTAATGGTGCCATCATTGGTGGCGCACTTGGTGGCGCGGGTGGTTATACCGTAGGTAAAAACATGGGCGGCACAAACGGTGGTTATATCGGTGCTGCACTTGGTTCAGCCGGTGGTTCTGCGCTTGGTAAAAAAGTGTCTGAAGACCGTCGCTATGATGACCGCTACAATGGTCGTTATGATGATCGCTATGACCGTCGTTATAACAACCGTGGCTATCGTACCAATAATTACAGCTACAACGACCGAGGCTACCGTGGAGACAATGGTCGTCACTTAGGTTGGTACAAAAACGGTAAACGTTAATCGAGATATTTCAATGAAAAAAATCAGCACCTTCGGGTGCTTTTTTTGTTTATAAAAAAAAGTTTAGATATACCAAAAGTTGACTTTTTACACAGCCCAACCAATATATCGAATTTATTCGATATACATTAGGCGTTTTATATCGTATTATTTCGATATAAAGATCTCTGAGAGAAAACATGCGCACTCTAGCCGATACAAAATTTTCAATACTTGAACTCGCACCTGTTCGAGATGATAAAACCATCGAATTTTCACTCAAACATGCACTCCAGTTAACACAGAAAGCAGAACAACTTGGCTATGAGCGTCTCTGGTTAGCCGAACACCACAATATGGATGGCATCGCAAGTTCTGCAACTGCGGTTTTACTCGGTTATCTCTTAGCAAATACACAATCCATCAAGCTCGGTTCAGGCGGGATTATGTTGCCCAACCATGCGCCGTTGGTTGTCGCTGAACAATTTGGCACACTTGAAACGTTATATCCCGGCCGCATTGAACTCGGCTTAGGTCGAGCGCCGGGTACCGACCAAACCACCATGCGCGCACTTCGCCGTGGCCGTCAGGAAACCGAAGACCAATTTCCACAAGATGTCCTTGAGATATTGCAATACTTCAAAGCACCTGAGCCACAGCAGCGCATCATTGCTACACCGGGACAAAATACACATGTTCCTGTATGGCTTTTAGGTTCAAGCCTGTTCAGTGCACAACTCGCTGCACGTTTAGGTCTACCCTATTCATTTGCTTCACATTTCGCGCCACGCATGCTTGGACAAGCAATTCAGCTCTATCGTGAAAATTTCCAAGCATCCGAATATTTAGATCAACCTTATGTCTCTATGGGCGTACCAACGGTTGTTGCTGAAACAGATGAAGAAGCAGAATATCTGGCAACAAGTGCTTATCAGCGAGTTTTAGGTTTAATGCGTGGTCAAAGTTTAAAACTTAAAGCTCCGGTCGACAGTATGCAAGGCCTATGGTCTGCTGCAGAAAAGATGTCCGTAGATAATTTCTACGCTATGGGACAAGTCGGTTCAAATGCAACCGTTCGAGCAGGTTTAGAAAACCTACTCACCAAATATGACGTTGATGAATTTATTTTCACCTGTGACATTTACGATACCGATAAGCGCATTGAAAACTTCGAACGTTTAATGCAAATCAAAAATGATCTCGCTTAAGACTCTAAGCTTAATAATCTAATCCAAGCGTTTAATCCGTCTAAAGGTAGAATTGTGACTACATTTTTTGTGGCTCTTTAGACGGATAGCAGTCAACAGATAATATGGTTTCGGCTAACAACGACCAAACCTGTACTTAAAAACCATCATTGCCTCAACGAAATAATTGCTTTACTCATTTTTATTGCTGTATAAATATTAAACATAAGCAAAACAAAGAGAAAAATAAGCAGATGAGCCAATATATTAATAAACCCACACCCGCATTTATCGCAGCAAGTTGGTGTGCACTGATCTTAGGCGCTGTGGTGTTTTGCATAGGTTTATTCAATGCAAATATGATGTTGAATGAAAAAGGCTTTTATCTCATTTTATTGCTTTATGGATTATTTTCATCGGTTTCACTACAAAAAATCATTCGTGACCGTTTAGAAGGAATGCATGTCACTGCAATCTACTTTGGACTGTGCTGGGCATCCGTCATTATTTGCCTCGTACTTCTTGCCATTGGTCTATGGAATGCTGAACTGGCATTAAGTGAAAAAGGTTTTTACATGATGGCTTTCCTAATGAGTCTGTTTGGTGCAGTTGCTGTACAAAAAAATATTCGTGATATGGACTATTTACGTACCCATACCGACCAACCCGAACTTAAACATTCAACCACGAGTCAGCTTGACTATAACTCATCAGATGATGAACCACTTTAAAACTCACAAAATTATAGATCTCAAAAGCTGTTCATGCAGGTCGCTCATTATTTCGACCTGCTTGAGCGAAAGATGAACTTCAACGCATAAAAAAATCAGTTCACTCCTAGAAATGTATAAATGACAAGGGCCAAGCAAATCAATTCTAGACAAATTGTATGACTCATCAGACTGAAAAAACGCTTTACCCCGACTGGCCCATCACAGAATATATTCCTATCTAAGACTCAACTAAAAAAACAAAAGACAAGGAATAAATATGGCCAACAAGCAGGATGCAACCCACCATATTTTTAATAATCATCTAGAGGATTTTGAACACTTTCGTGGAACGATCATCAGTTCAGAACAGATCAAAGATTATGATTTTAAGAATCAAAAAATCGCAATTATTGGGATAGATCAGCATGTGGTCTCTGAACTACATCATCTATGTCAGGTTGCAGATAACATCATGGTCTATCAAATCAAACCGCAATTTGTTTTACCGCGTACTGAACGTCTATTGAATAAATTAATTCAACATCCACTGATAGCAAAAAATCGACGTTTATTTAGCAATCGTATTAAGAGTATTTTGGCGATTCGCTTTTTAGAAGATCAAGTGCCGAACCATTGGTTAAGACATTTACTCAGTCCAAATACCGCAATTCAGAACAAAACCTTCCTAAAATCGGATCATTATTATGCAGCATTACAGCAGCCCAACTGCATCTTAAACACTTGGCCTATTGCAAAAATTCAGAGTAATTCAATCACGGCTTTAGATGAGCATACGTTTGAGTGTGATGTCATTGTGCGCAGCGAATCTAACCAGCCTAAAGAAAAGTAATTACATTGCAATTATTTTCACATGACAATTACTAGAATTTATCCGATTGATCAAAACTCACAACACCAATAGCCATCTCTGGTGGCTTTTGCTAGATCCCCTACGTTATTGAATACTTCTATTCGGTAAGGCTAAGGATTCTTAAAAATCCATAAATGAAAATAGCTTTAATCGTGCTACATGCTTTTTCAGCGCTCAGACTTAAATCATGCCTCCGACCTGCATCATCAGCTACAGTTCATTTATAGAAGTGCGATTTTTGAATAGTTATGATCAATTCTTCATGAAAATTTTATTTCAAACCAATAAATTTTCAGTCTCTTAATTTTGTCTTACACAACTCTTTTAATGACTAATTATAAGTAGGAAAATTTATACCGATGCTCATATTCAGCCGACATTTACCTATGTTCTAATCTATATTCAATAAGAAAATAACTGCTAAAAATCCAATTTTAATATCACTTCATATCTGCTTTTAAAGCCTAAATAGTCTCAATTCGAGCATTCCCCACCCACATCAATTAAATAAATGATGCCATTTCTTGAGATTTAACACCTAAAAGCGACTGTTTGATTATTTTTTATTCTATTTTCTGCCTATTTTTTTAGCATTTAAATCAGTATTTTTGAAAAATTGATTAAATATTAAACCATATTAGCTAAATCTTGTATTTATACAACTCATATCAAGTGGATTATTCAGGCTTAATTCATAGATAAAAATACAGCAAAACACGGATTCTTTTAAAAGATTTGTGCTGTCAATTTGGCCATATTTTATAAATTTCCAGGCAAAGAAATTCATCGAACTGGTACACAAATGAATGCAAAAATTGCTTAAAATTTAAGTCTAAATATTGAGGAAAATTTTCATCAATATCTTAAATATTTATCATTCATTAAAAGTATGACAAACCAGAAATTAATACTATTTTTATATAATTTATACAGTAATTTATTATCATCAGAAGAGCCACCAAAGTGGCTCAATTTACACTTAACCAATGCGACGCTTCAGTCCGGTCATTTGTAAAACACGTGTAGAAATTTCTTCAATCGACATTTCAGACACGTTTAAGTATTTAATTCCTTCAGAAATATAAATACCTTCAATCGCACGTAGTTCCATTTGGCACTGACTAAAACTTGCATAACGGCTATTGGCCTTACGCTCTGAACGAATTGCTACAAGGCGCTCTGCATCAATCATCAAGCCAAATAACTTATGTTTATGCTCACGTAAAACTGCAGGTAAACGGTTGTCATCCAAGTCTTCTTCTGTCAACGGATAGTTCGCTACACGAATACCAAATTGCAAAGAGAGATAGATGGAAGTCGGTGTTTTACCCGAACGTGACACGCCAATTAAAATTAAGTCGGCTTTGTCATAATGACGAGTACGTGCCCCATCATCGTTATCTAAAGCAAAATGCACCGCATCAATACGTGCTTTATAAGACTCAGAATCTGTTACTGCATGGGTTTGACCGACTAAAGTTGTAGGAGCTGTGCCTAACTCGTCAGATAATTTACTAATAAGCCCTTCAAAAACATCAAGATTTACTGCATCTGCCGTATTAATAATGTCACGTACATACGGGTCAACAAGGGTGTCAAACACCAAAGGCTTTTGACCGTCTTGCTGCGCTCTAAGATTGATCTCTGCAACCACATTTGTAGCTGCTTCTTCAGAGCTAATATAAGGAATAATATGAATGTCAAAATCTACATGTGGAAACTGTGCTAACAGTGAATGACCAAGCGTTTCTGCGGTAATCGCGGTACCATCCGAAACAAAGAAAACACTACGCTGAATCTGTTTACCTTCTGACATTAAAATTCTCCTCCAAAATTTGTCTTAGTGCTATATAATCATTATAGTAAACCATCTTACATGACTGTCACTTAGTAAATTTAGAATGCTAAGTAATTTGTTATAATTTCATGCCAAGATAGTGATTAATACTGCAAAAGTGGAGTAACAACTTTGGAAGCGCGCGTAATTGGTCTAGAAAAATTAGGGAAACACGACGTAGAACTCGTGGGCGGTAAAAACTCATCATTAGGTGAAATGATCAGCCATCTCGCAAATGCTGGTGTATCTGTTCCTGGTGGTTTTGCTACTACAGCTCAAGCATATCGTGAATTCCTCGAGCAAAGTGGCCTGAACGCTAAAATTAACGCTGAACTTGCTGCACTCAATGTTGACGATGTAAATGCACTTGCTGAAACTGGTGCGAAAATCCGTCAATGGATTGTAGACACTCCGCTGACTGCTGAACTTGAAAAAGAAATTCGTGAAGCTTTCACAGCTCTTTCAAACGGCAACCCTGAAATCGCGGTTGCCGTTCGTTCATCTGCAACTGCAGAAGACTTACCAGACGCTTCATTTGCAGGCCAACAAGAAACTTTCTTGAACATCCGTGGTATCGATAACATCCTTGTTGCGATTAAAGAAGTATTTGCTTCACTTTATAACGACCGCGCAATTTCTTACCGTGTACACCAAAACTTCGCACATGACGTCGTTGCGTTATCTGCTGGTGTTCAACGCATGGTTCGCTCTGAAACAGGTGCTGCTGGTGTAATGTTTACACTAGATACAGAATCTGGTTTCCGTGACGCAGTTTTCATCACAGCATCTTATGGCTTGGGTGAAATGGTTGTACAAGGTGCAGTTAACCCTGACGAATTCTATGTATCTAAACCACTTCTAAATGCAGGCAAACACGCTGTATTACGTCGTAACCTTGGTTCTAAACACCAAAAAATGATTTATGGTGAAGAAGGCGCTGCTGGTAAATCAGTGGTTGTTGTAGACGTTGAAAAAGCAGATCGTCAACAATTCGCTTTAAATGACCACGAACTTCAAGAACTTGCTAAACAAGCATTGATCATTGAAAACCATTACGGTTCTGCAATGGACATCGAATGGGCTAAAGACGGTGATGACGGTCAAATCTATATCGTTCAAGCACGTCCTGAAACTGTGAAAAGTCGCCAAAGCGTAGGTACAATGGAGCGCTACCTTTTAAAACAAAAAGGTACAGTGATTTGTGAAGGTCGTTCAATCGGTCAACGTATTGGTTCTGGTCGCGTGCGTATCGTGACTTCAATCAAAGAAATGGACAAAGTTCAAGACGGCGACGTACTTGTATCTGACATGACTGACCCAGATTGGGAACCAGTAATGAAACGTGCTGCTGCGATTGTCACTAACCGTGGTGGTCGTACTTGTCACGCTGCGATTATTGCACGTGAACTTGGTGTTCCTGCAATCGTAGGTTGTGGTAATGCAACTGAATTATTGACAGACGGTCAAGAAGTGACTGTTTCTTGTGCTGAAGGTGACACAGGCTTTATTTACGAAGGTGCTTTGGACTTTGAAATCCAACGCAATTCTATCGAATCTATGCCTAAACTTCCGTTCAAAATTATGATGAACGTAGGTAACCCTGACCGCGCATTTGACTTTGCTCAAATTCCTAACGAAGGTGTTGGTCTTGCTCGTCTTGAGTTCATCATCAACCGTATGATCGGCGTACATCCTAAAGCATTGCTTAATATTGACAGCCTACCACGTGAAACTCGTGCTGCTGTAATGTCACGTACTGCGGGTTATGCATCTCCTATCGAATTCTATGTTGAAAAACTAGTTGAAGGTATTTCTACACTTGCTGCAGCGTTTGCTGACAAACCAGTGATTGTTCGTATGTCTGACTTTAAGTCAAACGAATATGCAAACTTAATCGGTGGTAAGTTATACGAACCTGAAGAAGAAAACCCAATGCTAGGCTTCCGTGGTGCTAGCCGCTATGTGTCTGACAACTTCCGTGACTGCTTCGAACTTGAATGCCGCGCACTGAAAAAAGCACGTGACGAAATGGGCTTAACTAACATTCAAATCATGATTCCTTTCGTACGTACTGTTGCTGAAGCGAAACGTGTTATTGAATTGTTAGCGCTTAACGGTCTTAAACGTGGTGAAAATGGTCTTAAAGTGATCATGATGTGTGAACTTCCAACCAATGCATTGTTGGCTGAACAGTTCCTTGAACACTTCGACGGTTTCTCTATCGGCTCTAACGATTTAACTCAGTTAACACTCGGTCTAGACCGTGACTCTGGTATCGTTTCTCACCTATTTGATGAACGTGATCCAGCCGTTAAAGCACTTCTTTCAATGGCAATCCATGCTTGTCGTAAAGCTGGCAAATACGTAGGTATTTGTGGTCAAGGTCCTTCAGATCACCCTGACCTAGCTAAATGGTTAATGGAACAAGGCATCGAGTCTGTTTCGCTTAACCCAGACTCAGTATTAGACACATGGTTCTTCCTTTCTGAAGAAAAAGCTCAACAAGCTTAATAAACTGTGTTAAAAAAAGACCCACATGTGGGTCTTTTTTTTTATTTATACTTTTACAGACGTTTTTTGAGATTTTAGTTTTATGCAGATTTACTTGGCACGAAATAACCAACAAGCTGGTCCCTACACCTTAGAACAACTTAACCAAATGCTCGCGAGCCAACAAGTGTTACTCACGGACTTGGTTTGGCACCAAGGTATGACCGAATGGAAAGCTTTGGGTGAACTCACTCAAGGTCAGTTGGTTTATATGCCTGCAGGATATACTGCACCAACAGCATTCGAATCAAATCAAACTGCAACTACACCATCAAATACCTACGCACAGTCTCAAGCGGTACAAGAGCAAACTAGCCTAGCAAGTATTCCTAAACGTGTCCTGGCTAAAATCGTCGATTTACTCCTTTGGATACCGGCAACTTTTATCTTAACGGCATTTTTTAATCCAAGTGAAAAGACACAATTTGCCAATCTAAATGAACAGTTTATGCAAGCTGTGATGACCCCAAATGCTGACCCTAATGTTTTACAAGCACTACAAACACAAATGGTTGAGATGTTTCCCAACCAAGCTTGGATTGCAATGTTTGCTTACCTCTTCATTATGCTTTTCATTCAAGCGTATTTGATTGCTAAATCTGGTCAAAGTATTGGTAAAAAAATCACCAAAATTAAAATCGTAGATGCCGAAACCAGCCAACCTGTAAACCTCATGCGTGGCTTCACTTTACGTAGTGTTTTATTTATTTTTCTGAACTTTTTATCGATGCCTTTAAGCGCAATCATTGATTCCGTTTTTATTTTCGGCAAAAAGCGTCAAACTTTGCATGACAAGTTAGCAAAAACCAAGGTAATAAACCAATAACTTTCACTTTTATTCAGGGATGATTTTTTCATCCCTTTTTTGTGCATTACATTGAAATTAAAATAAAATTCAGATAAAAAAAACACAATCCCGACCAACAAAATAGGGTTTTAATACAGTCATTTAAAGCATCTTTATGTATAGCTTAGTTTGCCGATATCAGGCATAATGCCCTACAACGTAGCGGTGTCACATCATTGTGAACTTTTTTCATATCTGAAAAATCACAATCATGCGACACTTTATTCGCTATCCCAATTTTAAAAATTAGGGAATGGGACTCTTCACCGAGGTTGTAAAATGAGACAAACAATTTTAGCTGTATTGTCTTTATCTGCGATCGCTGCACTCTTAACTGGGTGTGGTGGTGATATGGTACTTCTAAACTCAAAAGGTCCAGTTGCTGAAGGTCAGTCAAACCTCATGCTTACTGCGATCTACCTAATGTTGTTGGTCGTTATTCCATCAGCACTTATGGCTCTCTGGTTTGGTTGGAAATATCGCGCGTCAAATAAAGATGCAGACTATGCACCTACTTGGGCACACTCGACTGCAATTGAAGTTGTAGTTTGGGGTATTCCCGTAATTATTATCGCTATTTTAGCTTGGTTAACTTGGTGGGGTTCCCACAAGTATGACCCTTACCGTCCACTCGAGTCAGATAAAGCTCCTTTAACTGTTCAAGTTATTGCTGAACAATTTAAATGGATCTTCATCTACCCTGAACAAGGCATCGCGACTGTAAACGAGATCCGCTTCCCTGAGAAAACTCCTGTAAGCCTTCGTTTAACATCTAACTTCACAATGAACTCATTTTTCATTCCGGCGTTAGGTGGTCAGATTTATGCTATGGCAGGTATGCAAACTCACTTGAACTTATTAGCTGATGAAACTAGTCCTGCTGAAGGCTTCCGTGGTTTCTCTTCTAACTATTCAGGTTATGGCTTCTCACAAATGCGCTTCCGTGCACATGCTGTGACTGATGCTCAGTTTGCTGAATGGGTTTCTGCTGTTAAAGCTGGTAATGGTTCTTCAGTTAATCCTGAAGCGGTTCAAAAAACTGTTTTAGACCAAGCTGAATTTGCAACCTTACGTGACGGCAACCGTTCTAAACACCAGATCGAAGTTTTAGTTGCCAAAGCAACTACTCCTGAAGAGAAGGCTCTAGCTGAAGCAATGAAGCCTTACCCTACTAAGCCACACCCAGTGACTTACTATTCTTCAGTTGAACCTAAATTGTTCGAATCAGTGATTAACAAATACATGAGCAACTACCACGGTGCTGATCATACAGCTACTGTTGGACACGAAGCTGCTGCTTCTGAAGCTCATGCAGGCGTTGAACATGCGACTGTTGCAGGGGAATAAGACATGAGCTTATTAGGTAAGTTAGGACCAGATGCAATTCCACACGACCCAATCGTGTTGGTTACTGTTGCAATGATGATCCTTGGCGGTATCGCAATTGTTGCTGGTATCACCTACTTTAAAAAATGGGGCTACTTGTGGAACGAATGGTTCACATCTGTAGACCATAAAAAAATTGGTATCATGTATATCCTCGTGTCAATTGTCATGCTTGTGCGTGGTTTTGCCGATGCGATTATGATGCGTCTTCAACTGTTCCTTGCAAAAGGTGGCGGTGAAGGTTACTTACACCCAGAACACTATGACCAGATCTTTACTGCCCATGGCGTAATCATGATCTTCTTCGTAGCAATGGGTCTAGTTGTTGGTTTAATGAACGTTGCTGTACCACTTCAAATTGGTGCACGTGACGTAGCATTCCCATTATTAAACTCTCTTAGCTTCTGGTTATTCGCCGGCGCTGCGGGCTTGATGATGGCTTCTCTTGCAATTGGTGAATTCGCTGCAACAGGTTGGATGGCTTACCCTCCACTTTCTGGCATCGAATACTCTCCAGGTGTAGGTGTAGACTACTATATCTGGGCACTTCAGGTTTCTGGTCTAGGTACGCTTCTTACTGGTGTTAACTTCTTCGTTACCATCATCAAAATGCGTGCGCCTGGCATGAAACTTATGGACATGCCTATTTTCACTTGGACTGCATTAGTTACTGTAGTGCTTATCGTTGCAACATTCCCAGTTTTGACTGCGACTATTGCAATGCTTTCACTTGACCGTTACTTCGGCTTCCATTTCTTTACAAATGACATGGGTGGTAGCCCAATGTTGTATGTAAACTTGATTTGGACTTGGGGTCACCCAGAAGTTTACATCTTGGTATTACCTGCTTTTGGTATTTACTCAGAAGTTACTGCTGTGTTCTCACGTAAAGCGTTGTTCGGCTATAAATCAATGGTGTACGCAACTGTAGCAATTGGTGTTCTTTCACTAGTTGTATGGGTTCACCACTTCTTTACAATGGGTGCTGGTGCCAACGTTAACGCGTTCTTCGGTATCATGACCATGATCATTGCGATCCCTACTGGTGTGAAAATCTTCTCTTGGTTATTCACCATGTACAAGGGCCGCATCACCTATACAACTCCAATGCTTTGGACACTTGGCTTCCTTGTGACTTTCGGTATTGGTGGTTTAACAGGCGTATTAATGGCAGTTCCACCAGCGGACTTCTTAGTACACAACTCTTTATTCCTTATCGCTCACTTCCATAACGTAATTATTGGTGGTGTAGTGTTCGCGATGTTCGCGGGTATCATTTTCTACTGGCCAAAAATGTTTGGTTGGAAACTGAATGAAACTTGGGGTAAAGCAGCGTTCTGGTTCTGGTTCTTCGGTTTCTACTTTGCATTCATGCCACTTTATATCCTTGGTTTCATGGGTATGACTCGTCGTTTGAATACATATGACAACCCTGAATGGGATCCGTACTTAGCGATCGCTTTATTTGGTTCTGTATTGGTTGCTATCGGTATCTTCTGTTTTGTTATGCAAATCGTTGTTGGTTTCCTTCAACGCAAAGACAACATGGACGTTACTGGCGATATCTGGGATGGTCGTACTCTTGAGTGGGCTACTTCATCTCCTTCACCATTCTATAACTTTGCTTATCTTCCAAAGATCAATGGTATTGATACTTTCTGGACTGACAAAGAAAATGGTGTTGCTTACGCTAAGCCAACTACATACGAAGACATCCATATGCCTACAAACCGTGCGGCAGGTTTCGTAATTGCAATGTTTATTACAGTTATGGGCTTCGCATTAATCTGGCATATCTGGTGGTTAGTCGTTGTAACTTTCATTGCTTCAATTATCAGCTTCATCGTTTCTTCTTTCACAAAGAAAGTGGACTACTATGTTCCAGCTGCAGAAGTTGAACGTATTGAAAATGAACGCTACGCGCTTCTTGAAAAACATTTGAAGAAGGACTAAGACAATGGCTGAAGTACTTCATCACGACAACCACGGACATGACGAGCATCATCATCACGATGATACTGACATCACTGTCTTTGGTTTCTGGACTTACTTGATGAGTGACTTGGTTCTTTTCGGGACACTCTTCATCGCGTTCGCTGTATTAAGTAGCCACGTTCCAGTGGGTACGCCAAGTGCACAAGAGCTGTTTGGTGAATCTTTAGGTTTCGTTTTAACTGAAACTTTCGCCCTTCTTATCTCTTCTGTAACTTTTGGTTTTGCTGTTCTTGCAGCATACAAGAAAAATGTTGGTCAAGTTTTAACTTGGTTAGCAGTTACTTGGGTATTTGGTGCAGCCTTCATTGGCATGGAACTTTATGAGTTCAATCATTTAGTTCATGCTGGTCATGGCCCAAGCACAAGTGCGTTCTTATCTGCGTTCTTTACTCTAGTTGGTACGCATGGTATTCACGTAACTTCTGGTTTGGTATGGATGCTTGTGTTGATGTTCCAAATCAAGAAATATGGTTTGACACTTCCAAACACTCGTCGTCTTGCTTGCCTAAGCTTGTTCTGGCACTTCCTTGACATCGTTTGGATCTGCGTATTCAGCGTTGTTTACTTGATGGGAGTTATCTAATGAGTCACGATCATAACTCTGCTGGTGCAGCTCACGGTAACGTTAAACAATATACAATCGGTTTTATCCTTTCTGTTCTACTTACCGTAATTCCATTCGGTATGGTAATGGCAGGTGGTTTTAGCCGCGGTCTATTGGTTGCCGTAATCGCGATTACTGCGGTTGCTCAGGTTCTTATTCAGTTAGTTTACTTCCTGCATATGAACTCTTCTTCAGAGCAACGCTGGAACGTGATTGCATTTGTTTATACAATCCTCACAATTGCTATCCTTTTAGTAGGTTCTGTGTGGATTATGAACTACCTTCACTTCAACATGATGATCTAAACTGGTCGTCATGCTGAAAAAGTATTTATTCCTGACTAAACCAGGAATTCTCTTCGGTAACTTTGTTACCGCTTTGGGTGGCTACTTTGTAGCTGCCCAAGGTTCTGTAGATTTCCTTCTGTTGCTTCTTACCCTCTTAGGCACCCTCTTTGTGGTCGCTTCTGGATGTGTTGTCAATAACGTTATTGACCAAGACATCGACTCAAAAATGCAACGCACACAAAATCGTGCGATGGTTAAAAAATCAATCTCGATTCCTGTTGCTTTAGTTTTTGCTTTAGTTTTAGGTGTATTTGGTTTTAGTATTTTATGGTTCTGGGTAAATGCTTACGCTTTTCTTTTTGCTGTTATTGGTTTTGTCGTATACGTTGGTTTTTACAGCTTATGGACAAAACGAACAACAATTCATCAAACCATTATCGGCAGTCTTTCTGGCGCAGCGCCACCTGTAATCGGGTATACGGCTGTTGCAAACCAGTTTGATTTAGGTGCATTACTGATTTTTATTGGTTATGCATTTTGGCAAATGCCTCATTCTTGGGGAATTGCAGTTTACCGATTTGATGACTACAAAAATGCAGGAATTCCAATTTTACCTGTAGCACGTTCAATTCATCGAACCAAGGTTGAATCTTTGGTTTACGTGATTTTGTTCTGCATCACCATGAACGGTTTATACTTTTATGGTTATGCCAATTGGATTTATATGATTGTCCTGAATGCCTTAAGTCTGTATTGGATTTATTTATCCATTCAAGGATTCAAAGCTGAAGATGATCAAGTTTGGGCAAAACAATATTTCATGTTTTCGGTCAAATTGATCACAGTGATTAGTTTAATTTTTTGTTTTACTTCCACTGCCCCTCTAAAGCCAATTGTATTTTTTTAAAAAAGATAGAGTTTTACTCTATCTTTTTTATTTCTAGGCATCTTCAATCAACTTTCCCCACTTGATATCATTGCACCTACAATTATAAATAACTGTGCCTTATGTCTTCTCAACAAAAAATTCTTCGCTCTGCTCTTTTCACATCATTTATTCCTTTTGGCATTTTCTTTAGTGCACACAGTCATGCAGGTATGGATGTCTATTGTGAACCTTCGACAGAAATTCAGACCAATGCCTATACTGCATGCAATGAATTGCCTGCGCTCACGCCGGCAAATGACAATCAAACCAATATGCTGCTGTTGCTTAGCGATTTAGGCATTGCCAAATTTAATATTCAAGAAGAAAAATCCACTTTATGGACAACTAGCTATAGCAAAGTCCCTTTTGAAGTTTCCAGTCTTTTAGTGAATAGCCACAATAAATTGCCAAATGCACGCAAACCTCTAAAAGCACCAGATTTAAGCTATAACGAGCATTGCAATAGCCTGCAAAATGGTGCGCACGCGTTTATTCAACAAGTCAAAACCGACACTAAGCTTTCAAGCAGTGAAAAAGACATGTTGATCCACGAGCGTGAAAAAATTAATAACTGTGAAAACACATTAGCTTTACTGAGCGTGAATCCCAATTGGTCTGCCGCTGCACGTCAATATGTATCCTATTTAAATGCAACGATCTCTTTTTATAATGCTAACTTTTCCACAGCGACTAAGATTTATTCAGTATTAACTAATGTGTATCAACCTTGGCTGAAAGAAACATCACAATATATGTTGATTCGAAGTGCTTTAAATGAGGCTTATCAAAGTGGTTTAGGTGAATATGGCGATTTAGATCATGACAAACTCAATCAAAACTTATTAACCACTTTTTTTAATAACATTACTCAGTACTTTAAGCTCTATCCGCAGGGTCAATATGCTGCAAGCGCACGCGGTTTATTAAGACGTGGTTTTTGGCTCAGCGGTAAACACGATTTACTGATCAATGAATATGTTTGGCAAATCAATCATCCAACATCCAGCGTCTATAATTTAGAATTGCCAAATCTACCTTATGAATTAGATCGACATGTTTTTCAAAGTAATAGACTCAATGTCAAAAATTTGAAAGATCCATTTTTTCTTAGCATTTATGACCTTATGCATATGCGCAAAAAAGAAATGGCCGATGATGTGGTCATTTCATGGGCTGAGTTAAACGCACAGAAAAAATATTTTAAAGATTCACCAGAACTGTTTCAGTATTTGCAGGCAAATCACTTATTTAATGTGCAAAACAAAGCACAAGAAGCACTCAAATATCTGCCACAACAAGTACCGAGCAGCATCAACAGTTACCTACAGTTGAGTCAGCTACTACTTAAAGGCCGCATTCTGGAAGCTAGTGGGCGAAATCAAACCACTCAAAAATATTGGGAAAACCTACTTTCCATCAGCAAAACCGCCGAACAACGTGGATTGGCTGAACTTATGCTCTATCGCTACTATGCTCAACAGCAAAATACTGCACAATTTATTGGTTCTTCAGCCAAAATCAAGCAAGCTTATCTACAGCAACAATATTTAGTCGATGCAGCGAATGAACAAAGTTTAATGTCTGTGGTCAAAAATAACGTGGCCACGCAAGATCAAAAAAATGTTGCGCTTTATACCCTACTAAATAAGTCATTGGCTTATCAAAACTTTGATTTATTTAACCAAGCGTATCGTGAATTACCAAGCAACGCGGCTCAATTTAATACTGAACAAAACACTGCGGAGAAGTTTCGCAATCAGCCATCATTTGCAAATTTCTTATGGAAAGGTGCAAGCGTGAGCAATTCGATTAAATGTCCTGACTTGGCAACTTTGACCCAACAATTGCAAGTCAACCCAAAAGACCTGAGCCTTAATTTATGCTTAGGTGAATATGCGCGTAGTTCACAAGCCTATACCATACTAAATCTCAACTACCTGCCTGATCATTCACTGCAAAGTTTCAAGGGTACTTATTTTGCCCGTGGCGATGTATATAAAAACATTATTAAAACAGGGACAAAATCTGAATTAACGGCTTATGCGCTGTACCGTGCCATTCAATGTTATGCGCCAAGTGGCAATAATGAATGCCAAGACAAAGATGTAAATAAGTCGGTTCGAAAACAATGGTTTGATCAAATCAAACGCGACTATCCAGAAACCAGCTGGGCTAAATCTCTAAAATATTATTGGTAATTGATGATGATTTTGCAGGTGATCAAGTGGTCAAGAACATTTCGACTTTTGCTTATCTTGAGTATAGGTTTGTGCTCTGCTTGCACACCTGCCCAATCTGGAAAAACACAACAGGCTCAAACCAAATTACAGCAACGTGTTGATGCAGCACATTATTCAAGTTTTTGGATTTGGGGCAATATTTCTAGTAGCCCCTACTTACAGCAAGCCACGGAGCTCTATATTTTACAAGGTGAATTGAATTGGAATAAACCTTTAAAACGATCCGAGTTTATCCCTCAAGGCATTCAAGTCCTCCATAAACCACAGCAGAAAATTTGGATTGTAATCCGTAGCCATCATTTACAATGGTCAAATAGCAATATTCAGCAAATTTTGCAGCGGCTAAAACATTGGGAAAATAACGGCAATCAGATCCAAGGCTTACAAATCGATTTTGACGCAAAAACTAAAAACATTCATCAATATGCCTTATTCCTTGAAAATATACGAAAGCAACTACCTCAAAAATATCGTTTAAGCATTACTGGTTTAATGGATTGGACAAATATTCAAGATCAGCAAACGCTCAGTGTTTTGCGACGCAATATTGATGAGATCGCTATTCAAACTTATCGTGGTAGTGTCACGATCGAGAATTACACGAGCTATTTGAATAAAGTCTCAAAATTGAAACTACCTTATAAAATAGGCCTTGTACAAAATGGCCTTTGGCACGCACCTCAACATTTAATTAATGATCCTTATTTTAAAGGTTATGTGGTGTTTTTATTGCGTACCGCTAATCGGCCTTAAACCATAAATAACTCAAGCATTTTAAATCCATGCCTTGTATTTCAAACCTAAACGCTCTAAAATTCACGCTTCGCAATTATTGCGACACAACTTTGGTTGTGACTCCTTGCTTCAATCAATTAATGATTGGGGCTGCCTAAACCGTAAGGAGCTGACAATGCGTCACTACGAAATCGTACTATTGGTACATCCAGACCAAAGCGATCAAGTTGTGGGTATGGTAGAACGTTACCTAACTCACATCAAAGAAGCTGAAGGTCAAATCCACCGTCTTGAAGACTGGGGTCGTCGTCAATTGGCTTACCCAATCAACAAGATCCACAAAGCTCACTACATTCTTATGAATGTTGAGTGTGGTCAAACTACTCTTGATGAGCTAGAAGAATTGTTCCGTTACAACGATGCAATCATTCGTAGCCTTATCATCCGTCGTGAAAACGCTATCACTGAAGAGTCACTATTGGCTAAGAGTGCTGAAGAAAAACGTGCGCGTAAAGCTCAACGTGAAGAAGCACAACAAGCTCAAGACTCTGCTGAAGCATAAGGAGAACATAACATGGCACGTTTTTACCGTCGTCGCAAGTTCTGCCGCTTTACAGCTGAGAACGTTACGTACATCGACTACAAAGATATCGACACTTTAAAACAGTACATCACTGAAAACGGCAAGATTGTTCCTAGCCGTATTACAGGTACTAAAGCTCGTTACCAACGTCAATTAGCGCTTGCTATCAAACAAGCTCGCTACTTGTCTTTGATCCCTTACACTGACAATCATAAGTGAGGTTGAGCTGTGGATATTATCTTATTACAACGCATTAAAAACCTTGGTAAATTAGGCGATAAAGTTTCAGTTAAAGCTGGTTACGGCCGTAACTTCCTTATCCCTCAAGGTAAAGCAGTTGCTGCTACTGAAGCTAACACTGCTGCATTTGAAGCTCGTCGTGCTGAACTTGAGAAACAAGAAGCTGAAGTATTAGCTGCTGCTCAAGCACGTGCTGACCAATTGAACGAAGTTAACATCGTGATCACTGCTAAAGCTGGTGACGAAGGTAAACTATTCGGTTCTATCGGTACTCGTGACATCGCTGACGCGTTAACTAATGCTGGTCTTGTTGTAGACCGCGCAGAAGTTCGTTTACCAAATGGTGCGCTTCGCAACACTGGTGAATTCAACATCGCAATCCAATTGCATCATGATGTTGTTGCAGAAGTTCTAGTTACTATCGTAGCTGAGTAATTTCTTGCAAAGAAAAGAGCATGCTTACGCATGCTCTTTTTTTATCTGTAAAAAATAGTGCTCCAACTTTTTTATATTTTTAACTCTTCATTCAATTCAATGTATGACGAATTAATCGGAAATACTTGTTCGCATTTCTGTAGAAAACGCCTATCATTTCAGTTCAATGAAGAGTTGAAAAAACTGTAATTAGCACCCATTTCCATCACATTAAATGGTTTCAGCATCAGGGATTTTTATGTCACAGGCGAATGCCAGCAAGCCAAACTCTACGCCAACAGCAAAAACCACAGAACAAAGTTCGTTGAAAGAGTTTCGTACCCCACCCCATAACCTTGCGATTGAACAAGCCGTGCTTGCTGCACTGATGACCGTTGCAGAATCTTTTGAGCAAGTGGGTGATGTACTGACTGAAGCTGATTTTTATGCGACCCGTCATAAATATATTTTCCGTGCCATCGATCAACTGTCAAAAGATAGCTCACCTTATGATGCGGTCTTGGTCAATGACTGGCTGATTAAACAAAACTTGCTCGATGCTGCTGGTGGCGAAGAATATCTGATGCAACTCATGTCAGATTCACCTTCAAGTTTCTATAACCTTGAAACGTATGCTGCAAAAATTAAAGAATTTTCCACTTTACGCAGCATGATTAAAGTCAGCTCAGAAATTTTACAAAATGCCTATGACACCAAAGGTCGTACGGTCAGTGAAATTTTAGATCTAGCAGAAACTAATATTTTCTCTATTGCCGAGCAACACAACAACAACGCCAAAGCTCAAGGCCCTAAAGCCATTAACTCTGTCGTTGCTAGTGTATTTGATAAGTTGAATGAACTTTCTCAAACTGAAGGCAGTATCACGGGTTTAACCACTGGATTTGTAGAACTTGATAATAAAACCTCAGGTATGCAAGCAGGCGATTTGATTATTGTGGCGGCCCGTCCATCGATGGGTAAAACTACTTTTGCCATGAACTTGGTTGAAAGTGTGCTGTTTAATAACAACCTGCCCGCTCTAGTTTACTCTATGGAGATGCCCGCGGACTCGATTGCAATGCGTTTGATATCCTCGTTCGGTCGTGTACACCAAGGGCATTTACGTGCAGGTAAAATGGATGCAGATGAATGGTCGAAAGTAACCAGTACCATTGTGCATCTCCAAGAAAAGAATTTGTATATCGATGACTCGTCTGCACTACCTCCAACGGAAGTACGTGCCCGCGCGCGCCGAATTGCCAAAATGCACGGCGGTAAACTTGGCTGCATCATGGTCGATTACTTGCAGCTTATGAAAGTACCCGGTATGGGCGATAACCGTGTTGGCGAGATCTCAGAAATTTCCCGAAGCTTAAAAGCACTGGCTAAAGAAATGCACTGCCCAGTAATTGCACTGTCACAGTTGAACCGATCACTGGAAAACCGTCCTAATAAACGCCCAGTGATGTCCGACTTACGTGAATCAGGTGCAATCGAGCAGGATGCCGATTTGATCATGTTTATTTACCGCGACGAGGTTTATAACAAAGAATCTAAAGAAGCGGGTACTGCAGAAATTATTATTGGTAAACAGCGTAACGGTCCAATTGGTACTGTGCGTCTTGCCTTTGAAGGTCAATACACCAAATTTAGTAACCTCTCCCCTGAGTTTTATGCTCAGTATGATGATGAAGAGTAAAGACTTTTTATCATCCATTAATTCATCGACCCTGTAGGAGTATTTAGGGTGCGCCAAGCTACAGTTTATATTGATCAACAAGCACTTCAATATAATTTAAACCGTGTCAAACAACTTGCCCCAACCGCTAAAATTGTAAGTATGGTGAAAGCCAATGCTTATGGACATGGAGTTAAAGACTGCTTAGCAGCCTTAAAAGACAGTGATGCCTTCGGTGTTGCCTGCCTAGAAGAAGCCTTAGAAATTCGTGAACTGGGTTATGAACAACCCATTACGTTGATTGAAGGCATTTTCTCAGATGATGAAATGCAAATTATCATCGATAAAAAAATTGAATGTGTGGTGCATCATCAGCAACAACTAAATTGGTTACGTGAGCATAAAGATGCCTATATCGCTCAAGGTCTGAAAGTTTGGGTTAAACTCAACAGCGGTATGAACCGTTTAGGTTTTAAAGTGCCTGAAATTATTGATGTTATCAATGCATTAAAGGCGGAAGGTTTTACTTGCGTACTGGCTATGCATTTTGCCAATGCTGACGCAGAAAATCATCCACTAAATGACCAACAACGTGAACAATTTTTACACGTAAAAGAAGCTTGTGCGCCAATCATGGGTTCGTGCTGTAACTCAGCAGCGATTTTCAAATGGCCAGAACTGAATTTTGATTTTGTTCGTCCAGGCATCATGCTATATGGCGCTACACCTTTCGCAGACCGTTCTGTAGAAGCATTAGATCTTAAACCAGTGATGACCTTTACCGCTGAAGTGATTGCTCTAAATACCATTCAAGCTGGTGAATCTGTGGGTTATGGATCGACTTTTGTTGCAGAGCAAGAAATGAATCTTGCGATTGTGTCGATTGGTTATGGGGACGGATATCCACGTGCCTTCCCTAAACAAAACTATGTATCTATTCAAGGACAGAAAACGCGGGTAATTGGCCGTGTTGCCATGGATATGATTGCGATTGATATCACTGGTATGAATGCACCAATAGGCACTGAAGTTGAGCTTTGGGGCAAAGATCGTCTGGTTGATGACGTTGCAGAAGCGAACGGAACCATTGGCTATGAATTATTATGCCGTATGAGCGCGCGCCCTGTACGTAAATTAGCTTAATTAGCCAAATCAAAAAGCCCAGATCAATTCTGGGCTTTTTTATTGGCTTTATATATTGTTTTATTTTCAGATTAAATCGTCATTGAAAATAGTCAGCTGTAGGTTTTGCTAACTCGATTAAGCCCTGACGCAATGCTTCAGACCATCCTCTACTGATCATTGTAAAATATGGGTCTTCTTCATAAATGCGTTTACCAGTAGGTATTTCTAAACTGTCTTTCTTATAGACTAAAGCATCTAATGGCATACCTACAGACACATTTGAGCGTATCGTTGAATCAAAAGAAATTAAACTGCAGCGCATTGCTTCATCGAGCGGCATATCGTAACGCAAAGTTCGGTCAAGTATCGGCTTACCATATTTACTTTCTCCAATTTGAAAATATGGGGTATCCGGTGTCGCACAAATAAAATTACCTTGCGGATAGATATTATATAGCTGCATATCAGCGCTACCAATTTGACCACCTACTAATAAACTACAGTAATAATTACTTTGTTCTAAAATATCTGAGGTGACATCAGAGATAACTTTTTTAAGGTATGCCCGACCAATTCAGCCACTTCGAACATCGTATTTACACTATATAAATTCGGCTCTTGTTTGACCTCTAGCTGATTTTGTAAATGCCCGATGACCGCTTGTGTAGTAGCTAAATTCCCAGAGGTTTGGATGGTAATAAATCGCTCACCCGCAATACCAAAGGTATAAAGTTTACGAAAAACTGAAATATGGTCAACTCCTGCATTTGTACGTGTATCACTGACAAACACCATGCCATCTTTTAATCGTAATGCACAACAATAGGTCATTTTTATCCCTCAAATGATTAACAACTCAACACTTGTACAATTGAGCTCATTGACTCAGTACCACCTTTATCACGAACGCCTCGAACTGGAGCTACATCCCAGTAGTCCCGCCCAATCGCAACATAAATATGTGATTGTGGTGTAAATAGCTGATTACTGACATCAAAACAATACCATTTATTTTCGATATAGACTTCTACCCAAGCGTGACTGGCAAGGTGGCTACTATTCGGCACAAATAAATACCCAGAAATATAACGTGCAGGAATACCCAAATAGCGACACATTGCGATCATGACATGGCTATGATCCTGACATACCCCTTGCTTATGATGAAAAGCATCAATCGCTGAAGTATGTACCGATGTTTGATTCGATACATAGGGAATATGCGCCAATATCGCTTCAGCCAAACGAATCAGATTGGCACGATTGATACGAGGGACATAGCAATCGGCAAAACTTTTCATGTGAATATCGTACTGCGTACTCGGCGTTGGCTGTAAAAACAATTTCGGGTTTAAATCATCTGAATTTGAATCTGTTGAATTCAAATTCATCTCTACGATGCCCTGCGCCATAATGGTCATTTGCAGATAAGGTTCGCGCTGAGTTGTGGTCAACCACACATTACCAAAAGTATCCAATTGCATATCACGCTGCCCCGGCACACTCACATCCCAATTTTGCACCTGTTGGTGTGCATTGGTGGACGGGGTCATTTTGATATATTGAATGCTTCTGTTTACCACATCAGTGTAAACATAATGGGTCTGATGGTTGATCATGAGCCTCATACAGCCACCTCAAACATATTTTGGATATGATCACTGAAATGGTAGAAGTTTTGGCTATTCGGCTGCTGTTTAAGTGCCAACCATGCCTCTTGCACGCTTTCCCATCCAAACTGAACCAAAGCCATGACAATATGTTCAATCTTCGCTAGGGTGTGTTGAATGTCCTGCTGCATGCGTAACTGGCGATCAAGCTGCTCTATGGCTTGTCCTAAACTAAAAAATAAAAATACATCTTCAGATTCGGACTCTAAAACATCTTGGCAATCTGTTACCACGTCACAGATATAACCTGGGTTATCACTCGCATTACGAATTAAACGGCTGAGTTCTGCATAACTTTTTGCTGAAAGTACACCCCTTAAGTCCTGAATATTACTTT
Source organism: Acinetobacter sp. YH12142 (assembly GCF_013418435.1). Lineage (NCBI taxonomy): Bacteria > Pseudomonadati > Pseudomonadota > Gammaproteobacteria > Moraxellales > Moraxellaceae > Acinetobacter > Acinetobacter sp. YH12142. The sequence goes on along the minus strand of NZ_VPCB01000015.1, from coordinate 3,232 downwards.
GCGCATATTGAAATTGGCTGGAAAATGACGCCGGCTGCTCCGCATTTAAAACTAACTCATTCATTGAGTCGGCATCAAATGCTGGCAAACAAAAAGCGTGTGCATAGCTCAATGCCGTATCAACATCTTGAAAAGGGAAAATACTGCATAAATATTGAGTACGTGCTAAATAACGCCCCAACCAAAAAATATGTTCTGCATTACTGTTTAATAAAATCATGTTTTGCTCCTTCACTGGAGTGCTATGAGCGTAAATCGTCTACTACCCACGTATCTTTAATGCCGCCGCCTTGAGAAGAATTCACTACCAATGAACCTGCTTGCATCGCGACACGAGTTAAGCCACCCGGTACAATTTCAGTTCGATATGGTGAACTCAGTACAAATGGGCGTAAATCGATATGGCGTTCCGAAACACCCGCCTCACTTAGGGTTGGGCTGACAGATAAATTTAAAGTCGGCTGTGCAATATATAAATGTGGTGCTGCGGCCACTTTATCTTTAAAGCTATTTAATTCTTGTAAAGAAGCTTGTGGACCGATCAGCATGCCGTAACCACCTGAACCCTGCGCTTCTTTGACCACCAATTTTTCGATATTCGAGAGCACATAATCCAATTCGTTCTGCTCACGACATTGATAGGTCGGCACATTTTTCAGGATCGCTTGTTCGCCTAAATAGAAATGAATCATTTTATCCACATATGGATAAATCGATTTATCATCTGCTACGCCTGTTCCCGGTGCATTTGCAATGACCACATTATGTTGCATATACGCTGACATGAGCCCTGCTACGCCCAAAGTACTGTCAGGTTTGAAACATAATGGATCGAGAAAAGCATCATCCACACGACGATAAATTACATCAACCTGTTGTCGGCCTTTAATGGTTTTCACATAAACCTTATCGTTTTCTACATAAAGGTCACGCGATGTCACTAAGGGTACATCCATCTCCCTTGCCAAAAAAGCATGTTCATAATAAGCACTGTTAAAACTCCCTGGGGTTAAAACCACGATAAACGGGTTATCGACGTAGGCATTTTCTGCAAGAATTTCACGTAAAAGCTGCGGATACTGCTCAATCCCCATGATGTTGCTTTGCTGGCAAAGTTCAGGCATCAGTTTTTGACTGATCTTACGGCTTTCTAGCATATACGACACACCAGACGGTGTTCTAAGATTATCCTCAAGGACGTAAAATTCGCCTGATTGATCTCGGATGATATCAATGCCACTGATTTGGCTATAAATTTTACCTTTTAGCCCATGCATATACATTTGTGGCAAATAGGCTTCATGGGTTAAGACTTGCAGTTCAGGAATAATTCCTGCTTTTAAAATATCTTGTTGATGATAGACATCATGTAAAAACAGATTGAGTGCTTTCACGCGCTGTGCGCAGCCTAGAGATAAATTATTCCATTCCTTTCGTGCAATCACACGCGGAATAAGATCATAAGGTATGGTGCGTTCAATGCCCTCATCTTCGCCATACACTGTAAAAGTAATGCCTTCATAGAGAAAATGTTGTTTTGCAACCTGATTTAGTTGCTTCAATTCATCAAGCGTATGCTGTGATAACCACTGCTCTATCCGTTGGCATGATTCTTTAGCTACCGTTTTGCTGTCGCGCATTTCATTAAAAAAATCCGAATTGAATTGATTAAACAGCGCATATCCTCGAGCAAGTGGTAAAATTTTTAATGTAGAGACAGAAGTATTAACCAACTTTGCCTCATAACCCTCAATTCCATTTGAAGTTGTATTACGATTTTCTTTCAGCATAGCAACTCCATGTTTTTGTCATGTTTTGTAAATAAGATAAAGCAATATATATGCCATCAATACATATGCTGCTTCTCTTTGATTATTTATGCATCATTTTTACAAAGTGGTACAGCATGTAACTGCTCAAGTTGTGTCAAATTGCGTTATTAAAATCATCTTAGTTTTTTCAGATGAAGACTTGCTTAACGCAGGAAGATTTCTTATTGTGTCCCACAGCATCATTTTATTCATTTAAGTCCAAGTTCAAGCACTAGATTATGTCTTCACAAGAAAAAGAAACGTCGAACAGCCTCTATCGTCAGTGGCAAATTCTTTCACGGCTGTCCACAGGTAAGTGGATGGGTACCCGTGAATTACAAGAAATACTGAACCGTGAAGGTATTGATATCAGCCTACGCACCATTCAGCGCGATTTAAATCAAATTTCTCTGCGCTTCCCGATCGAAAGCAGTAAAACAACTCCGCAAGGATGGCGTTGGCGTTCAGATGCACCGATTCAAAGCTTGCCACATATGACCAGCTCGCAAGCGGTCACCTTTATGATGGTGGAGGAGCATCTAAAGCATTTGCTTCCACCGAGCTTAATTGAAGAAATGAATCCTTGGTTTGACCTCGCACGTCGAAGTCTGTCGTCGCAAAATAATGTCCGTCAGTGGATTAACCGCGTGCGTATCGTACCAGCAACTCAGCCATTAATTCCTCCTGTGGTTGAAAAAGCTGCACAGCAATCGATTTATGAAGGCTTACTACAAGACAAACAACTTGAATGTCTATATCAAGGTCGTGGACAACAAAGCGAAGAAAAGACCTATATTTTAAATCCACTGGCGTTGGTCCAAAAAGGTGCGATTATTTATTTGGTATGCACCCGTCATGACAAAACGGACATCCAAACCTTTGCTTTACATCGTTTTAAATCAGCTACGGTCTTAAATTCACGTGCATTACATCCTGTCGATTTTGATATTGATGCCTATATTGACTCTGGAGCGCTTGGTTTCCGCGTGGACTTCAATAAGCCGACTGAAATGATTCAACTCAAATTAACCATGTCGGAATCAGAAGCAGTTTATTTTGAAGAAAGTCAGCTAAGTAAAGATCAAGTGATTCAAAAAACCGAAGATGGCTGGGTTGAAGTTAGTGCAACAGTACCATTTACCTCTCAGTTAACATGGTGGCTGCGTAGTTTTGGGAAAAAGATTCAGAAAATTGAACCTGAAGAAGTCGCTATAGTTGTACAACAACGCAATGATTAAACCGATCTAAGGTTTTCTGCTACCTTAAATACTAACTAATGTTACGCACATAAAAGTAGGGTGTGTTGACATTTACAGCCGATAAATTGAGCTAAAGAGGCAACCATATAAATATACAAGCTAAAGCAACAGCGCTTTGATAGTTACGTTTTAGCTTATCGTATCTTGTGGCAATTCCTCTAA
>NZ_VPCB01000014.1:0-99345 GCF_013418435.1 Acinetobacter sp. YH12142 | reverse complement strand
AAGTATTTGGATTGTCACTGCTTGCTCCAAAGTTAACATGTTGAGCAGTCCAAAATGACCGCTATATTAACCAAGGGGGTCAGTTTTTAAATGCCATTAGGGGGTCATTTTTACACTGCCGCTAACATATTTAAGGTCTTGGATCAATTGTTGGGTGGCTTACGGGTGAGTAAGCAACATGAACAACGGGGTTTGGACTATACCGAGCATGCTGAATTGTCTTATCCCGAGTTTCAAAAAGATGTGACTTTTGAAACGGATGATATGAATAAACGTCATTAACAGGAGTAAAGCAATGAGCACCGAACTGTTAAATTTGGCACAACGCCGCGAAGCTTTAGAAAAAGGCTTACAACATTTTATTCATGGGACGTTACTCGACAGTGCGCTACGGCACTGGGAGCAGCAGTACAGCATGAAACCATCATTTGTATTGAATCGCTTCTTAAATGATATCTGTACCACAGAGGAGCTTCGCTTTTATCGTAAAGATATGCTGAAGCAAGTTTTGTATGAGTTATCTACCTTAGAAAAGCAGGAACTGTTACGGGTTGAAAAACCGCAGGAGCAGGAGCAAGAAGACGAGCTCATTGCAGAGACCATTAGCGAGGCCTTTTTAGGCTTTATCGAGTCAGTCATGCTGACGGTGAAATCTACAGATCAGGCTGATTTCACCCAAGATGTGATTCAGCAATTAGAAGAAATCGGGCTGGCAATTGCGGCAAATGCACAAATTAATTCAGCGAGTTTTGTCGAGTTTTTGCCTTTGACCAGTTATGCCAAAGTTTTAACGAGCATTTATGAAGTGTATTGTGACTTTTATGGCCCGATGCGTGCAGACCAAGTTTATGCACAAACCAAGCTGAAAATTAAAGCCAATTATCCTGAGGTGGATTTACACCAACTGCTTTAGTGTCGGGGGTAAAACACCATGAAGCTGATTGTCCGTGTATAAAGTGAAGGGATAAAAAAAGCGACCTAATTAGGTCGCTTTTTTCTGGAAGCTTAAGCTACAGTTTCTGGAGCTGTACGCCATAAGCTTTCTAAATCATAGAATTTACGTGCTGTAGGTAACATCACATGTACCACTACAAAACCGAGATCAATCAGGATCCATTCAGCATCACGTTCGCCTTCAACACCGATAGGGCGGAATCCAGCTTTACGTGCTTCTTCTGCCACGTTGTCTGCAAGAGACTTAATGTGACGAGTTGAAGTACCGCTCGCAATAACAATCGCATCTGCTACGTTGCTGATAGTGCTGATATCAAGTTCAATAATATCTTTGGCTTTTACATCTTCAAGTGCTTCACGTACAACAGCTAAGCAAGCTTGTACGTCTTTGATTTGCGTTGATTTTGCGAGATCGAGAGAATTAGAAGCGCTGGGCGATGGTTCTAAATTCATAGAGGGTATGATTTCCTGACAATTTTACATGGTCTAATATAGCGGTTTTGTTGCTGAATTTCAAATCAACACGTCATTGGCCATTGGCTAAATGAGGGAAGTATTTGTCTTTCCACGCAAAAGAATGTGATGAGTTGCTTCGTGGTCGGTATTCAGCCGCGATGTAGCCTGTATATTGGCTTTGATCTAAGCATTTAAAAATCTCTGCAAATGGAATCTGCGCTGAGTCAGGTTCATGTCGCCCCGGACAGTCAGCAAACTGTATGTGACCGATATCCTGAATATTTTCTGCCAAAGTACTGAGAATATCTTCACCCATCATCGCCATGTGGTAGCAGTCATATTGCATCTTCAAAGCAGAGTGTTGTACAGCTTCAAGCATTTCCTGAGCTTGGGCAATATTTTGCACCAAAAAGCGCGGCATATCAGTGCCATTAATCATTTCAAATACCGGTTGAATATGATGTTCAGACAACATGTGGCACGCCAGTTTGAGGTTGCTCGACAAGGTATTTAAACATGGGAGCAAGTCAGCATCTTGTGGCTGTTTGCCGGCTAAAATATTGACACTCGGTACATTTAACGCAGTGGCATAGCGAATGCATTGTTCTAAGGCCTGATGAAATTGATTTTCACGCCCCGGAACTCCCGCAAGACCATCACCACCTTGCATCAAATCACCCGCAGGGACATTGATTAAACACAGGCTTAAATCATTGATGGTGAGTTGGGTTTGGATCTGCTCAATACTCAGCTCATACGGAAACTGAATTTCTACATGCTTAAAACCGTGTTCACGAGCCAACGCAAAACGCTCTAACAATGGCACTTCGGTAAAAATCATGGATAAATTAACCGCGAGCTGAGTCATGTATATCGTCCTTGAAGCAATTTACTTCTAAAGTGAAAGTCGTTAGTTATGTTCGACATGTTGAATGATGGTGGCTAAATCTTTTTCTGCAAAACCATTGTCCTGATGGGCTTTGAGTTGCGATAAAGCAAGGCTGGCAACAGGGATGCTTAATTCAAACTGGGCAGCCAGTTGGACTGCATTATTCAGGTCTTTAGATAAAGTTTGAACTTTCCATTGCACGGGCTCGAACTGATGCGTTGCCATACGTGGAGTTAAAATCTGAAAAGGCTTTGAGTCTGCAAATCCACCAGCAAGTGCTGGTGCTAATAACGTGGTGTCTACACCTGATTTCTCGGCTAATGCGACGGCTTCTGCGATTAACGTGCTATTGGCAGCGACGATCAGCTGATTACAAATTTTGGTGGCTTGACCTGTACCTGAGTCGCCCATGCGGGTAACACGTTGTGATAAAACATTGTAGATCAGACTCAAATCTTGAATCGTTTGAGCATCACCACCGGCAAAGATGACCAAAGTGCCTTGCTCAGCGCCTGCTGTGCCCCCCGAAACAGGAGAGTCAATCCAAGTGACTTGTTTCAACGTTGCAGCATGAGCCAATTGATGAGTTTGATTCACAGATAGACTCGAGAAGTCGACAATAATTTGTCCTGCCGCTAAATGATTTTCGATGCTTGCATATACCGCAGCAACAGCAGCATCATCTGCGAGACAAGATAAAACCACAGGATAATGGGCAATCTTCTCCAATTGAAGCGCTGTCGCGCCAATCGCAATCAACTCATCACACGCAGCAGCAGTTCTGTTCCACACCGCAACTTCAAATCCTGCCTGAATGAGGCGCGTGGCCATGCGGCTACCCATCAGCCCCATACCTAAAAATGCAATTTTTGTATTACGATCAAACGCCATGTGCTGTACTCAATCTATCCTGTGTGACTATTTTACTTATATTGGCGTGGTAAAAACTGAACCTCAGGGTTCTTGTCTTTTTTACGTGCCAATTGGCTGTTTTTGCCGAGCAGTAATTTTAATTGCCAGATTTTTTCTAAGCGTAAAGATCGTTTTGGACTATGTTCCATGGCATCTAAGACTTGTTTTGCTGCTGCCAAAGCATCTGGAGAACGTTGTGATAATTCTTCGGCTAACTGCTGCGCCTGAAGCAAAGGTTGTTCATTTAAATGTGTCACCAATCCAATTTCCTTGGCATATTCTGCGTCAAAAATACGTGCTGTTAAGGTTAATTCTTTGGCTAAATCCAGTCCAATCACACCTTTGAGTGAGCGCGTTAAGCCCATATCAGGGACTAAGCCCCAACGACTTTCCATAATCGACATTTGCGTTTTCGGGTGGGCAATACGGATATCGGCAGCCAAGGCAAGTTGCATGCCTGCACCAAAGCAAAAGCCTTCAAGTGCGGCAATCACCGGCACAGGAAGCTGTTGCCAAATCAGGAAGGCTTTTTGAAATAAACTTTGACCGGGCTTTAACAGTTCCCACGCGGCATAGGCACGATTTTTTGGATCATTTAGGTCAGCCAAATCAATGCCAGCACTAAATACATTGGCTTCACCGGTTAAAATGACACAGCGTAAGCTACGATCTTTTTTTAATTTTTCAGCGGTGCTGACCAATTCTTTGAGCAATGCAAAGCTCATTGCATTACGTTTTTCTGGACGGTTTAAGTAAACCGTTGCAATGCCATTATTTTTTTCTACTCGTAATAAAGCCATGGTAATTACTCTTGTTGTTTCTGCGCCCGAGCATAGCATGCACCCTGACAGGATACATGACAGTGCAGTCACAACAGAAGCTAGACGGCACTGACTTTAGTCGGACTGCGCTTAATTATTTTGTTTGGCTAAGATTTGTTGAGCTGCGTGTTCAACTTGCGCCATGACATTTTTTAACTCATCAAAACGGTTCAGGGTTTCTTGGACAAAAGCGTCATCCGCTTTACGGCGTTCCTTACGTAAGGTCGAAACAAATTGCTCAAATTGACCTGAAACCTCTTGGAGGGTTGGAGCGCCCACATAGCGGGTTGCGCCATAAAGCCGATGTAGTACATGCTCTAATTGTGGAAAATCTTCATCTTCTATGAGCTGTGCCATTTCATGGGTTTCTTGCTCAAAGCTATCGACGAGCATTTTCAGTAAATCGACCGCAAGGTCTTCTTTATTCGCGGCCAACTGCAAGCTTTGCTGCCAATCTAAAATACTTGGCTCTAGAGCTTCAATCACCGAACTGCGCTCTAAAACCGGTACTTTCTTAAAGTTATCGGTAGTCCATTGAGTCAAGATTTGAATAATTTGATCCATTTGAATGGGCTTGGTGACATAGTCATCCATACCACTTTGCAGAAGCTTTTGTTTTTCATCAGAGAGCGCATGTGCCGTCAAAGCGATGATAGGAAGGCGCTTATGATTTTCAAAGGTCGACTCAAGTGATCGAATGGCACGCGTGGTATCAACACCTGACATCACAGGCATTTGAATATCCATAAAGATGAGGTCAAAAGCTGCCAAACCTTGCTCTTGGCGAGCTTGAATGATTTCAATGGCTTCTTGTCCACTTAAAGCCTTGGTGGTTTTCACATTCAGCTCAGAGAGCAGGGCTTCAAGTACAATCAGGTTTGGTAAATGGTCGTCGACAGCCAAAATGTGCAGACCTTGACCATTAAATTCTTCATGTTGCTCATGATCAAACCACGGCTCATTACTCAACAACTGAATCAGCGCTGTACGGCTGAGGGGTTGATGCAATGGGCGAGCACGGTACTCGTTCAACATGTTTGGATCGAGCATCATTTGGTAGCCATAAACCGCTAAGTTACCGCTATAACGATGACGAATTTCTTTCAGTAAAGCTTCGGAGTCACCACTATGATCGACGATCAACCAAGTATTTTCGTTGGTTTGCAACTGATTGAGTCGGCTAAATAAATCTAGGATTGACTGCGTTTCAATATGTTCAACATCATAATTTTCTAAGTAATGACGCAGGACATTGGCGGTTGCTGGATGTGCTAAGTAGGAAACGACTTGTAGATTGCTAAATTGTGGATGCACAATTTCAATTTCTTCATCGACCACAAAGCGCGCAGTAAACCAGAAGGTTGAACCTTTTTCCGTTGGGGCACGTTCTTGGTTATCTTCAAAACCAATTTGTCCATGCATTAGGCTGACCAATTGTTTGGAGATGGCAAGACCTAAACCTGTACCGCCAAATTGACGGGTCACAGATGCATCACCTTGTGAGAAGGATTCAAACAGTTTCTTGCGGTCAGTACCGCTTAGGCCGATACCACTGTCTTGGACACTAAAGTGCAGCAGACATTGACCGATGTCATCATGCTCCATACGGACACGGACAATAATTTCACCATCTGGAGTGAATTTAATCGCATTTGAAATTAAGTTGGTCAAAATTTGTTTGAAGCGAAGGGCATCACCAACCACAAATTTCGGCACATTGTCCGCATAGTAGAAGGTCATATCGATGTGCTTTTGTGCTGCCAATGGTGACAACATATCCATCACATCAAAGACGGCTTCTTCTAAGTCAAATTGCGCAGTTTCAAGTTCTAATTTACCTGCATCAATTTTGGAGAAATCAAGCACATCATTAATTAAAGCCAATAAGTGCGCAGAAGATTTACGAATCGTTTGTAGATATAAATTTTGTTCATTACTGAGGTTGCCTTGGCGCAGTAAAAGATGAATAAAGCCATCAATACTGTTGAGTGGCGTGCGCAGTTCATGGGAAATATTGGCCAAGAACACCGACTTCGACTGATTGGCATGGATTGCTTGGTCACGTGCTTGACGATAGGTAATATTTTGCACTTCTAAAGTATCAAGCGTGCGTCTTAAGTCATCTTCCGTTTGTTCGGTATGTTCACGCAGTTCTAAAAAGCTGAAATGTAAGCGTTTAACCACATTGGCAATATCACGCTGTAATAAACGGAGCTCGCCAGTACTGTTAATGATCATGTGCTGATCTAGAGTATCGGCATTTAAACGTTGTAACTGCATGCGAATTTCGTACATTGGTGCGATCCAACGACGTGAATAAAAATTCAAACACAGCAAAAGTAATAAGAGTGTCAATAAACCTGTTGCAATCAACACGATTAACACGCGATAGCGGGCAATTTGCAGCGGTTGATTATCCAGTTCAATGCTTAACCATGCCGGCGTCTGGGTTGAATCTGAAATTTTCAGGGCATAAACATGGTTACCCTGATGTGGAATTGGTCCAATAAAAGATGCTTTACTCTCAAAAGCAGGCCAAATAGCTTGATCTTGAAAGCCAATGCTCAGGCGGTTATTGCCTTTGAAATCTATAATCGCAGCACGAATCAAATGTTTTTCGTTCAACATGCTTTGCATGGCATTACGAGCTTGATCAAACTGCCACGGATAATGGTTGAGTAACTCTATGGCAGATTCTGACGTGGGTTGATAGCGCGTCAGGATCGCGACAGCCATTTGTTTTTGTTGTGCTTTGGCTGCATTGGAGGTTTCTGTTATTACCAACATTGCACCGACACAGGCCAAAATGGTGATCGGCACGAAAATAAGTGCAATCAACTGACCATAGGCATGATTTAAGTGTAGGCGTTTAAAAAGCTTTTTGTTGATATTTGACATGGTTTAAGCAGTTTATTCCTTATGCCCCGAATATTAGCATGGATTATTTAAAACTGATTGCGCTTTAATTACTTTCGCGAAAAAGCGAGGCAAATGGGTGCAGGCAAAGGCATTTTTTCATACAATAGGCGCACCTCGATATAGGTGTGAATAATGAGTAATACAACCCCTGATTTTCAAGCAGACGATTTTTTATTAGACCATTACGTCGGCAACACGCCGTTAGTGCGTTTACAGCGTCTGGCAAGTCATACTCAAGCAACAGTATTAGCCAAGTTAGAAGGCAATAACCCAGCGGGTTCGGTCAAAGATCGCCCTGCATATAACATGATTATGCAAGCGGAAAAGCGTGGTCAGATTAAACTGGGTGATACGTTGATTGAAGCGACGAGCGGAAATACGGGGATTGCTTTAGCCATGGTTGCAGCAATGCGTGGCTATAAAATGACTTTGATCATGCCCGCAAGTTCTAGCCAAGAGCGTAAAGATGCCATGCGTGCCTACGGTGCTGAACTGATCGAATCAGAAAACATGGAAGAAGCACGTGATCTTGCCCTTCAAATGGAAAAAGACGGCAAAGGTTTAGTCCTAAACCAGTTTGGTAACCCGGACAATGTAGAAGCACATTACCTCACTACGGGTCCAGAAATTTGGAAACAAACGGGCGGTAAAATTACACATTTCGTCAGCTCAATGGGAACCACCGGGACCATTATGGGGATTTCGAAATATTTAAAAGAACAAAATCCGGATATTCAAATTGTTGGTTTACAACCGTCTGAAGGTTCAAACATTGCCGGTATTCGCCGTTGGCCACAAGAATATCTTCCTACGATTTTTGACCCTTCACGTGTTGATCGCATTATGGATATTCCGCAAATTGAAGCGGAAAAAACAGCTCGTCGTTTAGCACGTACAGAAGGTATCAGTGCAGGTACCTCATCGGGTGGTGCGGTATGGGCTTCAGTTAAATTGGCTGAAGAAAATCCGGATGCCGTGATTGTTTGCATCGTATGTGACCGTGGTGACCGATACTTGTCTACTGGTCTATTCTCTGTTGTTGATCCTGAATAATTACAGTGGCCGATCGGCACTGGTGAGTACTTATGCGTTTACCTGTTTTAATTTTTGATATCGAAACACTGACAGATTTGAAGTCAGGTGCGCATTTGTATGGACTGGATCTGCCTGAGGTGGATCTAGATGCTGCGCTGACTAAACTGCGTCGCCAAGAGGCGGGCACGGATTTTCAGCGTTTGGCCTTGCATGAAATTGTCTGTATCTCTGGACTATGGATTGATGAAAAGGGCATGAAGTTGTTTTCATTTAGCCGTGAAGACAATAGCGAAGCTGAAATTTTAAAAAAATTCGTTTCTATTTTTGAAAAGCGTCATCCGACCTTGGTCAGTTGGAACGGTTCACAGTTTGATTTGCCTGTGATTTTGTTCCGTGCCATGTATCACGGACTATCTGCACCAAGTTTGTTCGATCAGGGAGAGATTGATACGCAAAAGCGCTATAATAACTACCAGAATCGTTATCATCATCGTCATGTAGATTTGATGGATGTCATGGCCATGTTCCATGGTCGTCATTTTCAAAAACTTGACGATGCAGCACATTTACTTGGTTTCCCTGGTAAACGTGGTGATGGTGGCTACCATGTGCCTGAATATGTACGTGAACAACAGTGGACTGAACTGACCAGCTACTGTGAAGGCGATGTGCTCAATACATGGTTGATTTATTTACGCTGGCTGTTGCTGAAAGGGCAGTTATTATTGAATGATCATCAGCACTTGATTCAAAGTACGATTCAATATTTACAAACTCAGCCGCAACACGCTGACTTTTTATTGGTATGGCAGCAAACCTCGCAACGTACCGAATTCACCCAATCTGATTTCCCATCTTCCACACATTAGGTACGCATGAAACACAAAGCCAAACCCCAAAAAGCCCAACAACCCATTTATACATTTCAGGTTGAATCGCTTTCACATGAGGGGCGAGGCATAGCGCACTTTGGGACGCATCCAGATCATCCTGCAGAAAAACACGGTAAGAAAGTCTTTATCCGTTATGCCTTGCCGGGTGAAACCGTGCGTGCGCGTATTACCAATGTCGTTAAGCGCCTTGAAGAAGCAGACAGTCTGGAGTTGCTGAGTGAAGAGTCTACACTACGAGTAAAACCGGCCTGCCCACATTATGGGGTCTGCGGTGGTTGTAGCATGCAACATATCCATCCCGACGAGCAAATTCGTTTAAAACAAGATGTTTTACAATCACATTTGCAACATTTTGCCGGCATTCAGCCTGATCAATGGTTAGCTCCGTTACGTTCATTGCGTGAAGATTACCGTCGCAAAGCACGTATCGGTGTGCGTTACCTACCTGCAAAAGATAAGCTCGTGGTCGGCTTTCGTGAGAGCCAGTCAAATAAACTGACTTCGATTGACCGTTGTATGGTGTTGGATCGTGAGTTTGGCTCAATCACCACACTCAAACAATTGTTACAAAGTCTGCAAGGTAAAGCAGATATTGGGCATATGGAACTGGCCATGGGAGATCAAGAAATTGCCCTCCTGATTCGTCATACGGCGGAACTTTGCGCGGAAGATGTCAACCAATTAGTAAAATTTGCGTTACATAAAGAGTGGCAACTGTACTTACAACCTGAAGGGCCAGACAGCTTACATCGCGTGGATTATCCCGATGCACCGATGCGTCTGCACTATGGTCTAAGTGACTTTGGTGTGGAATTTGGCTTTAATCCTCAAGACTTCACACAAGTGAATTCCACGATTAATCCGCAAATGGTGAAACTGGCATGTGAATTGCTTCAGTTACAACAAGGTGAGCGAGTTCTAGATCTGTTTTGTGGTTTAGGAAACTTTTCTTTACCACTTGCTCAATGTGTGGGTTCAACGGGTCAAGTCGTTGCAGTTGAAGGGAGTGAAGAAATGGTTCAGCGTGGTGCAGAAAATGCACAAAACAATGGCCTTTCGCAACTGAAATTTTATTCACAAGATTTAACAAAAGATTTTTCGCATCATTCTTGGGCAAAACAAGGATTTGATGCATTATTGATAGACCCACCACGTTCTGGTGCAGAAGAAATAATGCGTTATGTGCCCAAATTTGGTGCAAAAAGAATCGTTTATGTGTCATGTAATCCTGCAACACTAGCACGCGATGCTGGAATGCTGGTACAACAAGGCTACCGTTTGAAAAAAGCGGGTGTCATGGACATGTTTACCCATACAGGGCATGTCGAATCGATTGCTTTGTTCGAAAAAGAAAATCAGATAAACGATCAAAAGTTATGAAGCGTAGAAAACTAGGAGTAGGGTATGGTCACAGTACGTGAACAATTACCTGGACGTCTCAATGAGTTGTCACAGGAAACGACTGTAGAACATGCCGAGCAAGCACAGCATGATCTAGCTGAATGGCTAGAACGTGTGAGTGGCATGTTTGACGGGGCTCCTCTAAAGCAACTCGAAGAAGTTGCACATCTGACCTTACAGAATGAACTTGAAACAACGGTCAACCATCGCTCAAATACCTTCTATACCGGTATTGAAATGGCGGATATTCTTGCTCATCTGTATGCGGATGAAGATACGTTATCAGCAGCCATGCTGTATCGAAGTGTTCGTGAAGGCGTAACCAGTTTAGAAGAAGTCCAAAGCAAATTTGGCGATCAAGTGCATGCTTTGGTGAAAGGCACGCTTGCCATGGGTAAGTTGTCTGACCTGATTGAGCAAAATAAACGTTTAGAAGATCATTTTAATAATAACCAGCGTGAACATTTGACTGGCATTTATAAAATGCTGATTTCGGTGACCGAAGATGTTCGCGTTGTATTAATCAAACTTTCTGAACGTACCTATGCATTACGTGAGTTAGCGCATTCAACCAAAGAGCGTCAAGAGCGTGTCGCACGAGAAATTTTAACCATTTACTCGCCGCTCGCGCACCGTTTAGGGATTGCACAGCTTAAGTGGGAGCTTGAAGATCTCGCTTTCCGTTATCTAGCACCTGAACGTTATAAAGAAATTGCATCCTTACTAAATGAAAAACGTTTAGAGCGTGAACAATATATTCAGTTCGTAACAGAAAAGTTGCGTAAAGAACTGTTAGATCATGGCATTGAGGCCGAGATTAATGGTCGGGTTAAACACATTTATTCGATTTATCGAAAAATGAAGAGTAAGAACCTGAGCTTTGATCAGCTTTATGACATTCGAGCGGTTCGTGTTTTGGTGGATAATGTACCTGAGTGTTATCATACACTGGGGATCGTTCATCAGATTTGGCGTCATATTCCGCATCAGTTCGATGATTATATTACCAACCCGAAAGCCAATGGTTATCGCTCACTGCACACGGCCGTGATTGCAGAGAACAAATCTTTAGAAGTGCAAATTCGTACGCACAATATGCACGAAGAAGCTGAACTCGGGGTGTGTTCGCACTTTAACTATAAAGAAGGCTCTAAAACCACAGATTATTCATTTAATCATCGCTTACATTCTTTGCGTGCAGTGCTTGAACATTATCAAGAACGAAATGATGCCAGCGCACATAAAGAAGATGAAGATTCTGAAAACTTCGAACAAATCCAAGAGTTTGAAGATTTTGAGAAAATCTATGTGTTTAGTCGTGACGGTGATATCAAAGAATTACCACGCGGTTCGACTGTGCTCGACTTTGCCTATCATGTGCATACTGAAGTGGGTAACAAGTGCTATGCAGCACGGGTGAACCAACGTTATGTGCCTCTAACCTATACCCTAAAAACTGGGGAGCAGGTCGAGATTTTAACCAAGAAAGATCGTGAACCGAACCGAGATTGGTTGGTGAACTCGCTGGGTTATATCAAGACGGCTCGTGCACGTGACAAGTTGCGTCATTGGTTCCGTCAGCAAGACCGTAGTAAAAACTTGGAAGTGGGACGTGAGATTCTGAATAAAGAATTGTCACGTTTGGCGATTCACCCGAAAAGTATCGATTTGAATGATTACTGCAATCATTTTAATGTGAAATTGGGTGAAGATATATTGATTGGCTTGGTGAGTGGTGACATTAGCTTACATGCCTTAATCAATCAGGTTAACCGTCATATGCACCTCGATCAGGATGAGCCTGAACTGGTGTTAAAACCGACCTTGAACCCACGTGCAAGTCATACGCTTTCGGCGCATGGTATTTTGATTGATGGTCTGGACAATGTAGAACTACACATTGCTCAATGTTGTCAGCCTGTGCATGGTGAATCGATTGCTGGTTATATCACGCTGAATCGTGGCGTGAGTATCCATAAGGTCGCATGTCCGGATTATATCCGTATGATTGGACAAGAGCCTGAACGTGCCGTTGAAGCAGATTGGGAAATGCAGCCAACCCGTGGTCAAAGTGTACAAATCGTGGTGGAAGCTTATGACCGTCGTGGTTTACTCAAAGATTTGACTCAAGTGATTTTCTCAGACCAAATCAACATTCGTCAGGTGAATACGATTTCGGAAAGTGATGGTATTGCCAATATGAAGCTGTTGATTGAAGTGAAGGGCTTGGCGCAGTTGTCGAAACTGTTGGCACGTCTAGAGCAACAACCAGGCATTATCAGCGCACGTCGCTTGGTACAAGGTAGCTAAAAATAAAGCTGTATAAAAAACCCGCTGCGTGCGGGTTTTTTATTATATTGGGGGAGAGAAATTATAAAATTGAATGCTTATGCTGCCTTCAGAGCTTTTTGAAAAGCGTCGACAGAATCTAACACAAGCCATTGACCACTGGGTGGCAACAGGCTCTTTTAAAAATGGCAAAGCCGTGTGTGAACATTTTGGCTTAGCAGTTCCTTTAATTTCCCAATTATTAAATAGTCATCGGCAGATTGGAGAGAAATTTGCACGTGAGTTAGAGTCACAATTGGGACTCATTAAGGGAAGTTTAGATAATGAAGTTCAGTTTATAGAACAAGACAAGCGCACTAAGGAGCAAGTAAGTTTAGTCCTTTTTGAAATGCAGGTGGTTGAGACACAGGCATTTTCATTAAAACCGATTTCAAATAATGCATCTCAATATTCAGCATTATTTAAAAACACTCAAGACCTGTATTTCATTCGAATCACAGCGTCGTATTATACCCCTGTATTACAAGAGGGTTGGCTTGTGGTCTGTGATGAACGGCGAGGAGTGGAGAGATCGGATCTAGCCTGTGTATATTTGCGGAATGGTTTAAATCTTATTTTAAACGTAATGCAGCAAACAGATGATACGTGGCAATTTGCAAGTCTAGACCAAAAACGACAGGTGGAATTCCTGCAATCAGATATTGAAAAATTACATCCTATTATTGCGATCTTACCTAGCCCATTTATTTAACGTAGTCGCATAAAAAAACCCATCCGAAGATGGGTTTTGATCTGAACTATAAGTTGAAAAGCTTAAGGAATCTCTTCTTCTTCAAATTCAGGCTTCACTTGTACAATGAAGTCTTGACGGTTTAGACCACGCCATAGCGCGAAGGCTGTACCAATGTAGATTGATGAATATGTACCCACAAATACACCAACAAACATTGCAACAGAGAACCATTTCAGACCATCACCGCCCAGTACCATCATCGCTACAACAACCAATAACAGTGTCATAGAGGTGTGAATGGTACGGCGAAGTGTTTCAGTCAAAGCACTGTTCACAACTTCAAGAGGTTCAGCACCGCGAATCTTACGGAAGTTTTCACGAATACGGTCAGATACAACGATGTTATCGTTGAGCGAGAAGCCGATAATCGCGAGTAGCGCAGCCAAAACTGTTAAGTCAAACGGCCACTGCATCATAGCAAAGATACCAATGGTCACCACGATATCGTGGAATAAAGACAGTACAGCGCCCATCGCAAGTTTGAACTCAAAGCGAATAGTGACATAAACCAGCATGAGCAGTAGGGCAAGACCAACAGCGCCCGCAGAACGCACGTAGAGTTCATTACCGACTTGACCGCCAACTACATCAACTTTATGTACTTCTGCTTTATTGCCTGGCAATTGAGCGGCAGTCGTAATGGCTTTGGTTAGGTCTTCAGCTTCAATGTCTTTTTGAACTGGCATACGAACCATCAGGTCGCGGTCAGATCCTAAGGTTTGTACCACAGGGTCTTTAAAACCAGCTTTTGTCAGCGCTGAGCTCACATCGGTAGATTTTACTGGTTGACTATAGTTCAACTCTGCTGCCACACCGCCAGTAAAGTCCAAACCGAGGTTTAGACCTTTGGTGCAAATAAAAAAGATACTTGCGAGCGTTAAAATAATCGATATAAAGGCTGCCGGTTTGGCAATCTTCATAAATGGAATAATGCGCTCGTTGTCCGGACGGCCGTATTGTTTCGGTTGAGTATTTTCAGTCATCTTCGATCTCCTAAATGCTCAACTTCTTCAGGTTACGTTTTTTACCATAAATGATTTGTACGATTGCACGTGTCACAGTAATTGCTGTGAACATTGAGCAGACAATACCAATCATTAGGGTAACCGCGAAGCCTTTAATCGGGCCTGTACCAATTGCAAACAGAATGAAAGCAACCAAGAATGTGGTTAAGTTGGAGTCAAAGATGGTGTTATACGCACGATCATAACCCGCAACAATCGCCTGTTTCGGTGAGGCACCCCATTTAATTTCCTCTCGTATCCGCTCACAGATCAGTACGTTGGCATCGACCGCCATACCAATGGTAATTACGATACCTGCAATACCCGGCAGGGTGAGGGATGCGCCAATCCAAGACATGATAGTTAAGATCATGGCAAGGTTAACCACGAGAGCAAAGTTGGCAATCAAACCGAACACACGGAAGAAGACCACCATCCAAATAGCAACCAATAAGAAACCGATTTGAGTTGATAATACGCCTTTGTCGATGTTTTCTTGACCGAGACTCGGACCAATCACACGTTCTTCCACGAAGTACATTGGCGCTGCCAAAGCACCTGCACGTAACATCAATGCAAGTTCAGATGCTTCTTGAGGTGAATCCAGACCAGTAATACGGAACTGAGAACCTAATACGGCTTGAATAGTTGCCGCATTGATGACCACAGATTCGGTATAAGGTGTACGAACTTCAGTTTGTGTACCTGTTGCAGGATCAGCAACATAACTAATTTTTTGTTTGTTCTCGATGAACAAAACTGCCATTCGTTTGCCTACAGCATTACGAGTAGCTTCAGACATTAACTTACCGCCTGCAGTGTCCAACGTAATGTTTACTTCAGCACCACCTGTATCTTGGCTAAAACCTGATGACGCGTTTTGTACACGTTCACCCGTTAAGATACGGTTACGGTTAAGCAATAATTGACGACCACTGTCCAAAGATTCATAAGCAAAAGCTTCGGTACCCGGAGGTAATGAGCCTTTTGCTTGACCTGTGTATGGATCGATGTATTGATCATTTAAGTCAGAAACTAAGCGGAACTCAAGGTTTGCAGTACGACCAAGTACACGTTTTGCTTCAGCAGTATCTTGTACACCCGGTAATTCAACCACAATACGGTTGCTACCTTGAGTTTGCACCAATGCTTCCGCTACACCTAACTCGTTAATACGGTTACGTAAAGTCGTTAAGTTTTGGTTGACAGCATAAGACTGAATTTCTTGTTTACGTGTATCTGTGTAGCTTAGACGAAGAGTCGAACCTTCAGTAGTTGCAACCGCTTGTTGAGTATATTCATTGCCGTTACGACGAAGGAAATCCATAGCTGCAGAACGGTCATCATTATTTGCAAATTGCATCGTAATGGTGTTGTTGTTTAAAGATAAGCTATTGAATTTTAATTTATTGTCACGAAGTTGGCGACGTAAGTCAGCCGCAGACGTTTCCATACGTTGTGAAATGGCTTTATCCATATCCACTTCAAGTAGGAAATGTACACCACCACGTAAATCCAGACCCAGCTTCATTGGTTTAGCACCAATTTTTTGTAGCCATTCTGGCGTAGTAGGCGCAAGGTTCAGTGCGACGACATAATTTTCACCGAGCCCACGACGCAGTGCTTCTTTCGCTTTTAATTGTTGTTCGCTCGAATCAACACGTAATAAAGCGGCATTATTGGTGAAGCTATTGTCATGGCTGGCAATATTTTCAGATTTTAAAATCTGCTCTGCTTTTTGTACGATGCTTTGGTCAATCTGGGTACCGGCTTTGGCACCTGAAATTTGAACAGCAGGTTCATCAGGATACAAACTTGGCAGGGCATATAATGTACTGATGACTAGTACCACTAGAATCAGTAGATATTTCCATGCTGGGTAACGCATTCGTTTTCTTCTTAAAATGAAAAAAGCCGTGCGGGTGCACGACTTATTTTTTGATTAAAGGTTATTTAGAGTGCCTTCAGGCAGAACTGAAATCACACTTGCGCGTTGTACTTTTACTTCTACGCCACGGTTCAGTTCAACAACTGCAAAATCACCTTCGATTTTTGTGATTTTACCCATTAAACCGCCCGCAAAAACAACTTCACTACCAACACCTAGGCTTTCAATTAGTGCACGATGTTCTTTTGCACGTTTTGATTGAGGGCGCCAGATCAAGAAGTAGAAGATTGCGACAAATACCGCAATCATCAACAGGTTTGCCATCATGCTTGGTTGCTGTGCAGCTTCACCTGCCGCGTGAGCAGTAGAAATAAAAAGGCTCATTTCATTTTCCTAAACTAAAAAAACTGGTTATCAATACTTTGATAAATAAATTGGACTTGTTCAGCAATTTACCTTGTCTTTTTCTTCAGCGCAAATGCTGAAAGAATTAATCTTGAGGACAAGGTGGCACTTCCATGCCGCGACGACGATAAAAGTCTTCAACAAACTCATCAAAAGTGCCATGATCGAGAGCATCACGCATCGCTTCAGTCAGACGCAGGTAATAACGTAAGTTATGAATAGTACCGAGCATCGAACCGAGCATTTCGCCGCATTTCTCAAGATGGAAGAGATAAGATTTGGTGAAATTTGTACAGGTATAGCAGTCGCAATGTGGGTCAAGCGGACTTTGATCATGACGATATTTGGCATTGCGAATACGCACTAAACCATCAGTCACAAAATAATGACCATTACGTGCGTTTCGTGTTGGCATCACACAGTCAAACATATCGACACCGCGACGAACTGCTTCTACGATATCTTCTGGTTTACCGACACCCATCAAGTAACGTGGTTTATCCGCAGGCATTTTCTCTGGAAGATAATCCAATACTTTGATCATTTCTTCTTTAGGTTCGCCAACAGACAAGCCACCAATGGCATAACCATCAAAATCAATTTCTTTCAGACCATTTAAAGATTCATCACGTAAATCTTCATACATGCCGCCTTGGATAATACCAAATAGTGCATTACGGTTTTTCAGCACGTCATGATGTTGAGTCTTACAACGTTTCGCCCAACGCAATGAAAGCTGCAGTGATTTTTGCGCTTCTTCATGTGTCGCAGGATAAGGCGTACATTCATCAAAAATCATCACGATGTCTGAATTCAGTGTGTGCTGAATATCCATCGAAATTTCAGGAGATAAAAAGACTTTAGAGCCATCAATCGGAGAGCGGAAAGTCACGCCCTCTTCTTTAATTTTGCGCATAGCGCCAAGACTGAAGACTTGGAAACCGCCTGAATCTGTCAAAATCGGGTTATTCCATTTCATGAATTGGTGTAAACCACCATGTTCACGAATGACATCTAGGCCTGGGCGAAGATATAAATGGAAGGTATTGCCCAAAATAACTTGGGATTTAATTTCTTTAATGTCACGTGGGAGCATGCCTTTTACAGTACCGTAAGTACCAACAGGCATGAACATAGGTGTTTCAACAACACCATGTTCAAGGGTTAAACGGCCGCGACGAGCACGGCCCGATTGCGCCAATTTTTCAAACTTCATACAAGGTCCAGATCAAGGCGAAAAAACAGTTCGCTGATGGTAAGAGTGCTAAAAGTGCTCTATTTTCCTTGATTCTGCGGTTAAACGCTAGCTTTGTCGGGTGTTAAGTCTGTAAATTTATAGATTGCGTCTTGTGACAAGACTTCATCTGAACTCTTGGCATTAAAATAGAACTGGTTAATTCGCTGCAAAATTTCTTCTTTTTCCATCGCAAATGTGCCTTTCGGGTCCGATGTCATGGCCACGATGCTGTCAATAAGCTTTTGAATATAGGGGTTCGTGGTTGCATAGCTTTTTTCTAAGCTTAAGAGATAGACTTCATTGGCTACATGTAAATAGCTATAAGGTTGTATTTCAACGATTTGTGCCAAATCAATCAGCAGGTCTTTATCATACTGAGACAGCTTCATACGTTTAGGTAAGCTGTCGAGTTTGAGCGGTTGTTTGGATTTAAGAAAATCGTCAAGTTGTGTACTTGGAGGATTTAAAACCTGAGCTGAATAAATCTCTATTTCGGGCTGTGTCGGCACCGTGATAAAAAACAGAATATTGTCCAATTCAATGCCGTAGGACTGAACCAAGTCGACTTTTGTTTGTTGTATGGCATTGAGCAAGATTGAAAGATGGTTAGCCGATTCAGACTTTATTATGCTTTCGATCGAAGATGGATCAAGGTCTAAAAGACCCACTTCATTTACAGATGTTAGTTTAAACTGCGCCAAGTCTTGGTCGAGGGAAAGGGCACTACGATAGCGCCATTTCGACACATTCCATTGATCACGCGCTGCAAGATATTGAGCAGAATCTTCATCTTCGGCAAAAACACTACGCTGCGTAGAGACAGCGATATAGTCCATGGAAAAATAGGGATTGAACACCAACGTACATGCGTAAATATGGTCGTCTTGGTGCTGCTCATAGAGTTTGAAAAACGCCTGAATCAGCACATTTTTCAGTGCATTAATTTGATTTTGCATATTTTATTTTTCTTTCTAGTTTTGGAGGTGCTTGATCACCTCATCATTATTTTTTTACTTTGGTGCATTAAAGCCCGAACTTAAAAGTTCGGACGATAATCAAAATTTTGGCTGGCAGCTTGATCGCGGAAAGGGCGAACCGCTTTTTTACTCAGCAATAGCGTATTAATAATATTGTTAGGAAACACTTGAATGTGGTTGTTGAACAATTCGACGTTGCGGTTAAAAATAGTAATTGCCGCACCGACATTTTCATTTTGTTCTTCAATTTCATTCATCATTTTCAGATAAATATCATTGGCTTTGAGCTCTGGATAGTTTTCAACCACAACATTCAGGCTGCGCATCAGATCTTGATTTAAGGCTTCGATACGCTGTAATTGGCTGACATCGGTACTATTTACGTTCAAATTCATAATGTTTTGACGGAGTTCAGTGACTTTTGCCAAAGTCCCTTGTTCAAAATTGGAATATTGCTCAACCAAAGGCTGTAATCCATCTAAAATTTTGATTTTTTGACGTTCATAGCTGGCTACATCTGACCATGCACGAATGGTTGCATTGTGATGTCGGACAATACTGTTGCGAATCATGATTGCGCCAATCACCAATGCAATGATGATTAAAACAAAGATCAAAAGCCCCATAAAATTTTATCCTCAAGATAAAAGGTCGTAATTTAAAACATTATTGAGTGAAATCTATTTTAAAAACTGCGTTAAGTCGTTTTTCAAATTTTCTAAAGCGTTTAATTTAAAGGTTCTAAGATGTCCACGCAATGCCGAAACATCCTGAATTCGTTTTGCTTTACTACTGACTTTAAATAAATCTGTAGAGCCAAGATAGCACATTATTCGGTGGCTCGGATGAAATAGCAGATCACCTTCACGGTTTTGAAAAAAATCCGCCAGTCGGAGTACAAAGCCCGGGCTGAGCAATTTAGCGATTTCCATTTGGTTCTCGCCATAAAACTTTAATTTTTGATTGGTTTGAATGTCGCTGCTGTGCCAAGGAAAACTATAGGGATAGCCAAAGTTTTTGCCTGTTGCAGATACGGCTAGTCCATGGATGCCAATATCAAAAACAAATATGCCCCACAGGTCTTTATGAATTTCTTTAACCGTGACTTCATCACCGTCTTTGTCACGTACCTTCAGTTCATTCACATAGTGATAATGAAATACCATGACTTGATGCTGTTGCTGATTTTCGTCTTCCCAAACTGTGCTCGCGAAGGTCTGAATATCATTCGAAAGGCTACCTTGCTTAAACACGGGGAACATACGTTTAAGATTGCCAATAAATTGCAGATTATTCAGTGGCATCGAAATGTATTGAGGCTGTCGGTTAAAAGCCAGTTGGTATTTTTTTGCAATGCATTCGGTTTCTAAAAACGCAATAACTTCTTCGAGCGGATCATCTTTTTCATAGCTAATATAAGCCCAGAACACCATGGCCAACCCCACAGCAAAGCAGAGCTGTGCCCAGCCATGATCGGGCTGAATTACAATAAACAGCATGAAGCCGATACCCAGTGCGGCTAAAGCCAGCGGCAGTAAATTTTCAAATTTGAGCGTAATGGGCGCGTTCCAAGGATGCAACCCATCGAGGAGCTCTTGGTGTGTTTTTGCGTTTCGGCCTATATCCCATAGCCGAGCAATATTCTGAAAAACAACTTCATTCTTTTTGCGACGAATATGGATGGAATGCTTTACAGAATCTATCGGCATAGGGATGATTTCAGCGTTCGATTATTTGTGGTTAATGTTATCAATTAACATCGCATCGCCATAACTAAAGAAGCGATATTGGCTGTCGACGGCATGGTGATAGGCATTCAAAATATTGTCTCGATTAGACAACGCTGACACTAACATGAGCAGGGTAGACTCAGGTAAATGGAAGTTGGTAATTAAACGATCGACCACTTTGAACTCATAACCAGGGTAGATAAAGATTTGCGTATCACCTGTCCAGCCCTTGAGTTCGCCGCCATTGGCTTGAGCGGCACTTTCAGTCGCGCGAGTCGCTGTAGTACCGACAGCAATGACTTTATTGCCACGTGCTTTTGTCTCACGGATTAAAGCCATAGATTCTTCTGACACGTCACACCATTCGCTGTGCATGATGTGATTTTCAATGTCATTGGTACGTACGGGTAAAAATGTGCCTGCACCCACATGCAAGGTAACAAAGGTTTTATTCACACCTTTGTCCGCCAATTTTTTGAGTAGCGCTTCATCAAAATGTAAGCTTGCTGTTGGTGCTGCAACTGAAGCCAATTTGGTCGGATCGTTAAAAACAGTTTGGTAACGTTCGGTATCAATCGCTTCTGCTTCACGGTTAAAGTAAGGCGGAATCGGTAAAGCACCGTATAAATCTAAAACTTGTAAAATAGGCTGTGAAAATTCCACAACAAATAAGTTTTCATGACGGCCTTGAACGGTCACTTTAACTTCGTCTGGACCAATAAATAATTCTGCACCTTCTTTAGGCGTATTACTGGCTTTAATGTGGCAATGTGCGGTTTTTGGGTCAAGAATACGTTCAACCAAGACTTCAACTGCACCACCTGTAGTGCGTTTGCCTTTTAAGCGAGCTTTCATCACTTTGGTATCGTTCAGTACCAATAAGTCACCTTCATTGAGCAAGTCTAAAATGTCAGTGAAATGATGGTCGTGATATTCGCCATTCAGGTCGAGATGGAGCAGGCGTGATGCACTACGTGTTTCAAGCGGATAGCGGGCAATGAGTTCGTCCGGGAGATTGAAGTTAAAGTCAGAAAGTTGCATGTTTAAGAAATCTGAAAAGGGGGATAATGAAATTTGGCTTAGTATAAGCTTTTTTGGGTTTTAACGCTGAAATTGATGGATTATCCATCTAAAAAATCTTATACGGTTTATTTTTAATCAAATGAGAACATCATGCGTTGACAAGTTTTTGAAACAGTTTATTATACGTTTCAACACCTTCCCGAGGTGGTGAAATTGGTAGACGCGGTGGATTCAAAATCCACTATCAGAGATGATGTGTCGGTTCGAGTCCGACCCTCGGGACCAAAATTCTAAAAAACCCCAAGCTTATTAAGACTTGGGGTTTTTTATTGCCTGAAGGAAATTAAAAATAAGATATTTGGTAATTATGCTCTAAAGCTTTTGGATAACTTATAAATGATTTGAGAAATAAATTTTTAATAAAAAATAGGGGTGTATATGTCAGCAAATTTAAATGCAGAACTAAACTTGAATCAATTTGCATTAAAATTATTGGAAAGTACTTATGGATTGGAATTTATTTGTGTACTTATTTTTCTTGTGGTGATGGTCTCTAGTATTTACTTTCTTGCTAAATCTGGCGTGATTTCAGGGTTAAGAGATTATAGTGATTACAAGCGGCGAAAAAAGAATGAATATATTGATGAACAAGAAAATCTTCTCAAGGAAGATACTTTAACTGAGTTTTCTAATGAGTTGAAATATCATTTGAAAGTCGCAAAGTTAGCAAATTATTTAAATGTTAAAAATAAAGATATAGATTTGCTTAAATACATTTTGTCTTGCTGTGATAAAGATAGGGCCGTTAGATTATATAAAAGGGGGCAGGAGTATTTGGAAAAAGATGAAGTAAGTCGTAAATATGAGCTGAAGAAAAAATATACAAAGAATAAGATAAAATGGTATGGGTATTGCGGGACGATTTTATATATTTTCATTAATGCTATTGGTTGTGCTCCATATATTGTTATTACTTATATTAGTTTTGTTTATAGTGAGAGTATCTCAACGTTACCTAGTGACTTGAATTACCTTTTAATTTGTTTTTTTATGATATTTTTTATCATTTCAATGTTTGTTTTATGGCATTTCCTAAAACCTGAAGCAGCTAAGAATTTCTTGGAATTAGAGAAAATTAATCTCAGTTCCTAAAAAAGGTTTATTCAGGGATAAAAAAACCAGCGCCGAAGCGCTGGTTTTTTTACATCACTAACTTACGTTAGTTTTGCATCAACTTATTGAGCAGCTTCAAGAGCAGCATTTAAAGTTGCGCTTGGACGCATTACAGCATTTACTTTTGCTGTGTCTACAGCGTAGTAACCACCGATGTCCGCGGCTTTACCTTGAACTTCAGCAAGTTCTGCAACGATTTTTTCTTCGTTTTCAGCAAGTGCTTGAGCAAGAGGAGCGAATTTCGCTTTAAGCTCTGCATCTTCGTCTTGCGCAGCAAGTTCTTCAGCCCAGTATTTAGCAAGGTAGAAGTGGCTGCCACGGTTGTCAAGTTCGCCAGTACGACGTGATGGAGACTTGTCATTGTCAAGCAATTTACCAGTCGCAGCATCAAGTGTATTTGCAAGAAGTTTAGCTTTCGCGTTGTCTTCTTTGATGCCCATTTCTTCAAGAGAAACAGCAAGTGCCAAGAACTCACCTAAAGAATCCCAACGTAAGTGGTTTTCTTCTACAAGTTGTTGTACGTGTTTAGGCGCAGAACCACCCGCACCAGTTTCGTACATGCCGCCACCAGCCATTAGAGGCACGATAGAAAGCATTTTTGCAGAAGTACCCAATTCCATAATCGGGAACAAGTCTGTTAGGTAGTCACGTAGAATGTTACCAGTTACAGAAATTGTATCTAGGCCGCGAGCAACACGTTCAAGTGTATAACGCATAGCACGTACTTGAGACATGATTTGAATGTCTAAACCAGTAGTGTCGTGCTCTTTCAAGTAAGTTTGAACTTTCTTGATGAGTTCGTTTTCGTGTGGACGGTACGGGTCAAGCCAGAAGATCGCAGGCATGCCTGAGTTGCGTGCACGAGTCACAGCAAGTTTCACCCAGTCACGGATTGGAGCGTCTTTCACTTGGCACATACGCCAGATATCGCCTTCTTCCACGTTTTGTGACATCAACACTTCACCAGTTTCTAGGTCAGTGATGTTTGCAACACCCGCTTCAGCGATTTCGAAAGTTTTGTCGTGTGAGCCGTATTCTTCAGCTTTTTGCGCCATCAAACCAACGTTTGGAACTGTACCCATAGTACGTGGGTCAAAGTTACCATTCCATTTACAGAAATTGATCATTTCTTGGTAGATACGCGCGAAAGTAGATTCAGGCATTACAGCTTTACAGTCGTACTGTTTGCCGTCAGCACCCCACATTTTACCGCCACCACGGATCATTGCAGGCATAGATGCATCTACAATTACGTCATTAGGTGAGTGGAAGTTAGTGATGCCTTTTGCAGAATCAACCATTGCAAGTGCAGGACGGTGTTCTTGGCAAGCATGTAAGTCAGCAATGATTTCTTCACGAAGAGAAGTCGGAAGAGTTTCAATTTTTTCGTAAAGACCAGACATACCATTGTTGATGTTAATACCTAACTCATCAAACAATTTGCCGTGTTTTTCGAATGCATCTTTGTAGTAAATCTTCACACAGTGACCGAAAACGATTGGGTGAGACACCTTCATCATGGTCGCTTTTACGTGTAGAGAGAACAAAATGCCTGCTTCTTTACAATCATCTAATTCTTTTTCATAGAAGTCGCAAAGTGCTTTTTTGCTCATGAACATTGAGTCGATGATTTCGCCGTCTTGAAGCGCAACTTTAGGCTTAAGAACAACAGTTTCACCAGACTTAGTGATCAATTCCATTTTTACATTGCGAGCGCGGTCTAAAGTCATAGACTTTTCGCCGTGGTAGAAGTCACCTTCGTCCATGTGAGAAACGTGAGTTTGTGACCACTGTTTCCATTCGCTCATAGAGTGCGGATGTTTCTTCGCGTAATTTTTTACTGCAGTAGGCGCACGACGGTCAGAGTTACCTTCACGAAGTACAGGGTTTACAGCAGAACCTAGGCATTTGCTATAACGCGCCTTGATTTCTTTTTCTTCCTCAGTCGCTGGGTTTTCTGGGTAGTTCGGAACTGCAAAACCTTTAGACTGTAATTCTTTAATGCAAGCAGTTAATTGGCCAACTGAAGCACTGATGTTCGGAAGTTTGATAATGTTTGTGCTTGGATCTTGGGTTAATTGTCCAAGCTCTGCCAAGTTATTTGGCACCTTTTGTTCTTCGCTTAGGTAGTCTGAAAATTCAGCGAGTACACGTGCTGCAACTGAGATATCGCGTTTAACGATTTCAACGCCAGCAGGTTTAGTAAAGGTTTCAATGATCGGCAGCAGAGAGTAAGTCGCCAATAATGGCGCCTCGTCGGTCAGTGTGTAGATGATAGTTGACTTTCCACCAGCCATATATAGCCCCTTGCTTTAGATTGTGTCTTTGAGGTTCGAGCTTGTGGCTCGCCTCTATGAACCGATTTGCTTAAATAAAACTATGAAAGTATCGGGGTTCATTGCTTTTCAGTCAACGCAAGATCCTGTGATGTGGTCATTTCGTAGAAAAATGATACAAAAGAAGTGCAGTTTGACGCCCAATTTTAGCGCAAAACCGAGAAGGGAAATATTGAAAGCTTGTTATTCATAGCTTAAAGCTATTGAACAATTAAATTTATATCATTTTTTGGGGGCTGATCTGTTCTTTATGGCTCGTTCAAGTTTTAGTTGTAAAGCAAAGCGTTTGATAGGTCAAACCGAATGCCTTAACTTTTAGGTGTAGATTTGGTGCGGAAGTTCGAAAATTAGTCAGGATTGTGGACTTTATTAAAGAACGACGTGAGTTTGATGCTCCGTTTGACTTTGAAGGCTCGCGGAATGTTTATGCGATAACTTATATATCTGATGAATAAGGCATGGCACTTTTTCAGCTTCAGTCATTTGGGTGAATGAGTTCATGTACAGTAGAAGCATAAATCGAATCTTTAGCTTAGTTTAATAACTGATGTTACGCAGTAACCATCAAAGCGCAATTTGCTTCAAATAAAAGAACGATACACGGTAAGGTCATCCACAAGTGTTTGAGACAGGACTACTTCTAATCAAAAATGTTTTTGCGATGCTTTGAATAATTTGACGGTAGTGAACGAGTTTTGCGCTGAGGAGCATTGCTCCGCAAGATGGTTTCCTTACGAAGCTTCGCTTCTCATTTTGCCGAAACAAAAGTACCTCCAGCCGAAGGCTAATCCCTTTATTCAATCCTTAGATGTAAGACTCCGTCGAATAGACTTAAAAATCATTTTAAAAGTGCATAAGTACTTTTACGTGCGTAACATCAGTTAATAAAGAAAAAGCGAGAAGGTCTAGTTTAAAGCAGCAACGATACTCACAACTCATAAATACTAATAAATTAGTCTAATAGAAAAACTTAAAAATAGATTCATTTAGTGTAGCTGACTGAAACGAGCATCCTGATGAGCAATCTGGTCATAGAATAGTCATAAAACTCACTATTTTTTGTGATGTAGTTAAAGAAAATTAAACCCAGTTTTTTAGGTCTTATGTAAGTAAATATTTCTTTTGGTCATGTTTTTAGTTTGAATAAAACGCGAAAAGTACGATTTAAAATAAACAGTTAATAAAATTTAAATTAATTTAAGTTTCTAATTTTATTGTTTTAATTTTTTTTTACCTTTAATGTTATGTTCTTTATAGATATTTTTATTTTCTAATTGGATGAAAGTTCGATTAAATAGCGCATTCGTAAATGATGTTTGTTTTTTTGTTGGGTTTTGTTATTGAGTGTTTGGGCTATTTTTGCTATTAATCTTGAACAGAACAGTTGGTTTTTATCTTTAAGATAAACCCTGAGGAGAGCAACGGGATGGCTTTACGTTTACTGGATATTGGTACACAAACCGAATTATTAACTGCCTGTCGTTTGTCTTTATTGATGGGGGTTTATACGGACGACAACCGCATTGCAGAATTTTTAAAGTTTGCGCGTGGTATTGTGCAAGTCGATAATGCTGTCCTCGCATTTAAAAATGAACCTTATATATGGTATGCCTCAGAGCACATATTTAAGGCCTTTATGGCCGAAGCTGATGATGATCGTCTAGATCAGTTTTTTGCTGAACATTCTCGTATAGACCGAGACGCTGAAAATTACCAAGCTTATTCCGACTATATGCAAGAACTTGGATTAGGGCATCAGCGTTTAGTCGCTTTCGATTTAAAGTATGATCAAGAATCTATCGGTAAAGTTATTTTATTCGATGATCAAGTCACTGCATTTGAAGCCAAACAATTAAAGATCGTTGAAGAATTTGTACAAAGTCTAGTCAATATTATTCAACTTCGTGTTGAAAATGCCGAATTAAAAGAAGCCTATGAACAGCAGTCGGCACTCAATTTTAGTAAAACTAAATTTTTCCAAATTATTGCGCATGATTTAAGAGCCCCTTTTCATGGTCTACTGGGCTTTTCTGAAGTTTTGGCACAGGAGCGTCATACCTTAGATGATTCGAGTGTGCAAAATATTGCAGACTATTTATATGACACCACACAATCGACGTATAACCTTTTAGAAAGCTTATTAAACTGGGCTATGGCAGAAGGTGGTCGCTTTGTTTATCACCCGATTAATTTTGATTTACATCAGTCTGCAAAAATCGTAAGTGATGTCTTAAATAGCTTGGCTGTGAAGAAAAATATTCGACTGATCAATGCCGTGCCTGAAGGTATTAAAGTCAATGCAGATATCAATATGATCACATCAGTGATGCAAAATTTGGTGTCAAATGCATTGAAATTTACTCATACCGATGGACGAGGTGTGGTGACGATTTCTGCCGAACAAGATGGTGAACGGATTTTATTCACCATTCAAGATACGGGATTGGGTATGACCCAAGCTCAGATTGAAGATTTATTTCAGCAAAAACTCACTGTCAGTATTAAAGGTACGGCAGGAGAGCGTGGTACGGGGTTGGGTTTAGTGCTTTGTAAGCGTTTTGTGGACTTAAATCAGGGTGAAATTGTGGTGAACTCGAAAGAAGGTGAAGGCACACAATTTAAAGTCTGGTTGCCACAGGCGACGAGCCTGCATCAAACCCTAAATACCGAGAGCAGCAGTGCACAGAAAGATGCGACCTTAAAAGATGCGACCTTAAGCGAACTTTAAAGTGCGTCTATTGGTATAAAAGCCTAAAAATACTTTTCCCTAAGCGTTATCAACTGTTATAACTAGAAAAAAATCACGCTAGGGTTTGTGAAATGAATGCGGAGCAATTGCAGAAAACATTACGTGCCAGTCAATATGCTGAACAGGTGCTCGGAATCCATCAGGCCAGTTTAGAACAAGACTATGCAATTGATCAGTTTCAAAGCTCGCTGAGTACGGCACAAATTCAACATTTTGTCGCAAGCAGCCTTGCCGATATCCAAGATGAAAATAGCTGGATGCGTGCAATTCGTGTGCTGCGCGCACGTCTGATGTTTCGTTGGATTTGGCAAGATGCCAATCAACTCACCGATGTCGTCACCTTAACTCGAGAGCTTTCAGACTTTGCCGATGCATCCATCTGTGCGGCAAAAGATTTTGCACTAAAGCCGTTGATCGCGAAATATGGCGAACCGCTAAGCTATAAGGGGAAAGTTCAAGACCTGATTGTGGTTGCCATGGGAAAACTGGGTGCGCAGGAACTTAATCTTTCAAGTGATATTGATCTTATTTTTGCCTTTGATGAACAGGGTGAAACCAACGGTCGAAAATGTATTGATGTGCAGCAGTTCTGTATTTTATGGGGCCAGAAATTAATTTACTTGCTTGACCATATTACCGCAGATGGTTTTGTCTTCCGTGTAGATATGCGCCTTCGCCCATGGGGCGATGGTTCTGCCTTGGCAATCAGTCATGCGGCATTAGAAAAATATTTAAGCCAGCATGGACGCGAATGGGAACGCTATGCCTGGATTAAGGCACGGATCGTCACGGGCGGTAAAGAAGGCGCCGAGTTACTGGAAATGACCCGACCTTTCGTCTTCCGCAAATATGTCGATTACACCGCTTTCGAAGCTATGCGTGACATGAAAGCCATGATCGAACGTGAAGTGCTACGTCGTAATATCGAAGAGGATATTAAACTCGGTGCAGGCGGAATTCGTGAAGTTGAGTTTATTGTTCAAGTCTTTCAGCTCATCTATGGCGGTTCAAAACTCGAGCTGCAAGATCGTCAGTGTTTGGTGAGTCTGCATCATTTAGGTGAAGTTGGATTATTAGAAAATACCGCGGTTGCTGATTTAGAAGATGCGTATTTATTTTTACGTCGTATTGAACATGCGATACAAGCGCTCAATGATCAGCAAACCCAATCGTTGCCCCATGAGCCTGAACCACGCCAACGTATTTTAGATACTTTAGGTTTTGCATCTTGGGATGACTTTTTGAATGTACTCAATCAGAAGCGTGCCAAAGTCATTTACCAATTTGAGCATCTTATTAAAGAAAAAGAACCCGATCCGTTATTGGAAAGTTTTAGTCATTTAGAAGCCCAGTTGAACGATGTTCTAGATGATGATGCCAAAAATTTAATTCACGAATTTTGGTATGGACATGCGCTGAAAAAATTACCTGCCAAAGCAGTACAGCGTTTAAAAACTTTTTGGCCACATCTCATTGAGGCGATATTACAGTCAGATAAACCTCAGGTGGCCTTACTACGTCTCATGCCTTTGGTGGAGTCGGTGCTGCGCCGTACGGTCTATTTGGTGATGCTGATTGAGAGCAAAGGGGCATTACAACGATTAGTGAAAATGGCAACAGTGAGTCCTTGGATCTGCGAAGAATTGACGCATTATCCCGTGCTGTTGGACGAGTTTTTGTCGATGGATTTTGAGCTGCCAAAGCGTAAAGATTTAGAAGACTCTCTACGTCAACAACTGCTTCGAATTGAAATTGATCAAGTCGAAGACCAAATGCGTGTTCTTCGATTATTTAAAAAATCCAATGTCTTAGCAGTAGCTGCTAGTGATGTTTTGGCAGAAAGTCCGTTGATGAAAGTGTCGGATGCATTGACCGATATTGCTGAAGTGTCGGTGAATGCAACCTTGCATTTGGCATATCAAATTGTTGCCAAAAAACATGGTTATCCAATCGATGCAGAAGGGCAGCGTTGTTCGATTGATCACACGGCTTTCGCGGTAATTGGCTATGGCAAGGTGGGTGGCATCGAGCTGGGTTATGGTTCGGACTTGGATTTGGTGTTTATTCACTATATGGACGAACAAGCGGATACCGATGGACAGAAACTAATTAGTGGCTTTGAATTTGCCATGCGGGTTGCACAAAAATTTATGTCCTTAATGACCACGCAAACCCTAGATGGTCGAGTGTATGAGGTGGATACACGTTTACGACCTTCGGGAGAGGCGGGTTTATTGGTGACCAGCTTAAAAGCCTTTGAGCAATATCAACATAAAAATGCTTGGGTCTGGGAGCATCAAGCTTTAGTACGTGCCAGAACGATTGCAGGTGAGCACAGTTTACGGATTGAAATTGAAAACTTGCGCTGCAATATTTTGACTCAGCCACGAGATGAGAACAATGTTCGTGCAGAAGTGCTTAAAATGCGCCAAAAAATGAAAGACCATCTAGGTTCTTCTAAAGAGCAGCAAAAAGATGGAATTTTTCATTTAAAACAAGATGCAGGTGGTATCGTTGACATCGAATTTATGGCACAGTATGCAGTATTAGCATGGAGTGGGTCGAATCCCGATCTCGCCCATTACTCTGACAACGTACGAATCCTTGAGGATGCCGCAAGAACGGATTGCTTATCCAGCGCCGATGCGACAGCATTGATTCAAGCTTATCTCCGTGAACGAGCCGAGAGCCACCGTTTAGCACTTGCGAATCAATCCATGCAAGTTTCAGCTGACGATTGGCACGATACCCGAGTGGTCGTTTGCAAGCTATGGCAAAGATTAATTGATCCAACTGCAACGTTTGCATTGGATAAAAATGACTGTGTATAAAAATTTGGAGTGTGTGCCATGAACTTGGCTGATCGTGATGGTTTTATTTGGCAAGATGGACAATTGGTTGATTGGCGTGAGGCGAAAACTCACGTATTAACACATACATTGCATTACAGCATGGGTGTGTTTGAAGGCGTCCGTGCTTATGAAACTCCGAATGGAACGGCTATTTTCCGTTTAAAAGAACACACTAAGCGTTTATTAAATTCTGCAAAAATTTATCAAATGAAAGTCCCATTTGATCATGCAGCATTAGAACAAGCTCAAATTGATGTGGTTCGTGAAAATAAATTGGCTTCTTGCTACCTACGTCCAATTATTTTTATTGGTTCAGAAAAATTAGGTATTGCAGCAACTGACAATACAATTCATGCCGTTGTTGCTGCATGGAGCTGGGGTGCTTACCTTGGTGATGAAGCGATGGCGAAGGGTATCCGTGTTAAAACGTCTTCATTTACGCACCATCATCCAAACGTGACCATGTGTAAAGCAAAAGCATCTGGTAACTATACTTTGTCCATTCTTGCACACCAAGAAGTGGCACATGCTGGCTATGACGAAGCAATGTTACTCGACCCACAAGGTTATGTATGTCAAGGTTCAGGCGAAAACGTATTCTTAGTTCGTGATGGCGTGATTCATACTCCTGACATCGCGGGTGGTGCGCTTGATGGTATTACCCGTCAAACCATTATTACGATTGCGAAAGACCTTGGTTTTGAAGTGGTTGAACGTCGTATTACACGTGACGAATTCTATATCGCTGATGAAGCATTCTTCACAGGTACTGCTGCTGAAGTGACGCCAATCCGTGAATATGATGACCGTCAAATTGGTGAAGGTTGTCGTGGTCCAATCACTGAGCAAATCCAAACTGCATTCTTTAATGCGGTTCAGGGTAAAGACCCTAAATATGCGCACTGGTTAACTTACGTAAAATAAGCTGATCGGTTAAGATGAAAAGGCGAAACTAAGTTTCGCCTTTTTTATTGGCTTGAAGACATTGAAATTTTTGGAACGTGACTATGCATATTGTTTATGTCAGTGATGGTAAAGCAGGACATCGCTCACAAGCTTTGGGTTTATTTAAAGCCATGCAGCGCCAATCTCAGGAAGCAGTCACATTTCAAGAAATTTCAATTGATGATTTGCCTATAGTGACACTTATTTCTGCGCTATTTAGCCATCAGCTTCATGCCGTAGAACACGAGCCAACCTATATTTTTGGCGTCGGCAGCCATACACATTTTCGAGTATGGGTGTTGGGCAAAGTATATAACAAAGCCAAAACCATTATTTTAATGAAGCCAAGCTTGCCGTTTGCATGGTTTGATTATGCGGTGATTCCACAGCACGATGGTATTCAGGCATCTAATAAAGTACTAACCACACAAGGTGCGTTAAATCCAATTGTAAATGAAGAGCGGCATCAGCATGGTCGAATCCTGATCGCCTTGGGGGGCTCTTCAAAACGCCATCAGTGGAATGCTGCTAAAGTACTCCAAGCGATTGAACAAATAGTCGAGCAGAATTCAAATTCACAAATCATTTTGACCACTTCACGGCGCACACCAAAAGCGTTTTTAGCAGAATTAAAACAGTTAAAGAATATTGAAAAAGTACAGATTTTCCCAGTTGAAGTCACTCCGCAAGGTTGGATTTTCGAAGAAATGCAAAAAGCCGAAGCGGTTTGGGTAACTGAAGATAGTGTTTCAATGATTTACGAGGCTCTCACCGCGGGTTGTAAAGTCGGGGTGATTGAAGTGGATCGCTTGAAGGAAGACCGGATTACCAAGTCGGTAGATGAAATTTTAAAACAAGGCTTGGTGTCGTTACAGACCACTTTAACTGATTTGAATCTCGCTACCGAATTTAAAGAAACTGACCGTATCGCCAAAAAGATTGTACTCGGTCCCTAAAGTATAGATAATACCCGACGAAAAATTTCTACCAACATTTCAGTCTAACTAGACAATGTTTGAATAATATTAAAGGGTTGTCAGGTCATGCTAAAAACCTATTTGTTTCCGCTTTTACTTTCGATTGGGTTTTGTATTGGCTTAGGTTTTTGGGACTATTTAGCTCATATTAAAAATGCCCCTTTATTTTTTATCTTGGTACTTTCGAGTACGTTTTTTTTTATTGCAGTAAAACAATTACATAGTCGTTTTTTTAAGTACATCTTCCTTAGTCTGTTTTTTGTCATTAGCCTGTATATTGCAAGTGGGACGGGGTTCTTACAAGGGCACATGTCTTTGGGAATCGTGGCATCGATGTTCCAAAGCAATACCAATGAAGCCTTTGAATTTTTATCTGTAGTTAATCCTAAATATATTGTTTTTGCCTTAATTATTTTTTTAAGTCTCTGTTTTTATATTTTATTTTTTAATCAAGCTAATCAGGGAAATTATCGCAAGCTGATTTTGGCACTTATCTTTATTGCTAACTGCGTCAGTGTGTTTGGTGTTCAAACTGCACTGGCGACGGTTAAATATAAACAAGAAGAGGCCAAGCTCCTTGAAGATAATGTGCAAGATGTCGATTGGCAAATTCAGCAGGTGAATGCTAGCTATGATAATCAAGTGATTATCATTGGTGAGAGTGTTCAGCGAGACCATTTATCACTCTACGGTTCGAAAGACGATACCACACCTTTTTTAAATCAGATGCCGCTGGATGTTGTAGATCATTACATCGCAACTGCACCGAATACGGTAACTAGTCTGACTCGTACGCTGACTTTGGTTGATCAAAATCGTGAACCGCAGATTGCAAAAAATGTTGTGACGCTAGCAAAACAAGCGGGTTATAACACCATGTGGATTTCAAATCAGGGATTTATGGGGAAAAATGATACGGCGATTTCTAAAATTGCTATTCATGCCGATCATCAGTTCTTCCTGAAAAGTGGTAACTATATGTCGAGTAATATTGATGACGACAAATTGGTCGAAATATTACAGGCCCAGTTAAAAAAATATGCTAATCAAAAAAATGTAATTTTTATTCATATGATGGGTTCACATCCGGATGCTTGTGAACGTCTGTTTAAGGCACCACGTATGTATGCGAATAAACCTGAAACGATTAATTGTTATTTATCTTCGATCAATAAGTTGGATCACTTTATAGAACAGATATATACCTCTTTGAAGGCTGATCAGCGTAGTTTCAGTGTGACCTATTTTTCTGATCATGGTATGACCGTGGATGAAGATTCATATCATGTAGATAATGATTTTAAAGATAATTATCAGGTTCCATTTTTTGTATTACGTAGCGATGCGCAGGCTAAAAAACAATATAACAAGACTGTCAGTGCCTACGATTATATGCATATTTATGCAGATTTATTGGGGGTGAAAACACCATTATTAGATCCTAAAAAATCGTTGGCGAATATTGAAGACAATCAAAATGTCACCGTTTTTGATTGGGATGATTATGTGCCATATCTAAGTTTAGGTGGTACATAATTAAAATTTTAGTATGAGTGAGTAGAATTTTCCTCAATTCAAAATACTGTTCTTATTCAATACAAGAAAGTTTAAGTGAGTGCTGACAAATTTTCATACTATAAAGTTAAATAATTTGAATAAATGAACGAGATTAATTTGAATCATATACAATAAGTTAAATTATTGGGGCTTAATTTTCTGATGAAGATTCTTCACATTTGTAACCTAGCTTATAAAAAATCTGCTGAGCAGTTTTATAACACAGACCGTAAAATTTCTTTTGGATTACAGCAAAATGGTCATTTTGTTTATGATTTTTCATTTAAAGATATGGCTTACTTTGGAACAATATGGCGGACTAAAAAAATTGGGGCTAAATGGGCAAATGCTGAAGTCTTACGTCTGACTGATAACTTACAACCAGACTTAGTATTGATTGGGCATTGTCCACAGATTGATCCTGAAACTTTAAAGCAAATTAGACAGAAATATCCAAATATTAAAATTGCCTTTTGGTATGTAGATCCAATCTATGAGTCTGAAAAAATTAAGTTTATCCATAAGTTTCAGCCTTACTTAGATACTATTTTTGTTACAACTGGCGGTGAGTTATTAAAACAATTCGCTAAAGATCAAACTGTGGCTGCATATATGCCGAACATGGTCAATTCGGTAGTTGAAGTAGGGCAAAGTTTTTTAAATAAAAATACTTCACATGATTTTATTTTTTGTGGTTCTGCTGGAGATCAGGAGCGAGCAAACTTTGTAAAACAGTTGCAGCAAAAAATATCATTTTTAAAACTGTACTTGCCTGGTTTTGTAGCGCCCAAGTTGTATGGAGCGGATTATATTCAAACGCTAACACAAAGTAAAATGGGATTGAGTTATTCACGACGCAATGATATTTGTTTATATGTATCTGATCGTATTGTGCAATTGACGGGGAATGGTTTACTGACATTCACGCCTAAAGTACCAGAATTAGATCTTTTATTTAATGATTCTGAAGTAGTCTATTTTGATAACTTGGATGATTTAGCTCGAAAGACACAATTTTATAAAGATAATCCAGATCAGGCTAAGTTAATAGCTGAGGCTGGTTGGAAGCGTGCACATGTGAGTTATAATTGTCAGCGTACAACAAAATTTATGTTGGAAACAATTTTTGATAAGCCGTATTCAGAAAATTATGAATGGTTAGAACATGTATTCAAAAAGTGAAATTGCTCAAGCAGAATTATTAGGTTCAGGGGCAAATCGTTATTGTGTGATTTCACCAAGAGATAATTCGATTTGTCTAAAAATTGATTTACCATTTGAGCGGAAAAAGACTAAAAACTGGAGACAGTCAATACAACGCTATTTAAGTCGTAATTTTAATTATTTTAATGAAAATTTTGTAGAATGGAGAGCTGCAAAAAAATTACACAAATTGGTGACTCATGAAATTGCTCTAGAATATATTGCTCCGATTTATAGTCTTGATGTGAGTGAGTTGGGTTGGATATTATCAACTGAACTTGTACGTAATGAAGATGGTACAGTTGCAAAAAGTTTACATCATCATATATGTGAAAACTCCACATTAAGTAAGCAACAGTTATACAAAGAGATTGATAAATTTTGTAAATTTTTGCTTGAATATCGCATCCCTTTATTTGACTTAAATTCTGGAAATATGGTTATACAGCAATCCTCAAAGGGGATGCGTTTATATTGTGTCGATATTAAATCTATAGCTCGTGGTAAAGAAATTATCCCCATTTCATATTGGTCTAATCGGTTGATGAAGAAAAAAATTCTACGTAGGGCTGATCGGTTGAAACAAGTTATTAAGAAACAAGGCTAGAAAACGTATGAAAATAGTACAGGTTATGGCTTCTAGTGCCGGTATGGGTGGATTGGAACAACATACCATAAAATTATGCAATGCCTTAGCAGAACATCATGAAGTGCATTTGATTGCTCATGCTTCATATCGAGATTATTTGCACGTAGGCATTAAGTTACATAATATTGATTTATCAAGAAGCCGATTTAACCCCTTGCTTCATTATCAGCTTTTTCAGCTTATAAAAAGTATTTCTCCAGACATTATTCATGCACAAGCAAACAAGGCTGCAAATATATTATCACCATGGCTCAATAAATTTGATTGTCCAACTATTGCTACAATCCACAATATTAAAACTAATATTAAGCCATTCCTTAAATTTGACAAGGTAATTGCAGTTAGTCATAAAATTGCACAAATTTTTCCAGAAGAGAATAAGGTTCAAGTAATCTGGAATGGGACATCTGTAGAGTATTTATCTGAAATGAGATTGACCCCACGAATTCGTCCACAAGCTTTAGCTATTGGACGGCTAGTACAAGCTAAAGGCTTTGATCTTTTAATTGAAGCTTGGCAAGGAGTTGATGCTGATCTTTTGATTGCAGGTGAAGGGGGAGATCGGCCTATTTTGGAAAAAAAAATATCTGAGCTTTTTTTGCAGGACAATGTAAAATTGTTGGGTTTGAGATCAGATATACCTCAATTATTAACAAATTCTGACGTTATGATTATTTCTTCTAGGAATGAGGGTGGACCTATTACACTTGCTGAAGCTTTACTATTAAAAGTACCTGTATTTGCCACAGATGTTGGAATGGTGACGGATTTTTTAGATCAAGAATATGTTTGCCGACCCAATGACGCACAAGCACTTAAGTTATTAATCAACAAAAAAATTGGTTTAAAATCTCAACTTCAACCAAAATTTGAATCAGCTTTTGAAAAAGCACAATTGAATTTGAAATTTGAAGAAATGTGTACAAAGACTGAAAAATTGTACTATGAACAGATTCAACTAAAGAAATCGTAATTTTTTTTGGAGCGGCAATTGAAAGTATTTATAATTAGTGTTGAACACAAAGAGTCACCTCGGTTAAAAATTTTTTTAAACCAATCCTTCTTTCAAGATAAAGCAATTCATTACGAAATTATAGGTATTAAGGGGGCAGATCTTCCTACTAAAGAATATTTCGAAATGGCTGTAAAAGGAAGAGAAAAACCTTTAACGCCTGGTGAATTGGGATGCACTTTATCACATTTAGAGGCTTTGAAAAGATTTTTAAACTCTAAAGAAGATTACGCTCTTATTCTAGAAGATGATGCCATCATTCCAGATGATTTAAATGAAGATATTATCTATAAGACAGTAAAAAGCATTAATTTACCAGCTAATATATTATTTAGTTTAGGTGGTATACAGATGAAAGTGTGTAGAAATGTTCGTGGAAAGATACAACCTTATACATTTTTAAATCAAAGTATATTGAAAGTCTCGCCTCATTTTTATAATAGAGTTAATTATACAGTGGCTTACATTGTGGATCGTGTAATGGCGGAAACCCTACTACATTATCATGAGCCTATTCGCCGCGCAGATGATTGGAGTTATTTACATGATTTTGACTCAACTTCGCAAATTTTAATGACACATTTATTTGATCATCCTATCGTAG
Source organism: Acinetobacter sp. YH12142 (assembly GCF_013418435.1). Lineage (NCBI taxonomy): Bacteria > Pseudomonadati > Pseudomonadota > Gammaproteobacteria > Moraxellales > Moraxellaceae > Acinetobacter > Acinetobacter sp. YH12142. The sequence goes on along the minus strand of NZ_VPCB01000014.1, from coordinate 61,662 downwards.
AAAAATATGGTGATAATAAAGGTGTGAGCTTAATTCAACATGAAAGAGATTGCTCTGCAGATTTAAAAACGAGTAATTTTGGTGGTTTTTTGAGTAAAAACTTAGCTAAGATTTTTAATCATAAATATAAATAATATTTTTCATTTGTATATTAAACATACTTCATTTCTTAAATCTAAATTATGGGTGTTCTAATGAGTCTTAGTAAAAAAATAGTTTCTTTATTTCGTCCTTGGCTAAGGAGTAGATTTAAGAGATATGGTCATAAATATTCTACCAATAAAGATATTTTGATAAATGTTCCTGTTAGTCTTAATGTTTTACTCATAGGTATTTATCTGACGGATTATGCTAACCAAGCAGCCATTTTAAAAAAACAATTTTCTAGTTCCAAATTTCATAACGTTGAACAAAAGTGGTTTGCGATAGGAGAAAATCCAATTCCAGTAGAAATGCAAGATGTAACTATAGGGCATTCTTCAACTAAAATTCCTAAGTTTGAACTACTTACAAACTTGCTTAATAATATAGATTATCAAAAGTATGATTATTTAATTATAAGTGATGATGATATTCATATTTTAGCTGACTTTATTGACTTATATTTACTATATGTAGAAAAGTTCGCATTAAAAATTGCACAACCAGCACGAACATTCTACAGTTTTCATGATCATAAAATATGTCTTGCTCAAAAAAATGTAACTTGTAGAGCTACTAATTTTGTTGAAATTGGTCCAATTTTTTCTATACATAGAACAGTTTATGGGGATATTTTACCATTCCCTGTAGAAAGTCCAATGGGTTATGGTCTTGATTTTATTTGGCCAAAAATTGCTGAAAAAAAGTATTTCCGAATAGGTATAGTAGATGCCACACCAGTAGATCATAGCTATAGACCTCAGGGAAAAACGTATTCTGCTAATCTTAATACTATTCAGATGAACGAGATGTTGAGTAAATATGAAAATAATAAAGATGTGGAAAAAAAAGCACTTTATTATTTTTAACTCTTATTATGGGTTATTAGGAATCCTTCTCGCTGTTCCCCTTCAACACCATATAAATCAAACCGACAAAGATTAATAATGCACCTGCAAGGCTGCTGACACAGAATAAAACAATTCGGTTATAGGTGGTTAAGTTGAATAATTCATTGGCTAAAATGTAGCGCATGAACAACCATTGTACGACAGAAAAAACAATCAAGACGATTGCACGACGACGGACTTCAGGACGCATAGCCATAGGAGAATCACTTAAAGTGGAAATTGAGGCTATTATGCCACTGTCGATAATCGATCTCAATTGAATAAGATTAATCCAAGCGCGTGATACACAAATCTTAAGGTTGAGTTCTGTTTAGATCGCCTTTATTTGCGGTACATATTGATGTTGCCAAAGCAGACCCGAAAGCGTTTATAAGACCAGATATACTGTTCTGGTGCTTGGTTAATGATGTCTTGCATCGCGATGTTCAGCGCGTCGACAGACGATTGTAAATCTTTAGATAAAATCTCGTCTGCTAAGGGGTGGCAATGCACATCAAAGTGCCTTAAGTTGGGTTGTCGGATACAACTTAAGCCGATGACATTGCATTGGGTTTTTGCAGCAAGCTTTGAAACAAGTGTGATCGATAAAGTATTTTGCCCAAAAAAATTGGAATAAATGCCGCCTGAAGGCTTTGGTAAATGGTCTGGTAAAATCACCGTTAGGCCGCCTTGTTTTAAATGTTTAAAAATGGCACGGATCCCTGTTTCATCTGTCGGGACTAAGGTTGCATTAAACTTCTCTCGTGCTTCTAACAGATAACGATTGATCCCTTTATTTTTATTCGGTTTATACATAATCATCGGTTCTGTATACAAGTTCAGCCATGCATTGAGTAGTTCCCAACAGCCAAAATGCGGAACCACAACAATGACACCTTTTTTATTCGCAAGTGCTTCCGTGAGGATATTTTCACCATAAATATTTTTCAGTAAGCTCAGGCTATAACTTGGCGGCATCCCCCAACATTTAATAAATTCAATATAGGTCAGGCATTGGCTGCGGATACTTTGATTAATGAGCTGTCTCTGCGCAGTCTCTGACAAATCTGGGTAGGCCAGTTGAATATTGATGCTAGTGATAAGTTTGATCGATGAATTAAATAGATTAAGAATAAACGCGATCATCAAGGCCAAGTTTTGTAACAGCCAAAGTGGCAATAGCGCGATGATTTTGAATATAAAGTACATGGATCACAAGGTCTCAAAATTGACAGCATGGAATAAAATAAATTTTGCCAAGAGACCGGACTTATTCAATGAAAAGTACAAAAAGATCTGAATCTAAAAACAAAATAATCGGAAGTGGAAAATTGAGCTGTCCATTGCTCAAAGGATGTAGTTCAACATCATAACGTACTTGAAGCGTTTTGATATTAGCAAAGTACATCAAATCTTTAATTTATGTTTTGTAGGTTTTCTACCACCTTTTGTAGGTTGACATAAAAAACCCTGCATAGCGCAGGGTTTTTTGAAACTTAAAATCTAAATCTTAAAATGTAAGATTATTTAGATTCTTCAGCTTTTGGTTTTTCACGTAAGCGAATACCTAGGTCGCGCAATTGGGTTGCTTCAACTGGCGCAGGCGCTTGAGTTAAAGGGCATTCCGCAGTCTTAGTTTTCGGGAATGCAATCACGTCACGGATAGAAGATGCACCAGTCATCAACATCACTAAACGGTCAAGACCGAATGCTAAACCACCGTGAGGAGGCGCACCGAATTTCAAGGCATTAAGCAAGAAGCTGAATTTCTCTTCTGCTTCTTCTTCAGAAATACCAAGCGCTTCAAAGATCGCTTTTTGCATTTCTAGGTTGAAGATACGTAATGAACCACCACCGATTTCAGTACCGTTCAATACCATATCGTAAGCAACAGAAAGTGCAGCACCTGGGTTGTTCTTCACTTCTTCAACGCTTGATTTTGGCAGCGTGAATGGGTGATGAACAGACGTCCATTTACCGTCATCAGTTTCTTCGAACATTGGGAAGTCAACAACCCAAAGTGGCGCCCACTCGCAAGTTGCAAGTTTCATGTCGTGACCGACTTTGATACGTAAAGCACCCATCGCATCATTTACGATTTTCGCTTTGTCCGCACCAAAGAATACGATGTCGCCATTTTCAGCACCAACGCGTTTCAATAGATCAAGCACGATTGGCTCGATGAATTTAACGATTGGAGATTGAAGACCTTCAATACCTTTTTCAAGTTCGTTGACTTTGATGTAAGCCAAGCCTTTCGCGCCATAAATGCCAACGAATTTAGTGTATTCGTCAATTTGGCTACGTGGAAGCGCGCCAGCACCTGGTACGCGAAGCGCAACAATACGGCCTTTAGGATCTTTTGCAGGACCTGCGAATACTTTGAACTCAACGTCTTGCATCATGTCTGCAACATCAACAAGTTTCAAAGGAATACGTAAGTCAGGTTTATCAGATGCATAGTCACGCATTGCATCTGCATACGTCATACGTGGGAACTTGTCGAACTGAACGTTTAGAAGTTCTTTGAACATCTTAACCGTTAAACGTTCCATTAAATCCATGATGTCATCGTCACTCATGAACGATGTTTCAACGTCGATTTGTGTGAATTCAGGTTGACGGTCAGCACGTAAGTCTTCATCACGGAAACATTTAGCAATTTGGTAGTAACGATCGATACCGCCAACCATTAACAACTGTTTGAACAATTGTGGAGATTGTGGAAGTGCGTAGAAGCTACCGTTAGAAACACGACTTGGTACTAAATAGTCACGCGCACCTTCAGGAGTCGCACGAGTCAAAATCGGTGTTTCCACGTCTAAGAAACCATTTTCTTCGAAGTAGTTACGAATTAGGTTAGTCAATTTAGAACGGAAACGTAAACGATCTAACATTTCTGGACGACGAATATCGAGGAAACGATATTTCAAACGTACTTCTTCAGAAATATTGGTATTTTCGTCATTCAATGGGAATGGAGGAGTTTCAGACGCAGCAAGAACTTCAATTTCTTTGCCTAAAACTTCGATTTGACCACTCACGATATTCGCGTTTTCAGTACCTTCGTAACGACGACGTACACGGCCTGTAATTTTTAATACGAATTCTGAACGTGATTTATCAGCAGTCGCGAAAGCTTCAGGAGTATCAGGGTCAATCACTACTTGAACAAGGCCATCACGGTCGCGCATGTCAAGGAAGATTACACCACCGTGGTCACGGCGACGGTGAACCCAACCGCATAATGTAACGGTTTGGTCGATTTGGGCTTCAGTAAGTGAGCCGCAGTAATGAGTTCGCATCATAGCGTTAGAAATCCAACTATATGGGTTAAGGTCAGCGAATACGTAAACAGCGTACCGCTTTTATTCGAATAGGGGATTATGCCTCTTTTTGGCTGTTTTGTCACAAGGACTTATTGCTAAAACAGCCAAATTTACAGCAAATTTTTGCTCAATGAAGGGCTTAAGCCGATGACGTAGAAAAAATGTTAGTGCTCTTGCTTAAGATCAGAAATATCAGACTACCAAGGCTAAACGTGGCCAAAAATGCACGAAAAAAATAATTAATGGCTTTGCCGACATAGGCATACAGGTCATGCACAAAGGCATCTGAGTAAATACTGTCAGCAAAATAAAAATAACTTGCGATTCCCGCAGCTAGAGACAGGGCCGCTAAACCATATACATAGACTTTGATGGTTGTGGGGACGTTTACAGTACTTCGATAGTGAAGATGATGACGATAAATCATCCATGCCAAAACGGGGAGTGCCAAGCCAGATAATCCAATTTGCAACACGCGATGTAGGGGATATGAATGACCAAAAAATTGAATCGGTAGACTCAATAGATCCTTAAATGCAAAGGTACGAAAGTCAACATGGGTCAAGCCATCCCAAACAATATGCGTCGAAGTTCCAATGATGAGTGCGAGGATGAGGCTTAGGATAAACCCACAGCATTGATTGAAATTCTGTAGATGCAGCGGCTTATTTAAACCAAAAAAAGCAAATAACATCGGGCGATAAAGCACATACCACAGCACACAAAACAGCAAACCTAGGATTAAGTTTGGAACAATTAACCCCGACCATTGATGTGAACCTACATAGTCAGCATTAGTAAATAAACGGAATAAATCCGGCACCATGCTACCAATTGCGAGTGCTGCAATAGACAGGCGGTTTCCGCTTAACTTGGAAATAGGCGGTGCGAGTACAGCATGGGATATGGTAAAAGGCATTGAACTAAAATAAATAAATGAATAAATACAATGTGGTATTAGTGAGTGTATATGATTTGGGCAGATTAGAATGTTTTTTATTGCAAAACAAATGAAATGTTATATTATAACATTTTTCAAAAATAGCCTGATTTGAGTCTCTCCAACATGTCTTTTCATAAAAATTTAATAACTGTTTCGATTTTTGCAGTGATTGCACCCAACCTTTATGCCGATGACCCAGAACAACAGGTACAAAAGCTCGAAACCATTAATGTTCAGGTCCATCCCTTAAACCAAAGTGCGGCAGATTTTGCTGTTGCCGATAATGTCATTCAACATAAAGCCCTTGCACAAGGTGGCGTCACAATTGGTGATGCGTTAGCCGGACAGCCGGGTGTATATTCAAATCAGTTTGGTGCAGGTTCAAGTCGTCCTGTGCTGCGTGGTCAAGATGGTCCTCGTGTCAAAGTCTTAGAACACGCCTCAGAAACTGCAGATGTTTCGACTTTATCTCCTGACCATGCGGTTACGGTAGATCCGATTTTGGCAAAACAAATTGAAGTGATCCGTGGGCCATCAACGCTGTTATACGCGGCAGGCACAGTTGGCGGTTTGGTCAATGTGACGGATCAGAAAATTCCAACGGCGATTCCTGATAAAGGTTATGAAGGGCAAGTTGGGGTTCGTTATAACTCAGGCAGTGATGAAAAATTGGCGAGTGCCGGTGTGACGGCTGCTTTAGGTGAGCAATTTGCCATCCGTGTAGAAGGTTCGAAACGCAAAGCCAATGATTATATTGCACCCAATTATTTCCATGATCATGATGGTGAATTAGAAAAAGAACGCCGCGTTGGCAACACTTTTGCAGAAGGGCAAAATGTCAGTGTGGGCGCGTCATGGATTCATGATCGTGGTTTTGCTGGACTGTCTTATAGCAACCGACAAGACCAATATGGCCTGCCGGGTCATAGTCATGAATATGAAAGCTGTCATCCACATGATGACCATCTACACTGTGATGGTCATGATAACCATGGGCATACCGATGAGCATGATCATTCAGCGCATGACGAACATGATCACGATCATGATGCCGCAGGCCCATGGGTCGACTTAAAGTCAGAACGCTATGATTTCCGTACTGAATTGGCTGAGCCGTTTGCAGGATTCCAAAAACTACGTGCGCATGCGAGTTATACGGACTATAAACATGATGAAATTGAAGGTAACACCGCAGCAACCACTTTTAAAAGTAAAGGTTATGATGGCCGTTTAGAATTGGTCCATAACCCAATTGCTGAATGGGAAGGGGTAATCGGTACCCAGTACAATCAACAAAAGCTCAATATCAGTGGTGAAGAATCATTGATGAACCCAAATAAAACCCAAAAATGGAGTGTGTTTGGTTTAGAGCATAAACAATTTGGTGATTTTCATGTCGAGCTGGGCGCCCGTGTCGATCAGCAGAAAATTCAAATCGATTCTGCACAAAAAGATTATGATGATTATAGCATCTCTTATTCAGGTGCTGTGAATTGGGCGTTTGCACCCAATTATAAATTGTCACTGGTCGGTTCGCATCAAGAGCGTTTGCCATTAGCGCAAGAGCTGTATGCAGATGGCAAGCATTTTGCGACCAATACCTATGAACGTGGGAATGAAAATCTAGATGTTGAAAAATCCAATAACCTGGAATTAGGTTTCCATTATGAAAAAGATCAGTTGGATTATCACGTTCATGTGTACCACAACTGGTATGACAACTACATTTATGCTGCAACTAAAGATAATTTTGAAAACTTCCGCTTAGTTGATTACACCCAAGACAAAGCCAAGTTCTATGGCGCGGAAGCTCAAATGGGTTATGCCATTAATGATATGTATAAACTCAGTGTCTTTGGTGATTATGTACGCGGCAAAATTGATGGTGAAAATGCGCCACGTGTGCCTGCAGGGCGCTTAGGAACCAAGGTCGATGTTGACTTTGCCGATGGTTGGTCAGGTCTTGCAGAATATTCACATGTATTCAAACAAGACAAAATCACTGCATTTGAGCGTGAAACAGATGGCTACAACATGGTGAACTTGGGCGTGGCCTATAGTGGCCAGTTGAAAGATCAAAATGATTATCGGGTTTATTTCAAAGCCAATAATTTATTGGATGAAGATGTTTACTCTCACACGTCATTCCTTGCCAATATTCCACAAGTCGGTCGTAATTTTACAGTTGGTCTTGAATTTGGTTTCTAATTGAATTTGCACAGACTTTTCTAAGGAAGTCTAGGTGAAGTCACAGAAATCCTCTTGAAAAATCAATGAATAAAACCTAGTCTGAGCGCATTAGACTAGGTTTTTTCTTATGCGCATCATTCAACGAATACATCACAAGCTTAATTGGTCACGTCGTCGCTATGTGGGTGTGGTCATTGGTTTATTGGTTTTAGGTTATTTGGCATCGGCAACCTATCACACGCTAAAACCACTCCCTGAAGGGCTGAACTACACGGGGAAACTTCGCCATGCTGAAGTGAACTTTTTAGTGGATGAAACCTATATCGATGCGCAAGGAAAGCAGCAACAGGAACATCGCATTTTTAAAGAAATGCTAAAAATGATCGAAGAAGCACAGTCGACCATTGTGTTGGATATGTTTCTCTTTAATCCGCAAGTTGGCGACTCTCAATTAAAACATGAACAATTAACACAGGAGCTGACCGATGCGCTGATTTTGAAGCGTCGACTATCTCCTCAAGTGGAAATTTTTGTGATTACTGACCCGGTCAATTCGGTATATGGCGGCATTCAACCCGAGCATTATCGTCAATTACGACAAGGGGGCATTGAGTTGATGGAAACCAATTTGGTACCGCTTCGTGCATCCAATCCTGCATGGTCAGGCTTTTGGTATATCTGCTGTCAAGATATTGGCAATAATCCTGAACAAGGCAGGTTACCGAACCCATTGGGAACCGAGAAAGTGACGATTCGAAGTTATATGGATCTGTTTAACTTTAAAGCGAATCACCGAAAAACTTTGGTGGTGGATACCATCGATGGCTGGAAAGGTTTGGTCACCTCTATGAATCCACATGATGGTAGCTCACGACATTCTAATGTTGCTCTGACTGTGAAGGGAATGACTGCAGTTGACCTATTAAAAACTGAGCAAGCAGTTGGAATGATGTCCAAAGCCAATATTCCATTTGTGGTGATTAAGGATGTTGAAGCGGCGAAAACTGAGCCTCAAGTACAGGTGCTGACTGAAAAAGCAATTTATGATGCCACATTCGACTTAATTGATAGCGCGAAGAAAGCTGGAACTGAAATTGATATTGCCATGTTCTACTTGTCAGAACGTAAAATTATCAAGGCACTCATTGCTGCACATGAACGTGGCGTGAAAGTTCGTGTATTACTCGATCCGAATAAGGATGCTTTTGGACGTACCAAAAATGGCATTCCAAATCGACCTGTAGCATCCGAATTACATGATGCGGGTATTGATGTACGTTGGTGTAATACCCATGGTGAGCAGTGCCATAGCAAGATGATTTTAAAACGAACTGCTTATCAAGCCGATATGATTTTAGGTTCGGCAAATTTCACGGCGCGTAACTTGAAAAACTATAATTTAGAAACGGATTTACGCGTGATTGGTCTGAAAGATGCGCAAGTTTTTAAAGATGCATCACAGTACTTCAATACGGCTTGGTCAAATCTGGATGGTAAACAAATGAGTGTCGATTATAGTAAATATGCGGATGAATCGACCTTGAAATATGTGTTGTATCGCTTTATGGAATGGAGCGGAATATCTACTTTTTAATTTTCCCCTCATCCTAACCTTCCCCCAAAGGGGGAAGGAATTCCCTCTCATTTCAGGAGAGGGTTAGGGAGAGGTGTATTTAGCAATTATTAATTCTTCGGTACAGGATTCGGCGGAACGATTTGATCTAAATCTTTATCCGTCATTTGATCCAATTCTTTAATATCGGTTTTGATTTTCCATTTATCGGCATCATCTACTGGTTGCGGCAAACGTGCTTCTAGCCAGTCACAGATAACATCTGGTGGAAAATCGGCGTGGTTACATTGAATCACCCAAGACAAGAATTGTTTTGCTTCGCCATTCATATATGGTGGCGGAGAAACCGGTAAAAATTGAGTCGGTAAGCGTTCATTTTTAGAAATATAGTTCAATACATGGCCCAATTCTTGAACAGTTTGCCATGCTAAAGGGTGATCTACATTAATTTGAAATTTAAACCACCAAGCAGTTTTACCATCGGTGCCGTAGGAGTCGATTAAGGCTTCTTGGATACTTGGTACTTTCGAAAAAAATTGATGAAGTCGGTCAAAACTTAATTCAGACACAGCGTTTGATCCACTACGAAATAAAATCAATCTTAGCATAATCCAATGAAAAACAGGCTAGCTTGAAGGTGCGATCAGCTTGGTCGGAAAATTAACAAATTCTTGCATTTGATGGATTTTTATTCATTTTTTCTCCTAAAATGGGTTTTATACTTAATCTATATACCGTGAAGGAGAGCTTGAGTGAAAGCAACATTATTCTATGCAATGGCAGGTGTGATGCTGATAATGACTTCAGCCAGTACTTTTGCGGAAAACAAATGGTCAAACTATCAAGGTGTGGATACCACTAAGCGTCCACCTACTATGAATCGGCCTGGTTATCCCCAACATGGTCAAAGCTATCCACAGCATGCTCCCAATTACCCGCAGCATTACCCGAACTATCCTCATCGCCCTCAATATCCCAATTATCCAAACCGTCCATATCCACCACAGGTGCAAAATGGCATAAGTATTCAATATCAAGCACCGACTACGATTATCCAAAATTCACAAAGTTATAGCTGGGTAAATGGTGATCCTGCCAGCGCGAGTATTTCCAGTTCAACCTATACTTTTATCAGTGATTGGCAGCGTTTAGGTTTACCAGCACCACCCAATGGAATGTACTGGATTTTTGAAAATGGTCGCTATGTATTGGTGCCTAATCGATAAGGTTTATAACCTCTCTCTTGCGTAGTAGTGCTACTCGTCTCCTAAAAGGAGAAGGAACGAATTAGTGTTTAAGCCAATTCATCATCTTGCGGACGTGGGGTTTTTCTTTCAGGTAATGGCTTCTCGGAATGCTTATCTCGAATAACCGAAGGGTAAGTCCAAGAGGCAAAGCGCACAATCAAAATGGCCACAGCTAAAATTAGAATCGAACCTGTAGTAATGACCAAGCCCATATCTGCTTTATGGTCGTGTTGAATGTCCGAAATCAGTAAACGGGTCAGGGCAGTAATAGCAATATAAATCAGGAAGCGAACAGGCATGTGGTTGGTTTTAAAATAAATACCAACCATGGCACCGAGTTCGAGGTAAATAAACAATAATAAAATATCGTCAATCGTGGCGAATTGCTTAACTGTAATAATTTCAAAAATGGTATGACCCGCAGACCATAAAATCATACAGCCGATGACAAACAGTGCAAGATAATGAAAACCTTCTACAGCAAGATTGCCAAGTCGGTCGAGGAGGGCTTCGATTTTTTCTACTTTGGGATCACGGTGTGTCATATATATTCCTCCTTTGTAAATTGCGTGAATATTCAACGAAGAACAAGTCATTAAATATCAAGCAAATTTCATGCACATGAAGCGCATATGACAAAAATATTTTTAGGTTTAATAAAGTTTTTAATGTTAAGTTTGAGCTTAAATTTTGTCCTATAAGAATGAAGCGACGATGTATCAACCAACGCATTTTAAACAGAATGAACTCCTTGATCTGATTGATCTTATGCGTAAGCATGCTTTGGCGACAGTAATACTGACGGCACCCAATGGTGAGTTGGAAGTGAATCATTTACCACTAGAATATGACACTGAGTCAGGCGAATTGGGTATATTGCGCGGTCATATTGCCAAGACCAATCCAATGTTTGAATTGCTAAATCAGTCAGCGCACGCCTATGTGATTTTTCATGCCGATGATGCATATATTTCGCCTAGCTGGTATGAAGGAAAACAGGAGCATCATCGCGTTGTACCGACATGGAATTACCGTGTGGTGCATGTCAAAGGCACAATTCGTAAAGTTGACGATGAAAAATATTTACGAGGGGTTCTGGCTCGGTTGACTCGACAACATGAAGCTAGCCAACCCGTGCCGTGGAAAATGGGCGATGCGTCTAATGATTTTATTGCTGAACAGTTAGAGAAAATTGTGGCGATTGAAGTCGATATCCAGTCGATGATCGGGAAATTTAAAGTCAGTCAAAACCGAAGTGCTGTAGATGCGATGAATGTGGCAAAAGCTTTGGAAAATGCGAATTCTGAAATGGCTAGGTCAGTCAGGAAATATTATCACTACAATGAATAAAAAAATGCCCGATAAATCGGGCATTTTTGATTTTGTGCGACTAATTAAGCTTGGTTGGTAAAGTAATCTTCAGAGAAGTTCATGATCACTTCAGAACCTGCTTTCACTTTAGCAATGCGTAAAGCCAATTCAGGTAAAATACGCTGCGTGAAGTAAAGGGTTAGTGCAAGTTTGTTTTGGTAGAACTCGCCATCTTTGTCTTTTGCTGCATCTGCAATGCGGGCAAACATATAGGCAAAGCTGAGTAAGCCTACAGCATGTAGGTAATCAACGGCTGCTGAGTTCGGGAACTCAATGTTTTCACGAGCAGCTTCAAGTACATATTGAGTTACAGCTTCAACTTCAGCTGCTGCATCTAAGGTTGCATCTTTGATGTAGTTCAAGCTGGCATCTAAGTTATTGGCAAAATCACGGATTTCTTGGATATATTCAGCAATGAATTCACCATTGCACTTAATGGTTTTACGACCAATTAAGTCTTGAGACTGAACACCGTTGGTTCCTTCGTAAATCTGTGCAATACGCAGGTCACGGATACATTGTTCCATACCCCATTCACGAATAAAGCCATGACCACCAAATACCATTTGCGCATCCAGTGTTGCTTGGAAAGCGGTATCTGTTAAATACGCTTTTGCAATTGGTGTTAACAGCGCAACACGGTTATTGGCTGCTTTGACTGCTTCTGGATCCGTAGAGAACTTGGTAATGTCCAGTTGTTGACCGACATAAACTGCAAATGCACGAGATGCTTCATTGTTGGCACGTGCATTTAGCAACATACGACGTACATCGCCGTGTACAAGGATGCTGTCTGCTGGTTTTGCAGGCGATTGAACGCCAGAAGCGCTACGGCCTTGTAAACGATCAGTCGCATATTGCGCTGCATTTTGATAAGCAAATTCAGAAGCACCTAGGCCTTGAATACCCATAGACAGACGTTCGTAGTTCATCATGACGAACATCGCTGCAAGGCCTTCATTTTCTTTACCAACCAGGTAGCCTTTCGCGCCATCAAAGTTCATCACACATGTTGCAGACGCTTTGATCCCCATTTTATGTTCAATAGAACCAGGGCCTACAGCATTACGCTCACCCAATGAACCATCTGCATTCACCAAGAATTTAGGTACGATGAATAGTGAAATTCCGCGTGAGCCCGCAGGCGCATCAGGCGTTTTCGCTAAAACTAAGTGGATGATATTTTCAGAAAGGTCGTGGTCACCGCCAGTGATGAAGATTTTAGTACCTGTGATGTTATAAGTACCGTCTTCATTACGTTCAGCTTTAGTTTTGATAATGCCTAAGTCTGTACCTGCATGCGGTTCAGTTAAGCACATGGTGCCTGACCATTCACCTGTGTACATTTTTGGTAAATAAGTTTCTTTTTGCTCTTGTGATGCATAGCTGTTTAATGCCATGCCTGCACCTACAGAAAGAAGCGGGTAGAGCATGAAGGATGGGTTGGTTGCAAACAGCATTTCATCAGACAGAACAGTCAGCATTTTCGGCATGCCTTGACCGCCCCATTCTTCATCTGCGCCTAGACCAATCCAGCCGCCTTCTGCATATTGTTTAAATGCTTCTTTGAAACCAGCAGGAGTCGTGACATTGCCATTACTATAGGTTGCGCCTTCTTCATCACCTGTGCGGTTTAAAGGATGAGTGACGTTTTGCGCAAATTTTGCCATTTCTTCAAGAATGGCTTCTGCAGTTGCAGCATCAACGTGAGCAAGATTTTCGTTGTTTTGCCAGAATTGTTCTGCTTTAAAAACATCATTTAAGATGAATTTCATATCTGCAAGCGGCGCATTATAAATTGGCATGTTCGTTCACCTGTTTATTGTTTGAATCTATGGACTTGGGGCAATTTGTATCGACACAAAGCGTGGAGAAAATTGACCAAAGTAAAATTATGGGACTATTTATAAAGAAAAAGGACTGCCAATGCTATGACCGTCCTTTCTCTATTTCTGCACTCACGAGTACAATTTTTTGAATATGTTTTAGATATTCACATTAGAATGCAAAGTGTTCTGCATCCAATGCCATAAGAGGATCTAGGCCACCTGCAATCACTTCTACATGAGAGCGAACGCGTGGTAAGATTTTCTTGAAGTAGAAGCGAGCAGTCGTTACTTTTGCATTGTAGAAATCAACATCTGTTGTTCCTGCAGCTAAAGTTTCTTGTGCAACTAGTGCCATGCGAGCCCATAAATAAGCAAGCGTTACATAACCAGAGAAGTAGAGGTAATCGACTGCAGCAGCACCTACTTCTTCAGGGTTTTGCATTGCTTTCATACCAATCTGCATGGTTAAGTCGCCCCATTCTTTGTTTAGCGCAGCAAGCGGCTCAACAAATTCTTTCATGGCAGCGTTGTCTTTGTTAGCTTCAACAAATTTATGGATGATCTTGGTGAAGTCTTTCAACATTGCACCTTGAGTACCCAATACTTTACGGCCTAACAAGTCAATTGCTTGAATTTCAGTCGTACCTTCGTACAAGCATGAAATACGTGTATCACGTACAATTTGTTCCATACCATGTTCAGAAATGAAGCCGTGGCCACCAAATACTTGAACACCGTGTTTTGCAGATTCAGAACCTGTTTCAGTCAAGAATGCTTTAGCAATTGGAGTTAATAATGACAAGATATTGTCAGAGAACTTACGTTCTTCTTCAGTTGCACCTTGTTCCACGATATCGGCATGGAAAGACAATAAGTAAACCAGAGCACGACCAGCTTCAGCAAATGATTTTTGCGTAAGCAGCATGTTGCGTACTGCAGGGTGAACGATAATTGGATCTGCTTCTTTTTCAGGTGCTTTAGGGCCTGAAAGTGAACGCATTGCCAAACGGTCTTTTGCGTAAGCAAGTGCACCTTGGAAAGCGCCTTCAGAAGCTGAAAGACCTTGTACAGCAGTACCGATACGTGCAGTGTTCATGAATGTGAACATGCAGTTTAGACCGCGGTTTTCAGGGCCAATCAAGAAGCCTTTTGCGTTATCAAAGTTGATGACACAAGTCGCGTTACCATGGATACCCATTTTGTGTTCAATCGAACCACAACGTACCGCATTGCGCTCACCAATTGAGCCATCAGCATTTACATTGAATTTAGGTACGATGAATAATGAAATACCTTTCGTGCCTTTTGGTGCACCTGGAAGACGAGCAAGGACGATATGGATGATATTTTCAGCCATGTCGTGTTCACCAGCAGAGATAAAGATTTTCTCGCCAGAAATTGCATAGCTACCGTCTGCTTGTGGTTCAGCTTTAGAGCGGATAATACCTAAGTCAGAACCTGCATGAGATTCTGTTAAGCACATCGTACCAGTCCATTCACCTGAAACAAGTTTAGGAAGGTAAGTGTCTTTTTGCTCTTGAGAACCGTGATGTTCTAATGTACGGACAGCACCATGAGATAGACCAGGGTACATACCCCATGCCCAGTTCGACGTACCCACCATTTCTGAAATGATGTTGCCTAAAGAAACCGGTAAGCCTTGACCGCCGTATTGTTCTTCAGCAGATAAAGATGGGAAACCGAGTTCGATATATTTTTGATACGCTTCTTTAAAACCAGTTGGTGTTGTTACAACGCCATCATTCCAAGTACAACCTTCACGGTCGCCGACTTGGTTAAGAGGAGAAAGTTCATTTTCACAGAAGTCAGCAGCAGCTTCTAGATATTGGTCAACCAACTCACGACTTACGGTGTCAGAAAATGCAGGCAGTTGTGCATAGTGATCTTCTGCTTTTAAAAGTTCATGCAGAACAAATTGCATATCACGTAAGGGCGCTTTGTATTGTGGCATATCGTTTTCCTCAATACTGGTTTCTACCAGCGTTAGTAATCCTAAATAACATTTGAACGTGTCTTCAATGACACGTATTGGAATGGTTCTAATCGTGCAACATCTTCTTATTGGGTACAAGCATTTCAGGGTGATTTGTTGGTGACTGTAAAGTCAAAGAAATATCCCTTGAAAAAGCTAAGTGCATTGAGTGTAAACGCTTTTAGATGAAAATGAATGACACAAATAGTCAAAAAGCGTAAAAAGATATGTCCAATAAAAAAGGCACTCATGGGAGTGCCTTTTTTACACAATGATATTGCGATCTAAGTTTGGATTATTTTACTGGGGGCTGGCGTCGGGGCAACAGGGGCTTTAGGTTGGAAGCGAACTTCACATTTACCATTGATTTGCTGTTCGCCAACTTTAATGGCAACTGCGCTACCATCAGTCTTACCTTGGCATGCTTTCATAATCGCTTGTTGCTTCGTTTGGCGTTCTGCTAAACGTTGATCAAACTTTTTAGTCAGTTCTGCACGTTTTGCATCAGTCAGTGGCTCACCGCGTTGCATCTGACCACGCATGTCGCCACGCATTGGATGATGTTCACCGCGCATTGGTTTGTGTTCACCACGTGCTTTTTTCATGTCTTGACGGTCTGCTTTGAACACCATGGTACATGTACCATCAATATTTTTATCGCCAGCTTTTACTTGAACTGTTGAACCTGTAGCCTTACCATCGCAGGCTTTTTGCATATCAGCAAACACTTGACGTTGCTCGGCACGCATTTGTTTAAAATGTTCACGTTGCTCAGGTGACATACGACGATCTTGATCACCATGATGTTGTTTCATCATGCGGCCATGATCGTTATCTTTTGGTGCGGTTGTCGATTGACAGGCAGTTAATGCACCCATGCTCAATACGCTTGCACCGATTAAAGCCATTTTGGTCATGTGTTTCATAGTCTATACCCCACCAGATTAGATATTTTTTCAATGGTTAAAGATTAAATAATAAAGATGTAGAAACAATGGAGAGTTTTTTAGTTGCGTGTTCGCTACAATAATGAATATAGAAGAAAAATGAGAGTTCTCTTTTGAAAATACGTCGTATCCCGATTGCCCTACGCTTGTTTCTGACTGTGCTGTTGACGACGCTCGTCATCACAACGGTAAGTCTTGGCGTTTTGCATTGGAATATGCAGCGTAATTTCACCAAATATGTGGCCGATGTCGAGATGCAAAAGCTTGACCATGTCATTGAAAATTTAGCCGATGTGTATACGGTCTATCATGATTGGGGCAATGCGATTCAGGCACAGATTCTGCAAATTGAAGGGCAGGCAGCACCCGATGACTATGATCGTCTCTCTCGGTGGTGGCTACGTCGTCAATATGACATTGCATTGCAGCAGCGCTATTTCCAAGATCATAGTTTGAATGCAACGTCGATGTTGGCGACACCACAGCAAACGGCAGAACAAAAAACTGAAGAGCTAAAATGGCTTGAACAAAACTTACCGTCTGAGTTTCAACCCTTTGAAGGTTTAAAATTTCCTTTAAGCGCGAATCAAAATGTGTTCCGCCCCAAAGAGTCGAATGCGGATGAAAAAGATAAAGATGCCGGTCAATCCTCTCAAAACAATACCAACAATGGTGGTAAAAAACAGTTTATTCAAATGCCTGACCGCTTGGGCTTGAGTTCACGTTTATCTTTATATGATGCACAGCGCCAATTTGTGGTGGGTGAGCCGACAGATGAACAGATTTCTTATCGTCCGATTATGGTAAATAATCAAATCGTGGGGTATTTGGGGCTCAAACCTGTACTCGAGCAAGATGATGCGATCAGTATTAACTTCTTTAGTAAGCAAAAACGTTATTTGTTATTGGTTTATGTGCTGACATTTATTGCAAGTTTAATTGCTGCACTGTTATTGGCGACCTACTTTAAAAAACCGATTCAGCGTTTGTTAATGGGAACACGTGAGTTAACAAAGGGCAATTATCAACATCAAGTCGCGGTGAACCGTAATGATGAGCTTGGTGATTTATCGAATGAATTGAACCAGTTGGCTGTGATTCTCGATCAGCATGAAACGTCACGTCGTCAATGGGTGGCCGATACTTCACATGAATTAAAAACCCCATTGGCGGTGTTGCAGGCTCAAATTGAGGCGATGCAGGACGGTATTCGTAAGCCAACGCCAGAGCATTTTGCCTCAATGCTCAATCAAGTGAGTAGTTTGAAAAAATTGACCAAAGATTTGGCGGATTTGGCGCAAGCCGATGCACAGCAACTGAATTGTTATTTGACCACGCTCAATCCGTGGGATGTCATTGTGCAGGAGGTTGAAAGCTTTAAACCGAAGTTTGAACAAGCCGATTTGAAAATTACCGCAACGGGCGATGGCACTTCATTACAATTAGATATAGACCGTTTTAAACAGATTATGGTCAACTTATTGGGTAACAGTATTCGTTATACGGAAGCTGGTGGTGAAGTGCATGTTCATACTGAGCAAGATGAAACCCAGTGGACCGTGTATGTCGATGACAGCCCATTTGGTTTAACTGATGAACAGTTGGCACGTTTAGGTGAGCGTTTCTATCGTGTGGATGATTCACGTACGCGTGCAACTGGTGGTACAGGATTAGGATTGGCGTTATCCGTAAAAATAGCTAGAGCATTGGGCGGAGAATTGAGTTTTGATCATTCTCCATTGGGCGGTTTGCGTTGCAAATTGACATTTCCCAAACAGATGAAACATTAAAAGGAAGCATGCATGAAACATATCATGTTGGTTGAAGATGAAGTGGAACTTGCACAGCTAGTGCGTGATTATCTAGAGGCTGCAGGCTTTGAAGTCAGCATGTTTCATGATGGTCAAGAAGCCTATGAGAGCTTCACGCAGCGTAAGCCGAGTCTAATGATTTTGGACCTGATGGTGCCACGTATGGATGGCTTAACCATTTGCCGTAAAGTCCGTGAGCAGTCTGATCTGCCAATTATTATGGTGACTGCACGCACTGAAGAAATTGACCGTGTATTGGGGCTCAATATGGGTGCTGACGATTATGTCTGCAAACCGTTTAGTCCGAAAGAGTTGGTGGCACGTGTGCAAGCGGTATTACGTCGTTTAGAACGTAAAGCAGAGCCAGAGGTGAATGATTTATTCCGTATGGACAAAGCACAGCAACGTATTTGGTATCAACAAAAAGCGTTGAGCTTAACGCCAACTGAGTTTCGTTTACTTGAGTTGTTTTTAGAGCATGTAGGGCAGGTGTATTCACGTGCGCAATTGCTTGATCATATTAACCCAGACAGTTTTGAAGTGGCTGACCGTGTGATTGATAGTCATATTAAAAATTTACGTCGTAAGATTTCAGATGCAGCGGAAACTGGCAACCGTCATGAGTGGATTCAAGCTGTGTATGGCGTCGGCTACCGTTTTGAATATCCAGAGGATTAATGTTACTTTTTGTTCTTGAATCTTTTTTTAAAAGCCTTTAATTTTTAAAGGCTTTTTTATTTGTATTTTTAAGAGGGAAAAACATAATGATTTTAAAAAAACCTTATTAGCAATAAGCTGTTCTGTAATTTTAACTGCATGTGGCGGTGGTGGCGGCGGGTCTTCTAGTAGCGGTGGGACTTCAGATAATGGCGGTTCAAATGGGGAAACAGCTAACCCATCAAATCCAGCAACAGATTTAGAGAAAGCTAAAGTATTAATCAAAACTACGAACAATATTATTGCCTATTTTGACAGTTTTAAAGGTTTGCAGTCTCAGTATGAGCCTGCATTTGATGCTGTAAGTAATGCAGGAAATGATATTAGTAATGCTTCTGATCTCATCATTACTTTAGCTTCATTGGCGCAGAAAGATGCTCAAGGTTCCACAAAAGACTATACCGCTGCAGAATTAGAGGCACTTTTAGAGGATGATGCGACCTATGGGGGGATATATTATCCAGATTATATTTTGAGCAAAAATGGTCTTAAAATCAGCGTAACACCGACTTCAGTTTCTGTTAATGGAAGTGTATCGGCTAAATATTGGATGGACTATATATGGGATAGCAGTACTTTTACTGGAAAAGATGTTTTTAGCGATGCGGTTTTGATTACTGTAAGCAATTTAAAGTTGGATGCGCCATTCACAGCATCTGCAAAACAGCATGATTTTAAAATAGTTTCAGGCGGTAAAATCACAGCTAAAAATGCGGATGGATTAGAATCAAGCTTAGGGTTTAATAGCAACAGTACCGCTCAAGTTGTTTATGATACAGATATCAAGCTGGAAGACTCAGAAAGTGAAAATGCTCCGGTTACGGCACAATTTAAATTTTTAAATTTTTAAATGTTTTGTTAACAACTCAGAACGCGAAGCTGAATTTAACTGAACTTTCAAGCAAAGCTGCTCGAGTTAAATTCAAAAATGGTACTGAAACATTTAATCAAATTATTCCATATGAAATTATTTTGAAAGGTGAGGCTTTAAGCGGAGCAGAAAACTTAGGCTTAGATGCAAATATTAAGCTAAAAAATGATCTGACTAAAACCTTTGATATTACCCAAGGCGAATCTGCGGCTGCATTTATTAATGCAGATTTGACAGTTAATCTCTCTGGTAACGTAAAAGGTGGGGGGGCTGCTGTGAAGCCATTCAGTTTACTGCTTAACGCTAAAAGGAATGATTACCAAAAAGGGATAGCAAATCTTAAAGTTACAGTTGATCAAAATACATTAAATATAGATGTAAAAACTGACAATCTGATCGCGCAATCTCCAATTATCTGGTCAAGAGTATCTCATGCGAATGGTGCATTTGTAGAAATTCCAGATTTAGATCAATTCAGTTCTGCTGATATTAAAGTCGGTACTGTTAGCTACGGTACGATCAATAGAGTATCGAATAGCATTTATTCTGCGAAATTTACCGATAACACTGTGCTAATGATTGCACCATAATAATGAATTAAGGAGAGGGGGTAACGATGTTCCCCCTTTTTTCTATGTTGAAAAAAAAATTAGTATTATTGGGATTATCGCTCCCGTTTTATAGCTATGCACAAGAGGCTATCTATTATCAAGTGCAAGCAGATGTTTATAGTGAACCGTTAGCGATTCATGCATTTACAGATGATTGGGATGATTCTAAGTTTAAATCAGGAAAAAATGCATTTGCTCATGGTTTAATGCAATTGGGCGTAAAGCAGGGTAATTGGGATTTTAGCTGGATCTGGCGATATGACTATGCGCTCAATTTCAGTGAGGATACAGCAAAGCTTTATTATCAAATACAGAATGAACTGCCTATCGATGCAAACTCAACGTATGACTTGAGGCTTGAAGCACAGCATATTGATACTGTTGGGTCTCGGGCTGCCTATACATGGCCCATTAGTTCGAATTGGAATTTAGAAACGGGTATAACCGCGTTAATTGGGCGTCATTATATTGATGGTCATATTAATGCGCTAGGGGTAACGACAGATCAGCAAGAACTTATGGACCGCGTCAAATGGCTGAATGGGAGCATAGATTACAGTTATGATCATCCTGCTTTGAAAGAAGATAAAATGGGCTGGAATGAGCAGGCGCATAGCGGGTATGGCTATGCCCTAGATGCGACTTTAAGAGGTGCTATTGCAAAAAATTGGAATTTAAAAATTAATATTCAGGATGCATTGGCATATTTATATTGGCAAGATGCTCCATACACACGATATAACATCAGCTATGATCAAGATAAGCGTCCACGGTTTGATATTCAGGGAGAGTTTGATAAAGATAAGACCTATGCGCAAAAGCTGCCATTTAAAATTTATTCGGATTTAAATTA
Source organism: Acinetobacter sp. YH12142 (assembly GCF_013418435.1). Taxonomy (NCBI): domain Bacteria; kingdom Pseudomonadati; phylum Pseudomonadota; class Gammaproteobacteria; order Moraxellales; family Moraxellaceae; genus Acinetobacter; species Acinetobacter sp. YH12142. Next base: position 40,346 of record NZ_VPCB01000014.1, on the reverse strand, counting down.
TGACTCAGAGCAGGCTTGGAGTTTAGGACTCAGTTCAATCTCAAATGAGTATATAAGTCTTTGGCAGCTCAATGCATATTGGAATACAGGGCTAATGTGGGGAATCCATTTTGAACCCCAAACCAATTCGTTTGGCCTTTCCGTCAAACATGAAAACTTTGGTTTTAAATACATAGCAGATTCATTCAATACCAACCAAGCAAAACGTATGGGCGCGCAAATATATGCGCAATATCTATGGTAAGTGCTGTTGGACCAGCGACTGTAAACAGATTAGCTTCTTTAGAATGTGTAAAGTTTTAAGCAGTTGTTTTATTTAACCGTATTGATATGTATTAAAAAAAGCTTTGCATTGTCATAATGGAATTTAAATTGTTCGGTTATGGATAAGTTTGAATTTATCTATAACCTTTTTTATTTATATCGTAAATTTTTTATTTTTTAAAGTTTTTATCAGTATTAGATATTTATTAGTATTCCATTTTTGAAGGAATGGGCATCCCTTAACAGCAAAACAATGGCAATTGGATGAATGATAAAAATCACATAAAAATGCGAAATTTGCGCATTTAATGAAAATTGGTTATTATTTTGCTGGAATATTCACCAGTATGTTTGGGCTGGTAGAGTTCAATGTTGAGATAACAATTTTTAAAAATGGAAAAGCCAGAGGGCAGAACAGATGAAAAATAGCGCATTTGCAAAAATAATAATGGTCACAGGTGTCTTGGGTTTAACGGCGTGTGGCGGTAATGATCGTGACGAGACAGGGAGTGTACCGCCAGAGGCAGTTGCCGATGCTATGGTTCAAAAAAGCGTAGAAGAGCTGACTTTATTAGATGTGAATAATCTTGCTTTAAATGCTGCGTCGATTCAGATTTTAAGTGATGAAGAATGGCAAAAAGTACAAGCAGGCAGTCTGAAAATAGCAACAAATACAATCACAGCGGATGATTCTGAGCAGCTATTTCCACCGATCAATAGTTTACCGACAGAGGCTCATTTTAAAGGTCAAAGTTATCTTGCCAATGCCCAAGGCATCGTTAAACTGCCTAAATTGGCTGCAGGCACATATTATGTTTTGGTCACTAAAAATGGACAGTCTGCAGTTTCGGCATTCTTGATCCATCCTAAAAATACCAATAAGAGCATTGTGTTGAATGTGGTTCTCAACTGCTTAGACCAAGACTGTCAGACACTAAGTGATGCACCAGTCAATGATGCAGTGGTCGGAACATTGTCTGGTCAAGTGATTTTTAAAGGGAAGCCTTTGGCGAATGCGCAAGTGTCATTGTCTGGCGGTACAGCGACCAATGGCGCATTTGTTAGTGCTTTGACTGATGCCAATGGATATTTCACGCTTTCATTTAATGTATCCAGTGCGCTGCTTGAAGCATTGAAAAATGCCACGCTCACCATTAACGGTGCAGGAATTAATGCTATTACGAAAAAAGTTACGGTCATTGCTTCTTCTGCATCGGGCTATCAATTTGAAGTGCTGCCCGAAACAGCATCTGCAGATGTGGTATGGCGTGAAACTTTTGAAGTAGACTCTGCAACCCGCAATGCATGGACAAGGTCGCAGCCAAGTGTGGCCAATGTTGATTGGCAGTTGCTAAACAAAGGTCACAACATCCGTAATAATCAAGTGAATCAGCGTGTACGCTTAGCGCCGAATGACCAAAGTCAAGGCAAGGTACCTGAGCCACTGCAAGGTAATACGGCATATTGGTATGGCGACAAAGTAAATGGCAACTTTATTGGCGCTTTAAGTGATTCATCTTTGGCTCCAGAGTTTGATGGCGGAACATCTAATACCCATAATATGGGTGAGTTAATCTCACCTGCCATTAATCTAAGCCAGTATCAAGCGCCTTTGAGTTTAAGCTTTAAAACATGGTGGGAAATTGAGTCGGTCAATCCAAATAATCAAGGGTTCGATTTGATGAATATTTTAGTTTCTACCGACGGTGGCAACAGCTTTAAGACCTTGGCTCGATTAAACCCGCTGGCAGATCCGTCCTCTGCATATGAGCGCGCGCCGATTCCATACAGTAATTTAGGCTTTAACCTCGCGCCGGCTGCTGTTCAGCAAGAAGCAATTTCATTGGATGAATATGCAGGCAAGGCCAATGTTCAACTGAAATTCCAATTCAAAACGGTCGATCAACTTTATAACGGTTTCCGCGGATGGATGATTGATGATGTGGTGATTCAGAAAAAAGCCGGAACTTTCCCATTATTTGATGGAGCGAGTTTTGATGAAAATTCAGATAGTTTCTCTCAGGACTATACTGGCGTCGCTGCAAAACAAGCGGGCGCTGTGCTGAAAAGCACGAATAGTTATGCACGTTGGGCGGATGTTCCACAGCGTAAATAACGATTTACATGGTGCCGCAGTATGAATGGTTAGAATAGGTTTAGGCGTACTGCATTCGCGATCAATCAACCATCAAGCGTGGTGAATGCTAAAAACAGCTCTCAATTGAGAGCTGTTTATATTTGAAAGGGCAATATATTCAGCCACTTCAGCACACTGGCGGCTAAAGATTTCGGATGTTGTAATGGAATCATATGGCCTGTATTGTCAAGCACTATAAATTACCAAGTGCTATGGAGTAATGCAGCTCACACGCTGTATTCCATAATGATTCATACAGAAATAAACTGCGAATATTTGGCTGCAAAGAGCTGCACAGGCTACAATCCACTTTTTTATAAGATGAGACGTGTTGTGAGCAGCGAAATGCCTCAACTGCAGCGCCGATTAAAGAACCGCCATATTCAGCTGATTGCAATGGGTGGCGCAATCGGGACAGGGCTATTTTTAGGCTCTGCGCATATTATTGAGTCGGCTGGACCATCGATAATTCTGGGCTATTTGATTGGTGGTTTGATTGCTTTTCTGATTATGCGCCAGCTGGGCGAGATGATCGTGCAAGAGCCAGTCACAGGTTCATTCAGTCATTTTGCTTTTAAGTATTGGGGCAAATTTGCGGGCTTTTTAACGGGCTGGAACTACTGGATTCTGTATATTTTAGTAGTGATGACCGAGCTGACCGCGATAGGCAAATATGTCAATTACTGGTGGCCGCATGTGCCTGCTTGGGTTTCAGTTTTGGTGTTTTTTGCTGTGATTACGCTAGCCAATTTAGCCAATGTCAAACTGTATGCAGAATCTGAATTTTGGCTGTCGATGATTAAAGTTGTGGCGATTGTTGCCATGATTATTTTTGGTATATATCTGCTACTTACAGCTGGCGCAGACTCTACCGCTTCGATTAGTAATTTATGGGTACATGGCGGCTTCTTCCCGCACGGTTTTGAAGGCTTATTCTACATGCTAGCCTTTATGATGTTTGCTTTTGGCGGCATTGAATTAATCAGCATGGCGGCGGCTGAAACTGAAAATCCTGATCAAAATATCCCGAAAGCGGTGAATCAGACCGTGATCCGCGTGTTCTTATTTTATATCTGTTCCTTGGCGGTACTGCTGTCGCTGGTGCCGTGGAATCAGTTGAAACTTGGCGGTTTGGATCATAGTCCTTTTGTGATGATTTTTAATCAGATGGGGATTGATTGGGCGGCACATTTGCTGAACTTTATTATTTTGACTGCATCCGTTTCGGTCTGTAATAGCGGCATGTATGCCAATAGCCGCATGCTGCTCGGTTTGGCAGAACAGGGCAATGCGCCAAAAGCCTTTAAACAGGTGAATAAGCACGGGACACCGATTGCTGCGGTTTTATTTTCAGCTTTGTTGATTTTTGGCTGTGTGCTGCTGAATTATTTCTTGCCTGAAAAAGCATTGAGCTATTTGATTTATATCGTGGTGAGTGCTGCGGTACTGAATTGGATGTTAATCAGCTTGATTCACCTGAAGTTTAGAAAAGCGATGCAGCAGCAGGGCATACAAACTAAGTTTCCTGCTTTATTTGCGCCGTTCACTAATTACGTTGTATTAGCATTCATGCTGATGATTTTGTACATCATGTGGAATCAGGGTTTTATGTTGTCGGTGCTGATGCAGCCGCTATGGATATTATTGCTGTTTGTGCTGTTTAAAGTGATGCAATCGAAGAAGGTTTAATACCATGAAGGCTTAGGGACGAGCCTTTGTTCACTGTTACTAAAGAATGATTTTGAAAAGTTCTAACAAAGTACGAAAATTGAGAGAACATTCATATAAAGACCGCTCTAGTGCATATTCTAAAAGCGGACATTTTTACTTTGGAGAAACCGGACATTTCTACTTTGGGCTTACAAAAGAATTTCGTATAACGTGTATTATGTTAATTTTAGGAAAATTTAACTATTCTAATTTTTTGGAATCTTAATATTTATAAGAGTCAAATAATGCTAATAAAAGGATATTGGATTCTTTCCATGTATGCACTGTTACTTATTGGGTGTACATCAAAGGATATTCCTCAAGAGGGGGAAATAGTGACATGGAAACAAAATCCACAACTTATTGTAAAAGCTAAACTTGGACCACGCAGAAAACATATACCAGATCAATTTGATTATGAGTTTTATAGACCCGCTCGAGAACATTATTTAGGGCAATTTCCCATAAATTATGTTCCTGAAAAATTTCCAACAATTATGCAAGGAGAAGCGAACAGTTTGCCTATGCCTGATTCGAATCGACAATTACAGTTTGATTTAAAATTAAGCAATTCGGATTTTCAAGCAACCGATGGTTATTTACCTGATCATGATGATCAAGTGAGAGTTCGGATAGAAGGTCTTACCATGGATATGCGAAAGCAAAATTTAGATACCTATAAGACATTTTCGCAACGAAAAGAATTTTTTAAAGAAAATTCAAAATTTGAAAAATATGGTTTGACCTGTTACAAAAAAAAAGTAGCTGATAATTTCTATGGTTGTTATGGAAAATCCAAAAAATATGATGTTACCGGTATTTTATTAGATGTAATTGCTTTAGAAAATACGGCAGATAATCGATTTATTCAAATTCGAGGAGAAAGTTATGAGCCCAATAAATATGGAGGTATCTGGGTTCAATGGGAAATGAACTTGAATAATTGGGATAGATGGCAAGAAATAGATAGTGCAATTTGGCGCTTATTAGGCACATGGAACTCTGCTCCACCGTCTCAAGAAAGTAACTGATTTTAGTTTCATTTAACATAAGGCGATTATACGAAATTCTTAAAATTAACCTGATTGTAAGGGAAGTGTTATCTAAACACTCCTCAGCAACTCAATCCTTTGCCGCTGTCCTTTATTTAACTTCGATACAACTAATTCATAAGAATTCAGCACCAAATCCTGCAGCAGCTCATCTTCCAGTGCGTCATCTGTAAAAACAGAAATCCAATGCTGTTTATTCATATGCCAGCCTGCACGGATAAAGGGATAAATATCCTTCAGCATCGCGCCATTGTCTGGCAGCACTTTTAAGTTGATCGCTGCTTTGCCTTCTAAATGAAAACTCAGCATAAAAACCTTATCCATCACCTTAAACACATCACAGCCTTCACCAAAAGGCTGACTGCATGTGGTTTCAGGCAGGGCTAAGGCCGTCTTAGCAGCTACAGCATGTAATGCAATCATAAGAGATAACCAAAATAAGCCTGAGCGTTAAAGCCTAAGGATGAATATGAATAACGGTATCATTATTTACCAATTGCCAAATTTCATCCATATCAATATTACGCACTGCAATACAGCCCCAAGTCCAATCTTTTTGTGGAAAATACGTCATGAGCTGAGGAGCAGCTTTCATCTGCAAACTGGTCGCTGAACCATGAATCATAATGTCACCACCTGCAGAAACCCCTAAATCTTTAGCCTTCTGTTTATCAGTCGCATTGGGGTAAGAGATATGCAAAGACTTATAAAATGAACTTTGCGGATTGCGCCAATCAATCATATAGCTGCCTTCAGGCGTTTTGCCATCACCTTCTTGAACTTTATGTCCTAGCGGTTGAAAACCCAGACGCATCGGGTAACGCCGAATGACTTGATCCTGATGTTTTAATTCCAAATAACGCTGAGCTTTATGTACCTGAATATTGTCGATCGGCGTTTCTTTGCGAATTTTTTGAATTTGCAAATCACTTAATTCAGGTGGAAAGACCAGTGCATTGGCAGGTGTAGGTAGATATTTTTCAAATTTTTGATAGGCAAAGTAGGCTACCGCAATACAGAAGAGGGTAGCGAAACTTAAGATCGTGATATTTTTTCTTGTCATTATTTTTTAGAGGATGAAGTGCTTTCACAGTCCATCGATTTCTGAATTGTGGATAATGTTTAAATTATCCACAATTATGACCCGAGTGAAATGTGGATTTGTGGATAAATGTTTAAGACGAGCAGCTAACCATCACTTCAGGCACATCACTTGGTAAAGGTCCTAAATCTTCTGTTGTTTCCAGTTCAGGCTGTTTGCTAAAGGGCCGACTGAGCAATGTAAACAAACGCTCTACTTCTAAAAAATCATTACGTTCAGCAAGTTCAATCGCCTTTTGAGCCATATGGTTGCGCAAGATATATTGCGGATTGGCCTGTGCCATTTCAGCATCTAAAGCATCGGTGTCCTGATGCGCACGGATGCTTTCATATTGTGCCAAGAAACTTTCAAAGGCACGGCGGTCTAAGCAGTCATCTTTAATGGCTTCATATTCATGATTTTGCAGACGGATAAAACTTTGCGTGTAATCCAGCTGCTCACTTTGCAGAATACGCAAAAAGGCCATAGCGCAGTCGAAGCTGCCTTTATGGAAACTCGGCAGGCCCATTTTCTGAGCTAAGCCCAATTTATAATGTTCCAAGAAGGTCAGTTCAAAATGCTCTAAGCATTTGGCTAGATCGTCTTTCCACTGTTCTTTGTCATAGTCAGCAGGGCAGAGCGGAACGAGATTATTCAGCCATTGCCAGAGATTCCAATGCCCGATACTTGGCTGCTGTTGATAGGTATAGCGGCCTTGGTAGTCCGAATGGTTATTGATCCAATTGGGGCGGAAGCGCTCCATAAATCCATAAGGACCAAAATCTAGCGTTGAGCCAGTAATATTCAGATTGTCAGTATTCATTACGCCATGCGCAAATCCAACCAATTGCCATTTGGCAATCATCACTGCGGTACGCTGAATGACTTGAGTGGCAAAAGCTAAAATCGGTTGTTCGGCATCCAAGCATTCAGGGTAGTGCCATTCGATGCATTTCTGCGTGAATTCAGGTAGTAAATCACCCTGATATTGATTGATCCATTCAAAATGTCCCAATCGGATATGACAGTCAGATGTACGCAGCATCATCGCGCCGAGCTCGAGTTTTTCGCGCTGTACACCTTGCTCAGAACTGGTAAAACCCACCGCATTGCTGGATGCAACGCCTAGGTTGTTCAGCGCATGTCCTGCCAAATATTCACGAATGGTCGAGCGCAGCACTGCACGTCCATCGCCCATGCGTGAATAAGGCGTAGAGCCGGCGCCTTTAAGGTGCAGGTCAATGGTTTGCCCATGTTTATCGATGATTTGCCCAATCAATAAGCCGCGTCCATCGCCCAATTGGCCGGCCCATTGTCCAAATTGGTGACCTGCATAGACCATGGCCAAAGGTTCAAATTCAGCAAAGGTTTTTTGACCGCTGCAGATGTCTACCCAAGCTTGTTTATCTGCTTCTGACCATTGCAACTCATCAGCAAGTGCGGCATTAAAATGCCCTGCTTTTGCGCCTTTTAGAGGAACAGGTTGCTGATGATGGTACAGGCGAGGTGGCAGGGTGTTATAGCGGGCATTGAACAGCATAATGATCTTTAAAAATTCAAATTATGTTTAAACTATAGCAAAGACCAGATAGAAAAACTGTAGCTTAAAATCAATAAAGCCTCCACAAGGGAGGCTTTATCATTTGAGAGGCTTAAAAGAATTAAGCAGTTTTCTTTTTCAAATTACGCATCAATTGATTCAATGCTTCACGGTGCTGTGACAAACGCTGTTCAACTTGTAGGAATTCAAGTTTGAGTTTGTCATCCATCTGATGAATTTTTTCAGCAACTGCTGTTTTCTTCGCTTGAATTTCCTGTTCTTTTAATTTTGCCCAGTCATTCAAAGTTTGCGAAAACGCATCATATTCTTGAGAAATACGTTGCTTAGCGGTCGCAATATCATCGGTCATGTTGAGACCATAGATCGCAAGGTCTTGTTCCGCATACTTGAACTTCATAGCCAACTCAGCTTTTTTAATATTAAAGCTAGGAATACGGCGTAAATTTTTGGCAAGGCCTAATTTAGAGCAGCTCCAAATTAACCATTTTGTTGGATCGTATTGCCACCATTTCACACCATTACGGTAGTCGTATTGGAAAATATGGTGATAGTTATGATAACCCTCACCCCAAGTAGCAATAGCTAACCAGAAGTTATCACGCGCGGTATTTTCGTCAGTATATGGACGTTTACCCCACATGTGGCACAGTGAGTTAATAAAGAACGTCACATGGTGGCTCAAGATTAGACGCATTAAACCGCCCAATAATAGAACGCCCCACATATCGCCTACAGCCCAACCAATTGGTACTAAAATCGCTGCATGTACAGCAATCACCAATGGAATGTAGTATTTATCTTGAAACAAAACGACTTTATCTTTTAACAGATCAGGTGCGTTTTTGTAGTTCGGTTCTGCTGCTGGATAATCACGAAGCATCCACCCGATATGGGCATACCAGAAACCACGATTAATCGAGTATGGATCTTGGTCAATATCGTCTACATGACGGTGATGTGTACGGTGACCTGAAGCCCAGAACAAAATACTGTTCTGAACAGCAAAAGTACCCATGAGCATTAAAATGATTTTTAAAGGCAAGGTTGCTTCATAAGCACGGTGTGCCCATAAGCGGTGATAACCTGCGGTAATACCTAAACTGCTGACACCCAGTAAAACAAACATACTGATCCAAGCAGCGGCACTAAAATCATGATTAATGGCATATAACGGAATTGCAATAACTGCGACAATAGGTAAAAACACCAATGCAAAAATAGCAATCCAGTTCATTGGGGCTTTGGGTAGGGGAGCATTCATCTCCAACAGCACTCCTGAAACCTTGGGAGGTATAGATAGGACTAATCCCATTAATTTTTTAAGGGATTTTAAACGTACAGAATAGTAGCACGGGAAAACCCGTTTTCACCACTGTTATTGTACAGTTGTATTGTTCTAAACAGTAACATAATACGACTGAAGTTATTTGACTTTTTGTGGGGTAAAAAAGATGCTAAAAAAACAGCAAAATCGTCAAAATAATCCGCAGCTTTTGGTCAAACACTGTATCTGGGGCGGCTTTCTGATCAGTTGTCTGGGACTCATGGCTTGTCAAAGTTCTCCGACGCAGAAGGTGACTACAAAGTCACAAGGGAAATCACAGGAAAAGTCACATGGCAACAGCGTTGAGCAGCCATTAAAAGTCATTCGCGTAAATGATGGGATACAAGATATTCCATGGGAGATTGTGCAAATTGCAGGGCAAAAAGCCAAGTTCTTTCATCATCAACCTTATTTGCAGTTCAGTTCACAATTTCGACAAATTCAAGGTAATACAGGATGTAATAACATCAGTGGCACTTATGTGATTGATACCTTAAAACACAGCATTGATTTGAATGCGCGAGCAGGCTATTTCAGTTGTGATTCGGCTTTGGCTCAAGAGGCTGAACTTTCAGATGCATTGCAATCCGCAACACGGTTTCAAATTCAAGCGAAACAGATGACGATGCAAAACAGTCGGGGTCAAACCGTGTTGGTTTTAGAACGAAAATAGGCCAGTTGAAAAAGCCACGTGTTGATCGAAGACTGAATTACATAAAACTAGGGGAATAAAGCAGCATTAAAAATGCTGCATCATTAATTTAGGATAGTCGGTAATTAAACCGTTAATGCCCCAATCTTTAAGCTGTTTAGCACGATCAACATCGTTGACAGTCCACACGCTCACATTTAATTTTGCCTGCTGTGTGGCCTGAATAATGTCTGAATTGGCGAGTTGGTTCATCCAACCGATTTGAGTACAACCCAATTCGAGTGCTTGTTCAATCGCTTTAAATTTTACGTCCGTTTCAACCAAAAGCCCGCGTTTGAAGCCAGATTTTTTCTGTTGCAAAGCAAGATGAATTTTAGGGTCAAAACTGGTAATCACAGCGGAATGTTCGAACCCTTGAAGCTGTTGTTCTAATGTTTCGGTTAACGCTTCTGCTTCAGCTTGTGTCTTCACCGCTTTCACTTCAACTTCAATATGATCGAAGTTATGAATAATTTTAAGTGTTTGTTCGAGCAGTGGCGTCGGTTCAACTTTATTCCATTCTGACCAAGTAACGGCATGGTTATAGGGTTCTAACTCTTGTGAACTACATTCATATAGATGTTTATCTTGACCTGCCGTTCGCATAAATTGGTCATCATGCATAATCACTAGCGCACGATCTTTCAATTGCCGAACGTCAAATTCGACAGCACGAATCCCTAAATCTTGAATATATTGAAAACCGCCAAGGGTGTTTTCAGGTGCTTCGCCACGAGCGCCACGGTGTCCGATTATGCGCATAAAGGGCCTGCAAAATTGAAAGATAAAAACATAGTGTCCTGTAAGCATGACAGGGAGATGACACTGTTATTTTGATCCGATCATCCTGAAATACAAGAATGATCGGACGAAATGTTTCGATTTATTTCAATGTAAAATAGACTTTTAATTGGTCAAAGGATTTGAGCAATGTTTTGATCCAATACTTATTGATCAATCGTGTCGTTAATATTCTTTTGCCAAAGTACTTCAGAACCGCCTTCAGCGCGCTGTAAAGTTCTTGATGCGACAAATAACCAGTCTGATAGACGGTTTAACAGCTGCAATGAAGGTGCTTGAATGTTTTGGTCGCGATTATGTACTGCCATTAAACGGCGTTCTGCGCGACGACAGACTGCACGGGCTTGGTGGGTAAAGCTGCACACCAATGTTCCTGATGGCAGGATAAAGTCTTTGAGCATTGGCAGCGCTTCATTCATGCGGTCAATGTCATTTTCCAAAAACTCAATCGACACAGGCTGTACCAAGTTGAAGTTTGGAATGCAGACTTCACCGCCAAGGTCGAATAACCAATGCTGAATCAGGCTGAGCGATTTATCCCAAGCCGCTTTGTCTTCAATACTGCTAAGTGCGATGTGCGAACGCAGAATACCAATGCTTGAATTGAGTTCATCGACATCGCCTAAGGCTTCAATACGTAAATCATCTTTGGCTACGCGTGATCCGTCTCCAAGACCTGTCGTACCTGAATCGCCTGTGCGGGTATAAATTTTACTTAAGCGGTGGCCCATTTTAATTGTCCATTTTTTGATTAAAAGTTGAATAAATCAGTGTGAAATTAATATCTAACTGTGATGCCAAAGGAAGCCAAACGGCCGCCATTTAAATAGAATTTGCCGTCGAAATTGCCAGCAGAAGCCGTTTTATATTGAACATCGCCGACATTTTGAATATTGGCAAAGAAGCGCAGTTGCTCGTTGGGTTGGTAATAACTATTGAAATCAATCTGAGCATGTCCAGGGATCACATCCTCATCATAATTACTGCTGTCTGAATGGCTGTTCGCACTCAGCGTTGTTGACAGCCCATAATGTTCATCAGCCCAACCAGCTGACAATGCCAGTTTTTGAAGTGGGCGGCGGCTCAAATCCAAACCTGTTTTATCATTTTTTGCTTGATTGTAGCTATAACTGGCCTTTGTAAAAAATGCCTCATTGCTCCAATTCACATAGACTTCTGAACCTTGAATGGTCACTGCATCAATATTGGCAAACTTCCAGTTATTGTTGGGATCAGAATCAATAAGGTTATCAATTTCAGTTCTGTAGATAGACAAACCAGTTTTTAGTTGTGGTGTCATTTGTAGGTCTAGCCCAATTTCATAGGATTGACTTTCTTCGGGTTTTAAGTCAGGGTTTGCATAGTCGCCATAATATAAGTCGTTCATGGTTGGCGCTTTAAATGCTGTACCAATATTGGCATAGCTACTAAACAACGGCGTGAAAAAATAACGCGCAGCAACTTGTCCGACCGTGTGTTGACCATATTTTTCATGGTCTTCACGACGAATACCCGCTTGAGTTTTTAATTTATCAGTTTGATATTGGTGCTGTAGATAATAACCCGTACTGTTTAAGTCTTGATGAAAAGACTCTGCAGTTTTTAGCGTTGATGTTTCTAGCTGCCGATGGGTGATGCCTGCAATGATGTTCTGAGACGGCGTCATTTGCTGTTTTGCGGTCAGTTCATATTCAGTGGATTCATAATGGGTCTGTTCAAAGATTTTGAGCTGTTCCAACTCATCTTTAAAATAAGACACGCGAGCATTCAGGGTCAGCTGATCTGTGGGGTTGAAGCGTGACTTCAGGGTTGCAATTTGATTTTTAAAATCTTGCGACTTTTGCTCATATTGCAGTGAATTCCAGCTGTATTGCTCATATTGAGCATTACCTTGGTTTTCAGAATAATCCAATGAAGTGCCAAAGCGTGTTTCTTCATAGCCAAATTTGGCAGACACGCCTTTTTGATTAAAGCTAGAAGCTCTGGCATTTTCATGTTCATGAATCAATGTGCCGTCGGTTTCTAAACGCTGTCCACGAATTTGCGCATAAAAACCTTGCTTGGCTAGGTCTACCCCGATAGTACTTTTATAGGTTTGATTTTCACCTATTTCAGCGCTGATAAAAGCTGCATTTTTTTCAGGGGTTTTGCTAATGATTTGTACCACACCACCAATGGCATTGGTGCCATAAAGGACAGATGCTGGGCCTTTTAAAGCCTCAATCTGCTTAATGTCTGTGGTATCTATAAAATTATTTGGCGCTAAACCGCTGGCATCATTATTTAAACGGACACCGTCACGCAATACCAAAGTGTGGTCTGACTCTGTGCCACGTAAAAAAAATGAAGCTTGTTGTCCATAGCCACCCAGCTGCACCATATTGATAGAAGCATCACTCATTAATAAATGTGGAAATGATGCAATTGGTGATTGATCTATGAGCGACTCATCAATAATGGAAATACGTGCTGGCACATTTTCTAATTTTTCTTGTGAGCGTGTTGCAGTCACCACAATGGTATCCATTGTTGGTTGAGCAATGCGCGATTCATTTGCAATACAAGATGTAGAAAAAGCCCAAGCGGCAGCAATGCCTGTAGCGAGTGCTGTAGGGCGAGCTAAAGTTGACATGCGATGCTCCATACATTTACCCCACGTAAATGATTGAGTGATAGAACACAGTGAGCAGGTATCGGACTGGCAAGGTTTCGCTTGCGCACCGTTGCGGGGGCAGTGTTGTAGAAACTTCCCATGCCAACTGTTGTGAATGGTTTAAGTATAGAGAACTCCGATTTATCGAACAATCAAATCTATCGGGCATTTTAGGGTTGCTGCATATTCAGCTTGACTTGCTGTGGGGCAGAAACTAATCTGCCCATGCTTCAGGTGCTTCCTTAATTGAGAAGTGAAACTGGGAAGTCAGTCCAGCAGTATAGAGCTGTTGTTATCTGACACTGCCCCCGCAACGGTGAATCGTTATTTATAACGTAAGTCCGGAGACCGGCCTGATGCAGACCTATTCATAATGCGGCGGGCGTTATAGCGGGATTGCATGCTTTTGTCTGAAAAATGGCAAGCTATCGCTTACCCCAAAACCGCCTCGCGTTATCCAACTTTTAATTCGCACGGGCGGTGCGATCGGGGAATACAGCATGCATTCTTTCTCTAAGACTCTACTCGGGTCGCTTTTTGTTTTATCTCCACTTTCTGCGGCCATGGCAGAAGACCAAGTTCATCAGCTTCCAGTGATTACCAACACGGTTGCCAATATTGTTGAGCAAGACACACAAAAAACTTTGGCAGCAGTGACTGTAATTGACCGTGAAGAAATTGAACGTAAGCAATTTACTTCTTTACAAGAATTGCTTCGTACAGTGCCGGGCGTAACGTATAGCAATACTGGCGGTTTAGGTAAAGTTACAAGTGTTTCAATTCGCGGTACGGGTAATCGTCATGCATTGGTCTTGGTGGATGGTCAAAAGGTGGGTTCAGCAACGCTTGGTGAAACTGCTTTTGAACACTTCCCAATTGATCAAATTGAACGTGTAGAAGTTTTACGCGGTCCGCGTTCAAGCTTATATGGTTCAGAAGCCATTAGTGGTGTGATTCAAATCTTTACCCGTAAAGGTACGCAAAATGGGGTGAAGCCTTTTGCATCTTTTACCTATGGTTCTCATGAAACATATCAGAGCAATGTTGGTTTAAATGTTAAACATGACAATACTTGGGCAACCTTGAGTTTAGCTGGCACCAAAACCCAAGGCATCGACGCGACAAATATTAATGAAGCCAATGATTTAGATAAAGACGGCTACGAAAATAAGTCTGCATCTTTACGTATGGGGCATAAATTCAATGATCAATTTAATGTTGATGCAAGTGTCTTAGTCGTTGATGGTGAGAATGAATACGATAATAGGGATGACTGGGGTTCTCCTTATATTGATGCAAACAATGTGCATAGTAAAATCGAGCAAAATGTTTACAGTATTGGTGCAACCTACAAGCCATTTGATGTGTGGACTACAGGGTTAAAGTTAGGGCGTTCTGAAGATAAATTAGATAGTCGTGATGCAAATCCATCGGTCATTAACACACAGCGTGATAGCTTATCATGGCTGAATACACTGAACTTTAATAAGCAAAATACCTTGATGCTTGGTTTTGATTACCAGAATGATGAAGTGTCAGGTACGAAAGCTTATGCCGTTAAAGAGCGGGATAACAAAGCTTACTTTGCACAATATCTAGGTTCATTTGGCAGCTTTGATGTGCAAGGTGCAGTTCGTCAGGATGATAACGAACAATTTGGCAACCATACGACTGGTAGTGCGACTTTGGGATATCGCTTTAATGATACTGTACAAAGTTATGTCAGTTATGGCACCGCATTTAAAGCCCCGACATTCAATGATTTGTATTGGCCAGGAAGTGAAAATCCTACATTAGTGCCAGAAGAATCTGAAAACTATGAAATTGGGTTCAAAGGTGTGATCAGCAATGTTCAATGGGAGCTAAACGGTTTCTATAATGAAATTGAAAATATGATCGCATGGGCACCAAATGCAACGGGGAACTATGTTCCAAGCAATATAGATAATGCAAAAATTAAAGGTGCTGAATTATCATTCACTCAGCAATTAAATGATTTTGTTTGGAATGTGAATTATACATATCAAGAACCTGAAAACGAGACAGCAGGACTTCATGGCAAGCAGTTGGTCTTAAAGCCAAAGCAAATCTTTAATGCATCAGCTGATTATACGATGGATAAATGGACTGTCGGCGCTTCAGTTCATGCCGAAGATAAGCGTTATACCAATGCTGCAAATACTGATGAGTTGGGTTCTTTTGCCACAGTAGATACGCGAGTAACTTATCACGCAACGCCTGAATTCAGTGTTCAAGCCAAGCTTGCCAATATGTTTGATAAAGAATATTCGACAAACTACAGCAATAGCACTTTATATAACCAAGATGGCCGTACTGCTTGGGTAACTTTACGTTATGCGATGAAATAATCGATTCAATAATTCAAAAAGCCCTGAACATTCAGGGCTTTTTATTTTTGCAGTGGAATCATGCTGAAAATCCACGCAATGCATGAAAATTGCATTACAATGATTCGCCTTTATATTCATAGATAGGCTATGAATAGGGCGGAGTCAGAGCCAAAACAACATGCGAACCCGTGCCAAAATCTGCGGAATTACACGTACTCAAGATATTCAGTCTGTCGTCCAAGCTGGTGCAGATGCGATCGGATTTGTATTCTTTGCGCCCAGCCCGCGCAGTGTAACGGCAGTGCAGGCCGCTGAACTGATTCAGCATGTGCCGCCGTACGTGCAGACCGTGGGTTTATTTGTGAATGCGTCGGCTGTGGACATACAGGCTATTTTAAAAATTTCACCTGTAGACATCCTGCAGTTTCATGGCGATGAAAGCCCTGAACAGTGCCAAACGATTGCGAAGTCCGTTGGACGCCGTTGGTATAAAGCCATTCAAATGAAACCTGAATTGGATGTGATTGCAGAAATCCAAGCTTTTCAGCAGGCAGGGGCAAGCGCCGTACTGTTAGATGCATGGCATCCTAAGCTGAAAGGCGGTACAGGGCATAGCTTTGACTGGGCACAGTTCCCAAAACTCGATATTCCTTTAATTTTGGCGGGCGGTTTAAAGCCTGACAATATTGAAGAAGCGATTCAAACCACTGGCGCTTACGCCGTAGATGTGAGCGGTGGTGTAGAATCGGCAAAAGGTATTAAAGACCAACAACTCATAGAACGCTTTATGCAAGGAGTCCATCGTGGATCAGCAAAATAAGATTGACTATACCCAATTCCCTGACGCACAAGGGCATTTTGGTATTCATGGCGGGCGTTTTGTGTCAGAAACTCTTATGGCAGCACTTGAGGACTTAGAAAAACTCTATTTCCGTATGAAAGATGATGCACAGTTTTTGGCAGAATTCGACCGTGACTTGGCGTATTACGTCGGTCGTCCAAGTCCTTTGTATTATGCTGAGCGATGGTCGAAAGAGTTGGGTGGTGCGCAAATTTACTTAAAACGTGAAGACCTGAACCATACAGGCTCACATAAAGTGAATAACACGATTGGTCAGGCTTTGCTGGCTAAACTTTCAGGTAAAAAACGTATTATTGCCGAAACAGGTGCAGGTCAGCACGGTGTAGCAACGGCAACGATTGCAGCACGTTTAGGCCTTGAATGCGTGGTGTTCATGGGTGCAGAAGACGTAAAACGTCAAGCGATGAACGTGTACCGTATGCGTTTACTCGGTGCGACTGTTGTGCCTGTAGAAAGCGGTTCAAAAACATTGAAAGATGCTATGAACGAAGCGATGCGTGACTGGGTCACAAACGTAGATTCTACTTATTACGTGATTGGTACAGTTGCAGGCCCGCATCCATATCCGCAATTGGTTCGTGATTTCCAATCAATCATTGGTCGTGAGGCGCGTAAACAAATTCAGGAACAAGCAGGCCGTTTACCGGATGCGCTTGTTGCATGTGTGGGCGGCGGTTCAAATGCAATGGGCTTGTTCTACCCATTCTTAAATGATGAAGATGTGAAAATGTACGGTGTCGAAGCTGCAGGCTACGGCATTGAAACAGGCAAACACTCTGCACCACTCAATGCAGGGCATGTCGGTGTACTTCACGGTAACCGTACTTACCTGATGTCAGATGATCAAGGTCAGATCATTGAAACACATTCAATTTCAGCAGGTTTGGATTACCCTGGTGTAGGACCAGAACACAGTTTCTTGAAAGATATGCACCGTGTTGAATATGTGCCGATCAATGATACTGAAGCGTTGCAAGGCTTCCGTGATTTAACGCATATTGAAGGTATTATCCCTGCGTTAGAAAGCTCACATGCCATGGCTTATGTGACGAAACTTGCGCCGACGATGGACAAAGACCAAATCATTATTGCGACGGTTTCAGGCCGTGGTGATAAAGACTTAATGACCGTTGCCCGCATTGATGGTGTGGAAATGGTTGAGATGTAAATTCCTTTAAGCCCTCTCCTTTAAGGAGAGGGTTTGGGAGAGGTTATATATTCTGAAATATCAAATCGCGCAGAAGTCATTTCGCGCGATTTTTTTGGCAGTAAGTTTTATTGAGGCAAATCACTATAAAATAGATGCAGAATAAAAGTGTGAAATAAATCACAATACTGTGGAAATTTTATTGCTTTAGAAAGACTTTATAACAATGACATTTACCCAATTGGTTCGTGCAGAATCCTTTCCAACCCATATTTTTTGGCAATGGCGTGATACTTTTGCGCTGTGTATTCTTCCGCTGATCTTGCTCAACAGTTATGTCTTAGACCAATTTTTTGGTGTTTCAGCTCAGGTTGCTTTGGGTGATTCGATCTTTCGCGGTATTTTATTTATTGCCGTGTGTTGGCTCTATAAAACGATGCTATATACGCACTGGCAAAAGTATAAGCAGGCCTTTTGGCGCTCAAGTCTGTTGGTGGTTGTTGGTGCAGTCGCTTTACAAGTAGTGATTTCTTTTACACGCAGTCTGTTGCCCGTTGGTGAGAACATTGAAAAAGAATCGACCATTGATCCCAATACGATTGCGTTTTTTAGCTTGCTGATCATCAGCCTTGGGCCATTATTTACCGCATTGCTCGAAGATATTATTTTCCGCTATACCTTGCTACAAAAGCTATTTATACAGCCTTGGCTGTGGCGATTGATATTGGTATTACTGAACTCAATTTTATTTGGCTTGATTCATTATCATAATTTCGATGGCGATTTGATTGCGACCATCAGTTTTATGGTTGCAGGTCTATTTCTCAACCTCATCTATTTGTGGACGAGAAATATTTGGCATGTCTTACTCATTCATTTCGTCAACAATGCAGTACTCTCTTTAGGCGGCGTGATTTTGTTGAAATTACTTCAGCCCTATGTGGGCAGTTGAAGTCAAAAATAGGGGGAGATTGTGTCCAGTTTATTTATGGTGATGCTCGGCGGACGCCATCCAAGAGCAAATATCGAAGTGCATGATGTCATTCTTGCAGTGGGTAACGCATTAGAAGAGGTTTATCCACAACTGAGAACGGCATGGTTTGGTGAGCAAAAAGGCTTACATATTGATGCTTGGGCACAGGTACATACAGTCAGCACTGAAAATCGGCATTATCGTATCCAATTTTGTGATGCCGCGCCCCGAGCTGAAGATGAAAAATTATGGCTGATTAATCTCGGGGGATATGATGCCCGCGAATTTGGTGAATTACATCGTTATGTTTTGGTGACAGGACAAAACGCTAGTGTCGCGAAACAACGGGGCAAGGCTTTTTTTGAGTCACATTGGCAAAAACAACATACCGATCGAACTCTAGATGTTGATGATTGTATTGCGATTGATCATGTCTATGGGCGCTATATCGAATTGGTTGAAACGCCGCATAGCCAGCAAAATTCATGGAAAAATGATTACATCTTAATAAATGAACATTTGTGATGATTAAGAGCTGAAATGTCAGCTTTTATATTTTTTTGTGATATTCGCCTGAAATCAGATGGATTGTCTTTTCAGGCGTTAAATAATAGGCATAATAACATTCAGGATTTAGACCTTAAACCTCAATGGAATGGCGTATATGGATTTAATACGGCCGAATGGACAGCCGCATTATGGGCGTTTTAGTGAACTTCCCAATCGCATCGATTTAAGTAAGTATGAATATAAGACACCGTATGGAAAACGACTTCAAGGTTGGCGTAAGCGTTTAAAATATAAAAAATTTAAATTTTGTTGTATTCAGCATGATCATTATACGATTGGTCTAGCGATTGCCGATATCGCGTGGGCGGGGCACGGTTTTGTCTATGTGTATGACCATATTACGAATGAAGTGTTGGAATGGAATTCGATTAATTTCCTGTCACGTAATACCGTTTTAGATGAACAACCTTTATTTAATCAAAGTCATTTTATTAAGTCTGGGATTCAACTAGACATTCAGCATGCCAATGGTGTGCGATACATTCAAATGTCAAAACATGGCGAACTCAAACTGAGCGCTCGAGTGTTTTGTGCGGGGACTGATCCGCTGAGTATGTGTAGCCCTACAGGAATTAATGGTTGGACCTATACTCAAAAATTGACGACGTTGGGCTGTGAAGGTTTTTTTATCAATAAGCAAGGCAAGACCATTCAATTTCATGACCGAACATTGGTGTCTTTAGATGATACCTGTGGTTTTCTTCGTCCTGAAACCGCATGGTTTTGGTTATCGTGTAACTTTTGGGACAGTCAAAATCGACGCGTTGGGATCAATCTTGCCTCTGGGGTAAATGAAAGCTTTGGTAATGAAAATTGTCTGTGGGTCAATGGACATCTGTATGCCATGTCTGATGTGTTGTTTCAACAGCAAGGCGATAATCAATGGAATATTAGCTCATTAGACAACAGCTTAAATTTGATCGTCACCACAGGTTGGCGACGCTATGAAAACCTGAATTTAAGATTGGTCGGTAGTCAGTTCAGTCAATGGCAGGCAAAAATTAGCGGTACAATTCAACGTGATGGCGAAGAAATAGTATTCTTAAATGAATATGGTTTACTTGAGCAGCACTATGCCAAATGGTAAGTCTAAGCCTATAAAAAAGCCGCAATCGATGCGGCTTTTTTTATTCAATTTTTATTTTGCAGCTTGCCAAAACACTTCTGCAGCTTGAATTGGATCATTGGTTTCTTCATAAGTTTTTAACCAAAGATCATAATTTTGCACAATGGGATGCTGACTCGGATGGAAGTCTTTTTTAAACCAATCTCGATATGGTTTGCTCATACGGGTGAGGGTGCCATTTTTACCAAAGAACCACGGTAAGCCTTTCATATTTAATTTTAAACGTTCAGTGAAACTGAAGCCGTCATGTTTCAGCATCACATTGGCACGGTATAAGGTAAAGCCGAGCATCAATCCACTGGTCCAGACCAGAGTGAATTTCTTTAAATTTTCATCGACCTTCGCCACATCTTTCATCACATCAAAAGCCACATCGCGATGTTCCATTTCTTCTATCGCATGCCAAATAAATAATGCACGGACATAAGGATGCGCAGATTCTAGTACGGACTTTTGGCTACAGAACGTTTCAGCCATCAGCGCGGTCAAATGCTCGGCAGAAGCCGTCATGGCAATGTTGTATTCAGGTGAGCGCTTGCTCAGTTCAAATTTAAAAATTTTATTTAAGCGTTTAATGAACGCATCGACAGGCATGCCTTGTTGTTTCATCAACATATTCATTTTGTCATGCGCCATACCGTGCTGCGCTTCTTGACGAATAAAGTCAGCGACACGTTGCTGTAAATCAGGGTCTTGAATTTGACTGCGGAACAGACGTACAGATTCAATAAAATAGCGCTCGCCATCAGGAAAGGTCAGGCTCAAGGCATCAAACATACGTGTTAAAAAGGGGTCCCCGCCAAACCAATAGCGCGGGATTTCTTCTAACTTAAAATTAAGCTTTGTGCGAACAATAGGTTCGACTTGATATTTGACGATAGCATTCATGATATTTTTTCTGTGCGAGTCGTATTGATTGCAGTATGTCGGAGAAATTGCACTTTGTTTTGACAGATATTGCCAATTTTTATACATTTTACGCCATGATGAAAATATAAAATGTCAGAATTGGCAGGTCAGAAAGAGGGGCGTGATGGCTGAAATTCAGATCCCAAATGGTTACTTCCAACTATGGAATATGGTCTTAATTGAGCGTGAATTAAACTATACACAGCTCGAATGGATTGCGCCGTATGCTGCGCAAATTCAGCATGTGCTGTCTTTGCCGATCGACTCTCAATCGCCGAATTCTTTTTTTAATACCATCATGCAACTGACTCAGCAGCATCTGGATTGCCCGCAATTGGTTTTTGAAATGGCCAAGTATATTCGTGCAGAGCATTTTGGGGTGTTAGGCTATATGGCGACACTGAGTAATAGCGTAGCAGATGCTTTGCAATATGTGATGCGGTTTAGTCGTTTGGTGATTGATGGCGCGCAAATTGTGCCTATGAATATGAGCCATCAAGATCATCAAATTATACTGTCTTGGCCTCAGCATGATGATGAGTATGCGTTGGTGAATGAATTGACCATGGCCTGTATGGCACATTTGGCCAAGCAAATTTTTCCAGATTCTTTAAAGTTACTCCGCATTCATTTTGCCCATGCGCCGCGGATGGCACGTTATCACTATGAAAAGTTTTATGGTTGCCAAATGGAATTTTCGACCCTTAAATATTCATTTGTGATTCATGCAGACAGTTTGGATTTAAAGTCAGAACTTGCTGATCCGTCACTGATGCAATTGTTATTACGTCAGGCCGAAGAGGCGATAGCCGCTCGTCCGCAACATGCAGATCCAATTCAACAGATGCAACAATGCATAGCAGATTATCTCAAATTACAGCAGCAAGCCCCTAAAATAGAGTGGTTAGCAGAGGAGTTACATCTGTCAGTCAGAACCTTGCAACGACAGTTAAAGGAGAAAGACACCTCGTTTAAACGGCTTTTGGAGCTTGAACGGATGAAACGCTGTGAATATCTACTTTCACAACAAACCCATTTGACGGATATCGCGTTGCAGTTAGGATATTCAGATCAGTCTGCTTTGGCACGTGCTTTTAAGGCATATAGCGGAGAGACATTATTAGCGCGAAAAAAAGCCTTGAGATTAGAATAAAACTTGCAGATTGCTCGTTAAGAAAAGCCTTTCAAACAACATTAAAAAAAGCGGTCAAACGACCGCTTTTCTTTTAAGCCAAGCTTATGCCGCAGCTTTTAATTTTGGATAACGAAGTAAAATGGCAAGGATGGCAAAGATCGCCAAGACCCAACAGTAATACACACTACCAATCAGTTCCACAGGCGAAAGTTTTGCGATCGAACAAGCTAGTAACAGCTGTGCGCCATAAGGAATGAGACCTTGGACTACGCAAGAGAAAATATCCAAGAGCGCAGCAGCACGTTTAGGGTCTACACCATATTCTTTCGCGACTTCACGTGCCATGTCACCAGATAAAATAATTGCGACAGTGTTGTTTGCCACAAATAGGTTGGAGAAACTCACCAAGAAACTGATACCAATTTCACCCGCGCGTTCGGCACCAACTTTAAAGCAGCGTGTCATGCTGTAAATACGTTGAATCAGCCATTCTAAACCGCCTTCTTTTTGCATAATCGCAGAAATACCACCTAAGAAAATAGAAAGCAGGGCAACTTCAAACATGCCGGTAAAGCCGTCATAAATAGAATTATTTAAGCTTAAGAAGTTAAATTCAGGTTGAATGACCAACCCAATCAAACCAGATAACAAGACACCAATGGTCAGTACAGCAAGCACGTGCAAACGTGAAAAGGCCAAAATAAATACGGCTAAATACGGCAAGATCAGCCACGCATTATAAGCTTTGTGTTCAATCGCTTGTGAGCCTTGACTCATAAATAAATAAATACAAATGCTAACGATCGATGCAGGAACAGCAATCCAAACATTGACTCTAAATTTATCGCGAAGCTGAACTTTTTGACTGTTCGTTGCAGCAATGGTGGTATCTGAAATCATCGACAGATTATCACCAAACATAGCACCGCCGACCACAGCACCAATGGCATACACCACTTCAATTTCGGTGACTTGTGTAAAACCAAAGGCAATTGGTGCACAGGCTGCAATAGTGCCCATGGAGGTTCCCATCGCTGTGGCAATAAAGGCCGCAATAATAAACAGCATGGGCAGCACGAACTCAGGCGCAATCATCGATAGTCCCAACTGCACTGTTGCATCGACACTACCGATGGCACTGCTGACACTGGCAAAAGCACCAGCGAGCATAAAGACCATGAACATTAAGATCAAATTCGGGTGGCTAGCACCTTTCATAAAGGTATCAATTGCGTCATTGATCTTGCCGCGATAGAGCAAAATTGCCAATACAATTGCAGGAAGAGCAGCGACTGGGGCTTTCACTTGATAGAACGCAAACTCAGTTCCAATGATGGAATGGTAAATACCACTGCCCAAAAAAATGGTCAGAAAAACAATAAGCGGGAGCAGTGCAAATGCCCGAGCAGGCACTTTCACTTGTGAATCGGAGGACATAGGAGATAAAAAAATAAAAGTATGCGGCTAGTATAAAGCAGGTTTTGCAATTTAAGGAAAATTAAAATGTAAATGCTAAGCCTGTTATTTTTAACATTTTTTTGATGATAAAATTAAGTTAATCTAAAACCTTATAATTTTGCCAGATCCTAAAATTAGGCATCTTTGATCATTGTGAAAAAAACTGAAATATCGGTAAATGATGCTTTCGGGTTGTTCTGGAAAATTATGTTTGCATGAGAAATGCCGACTGAGGATTGTATACCCTGTTCAATGGGTAAAAAATAGCGTTACAATGCGATGTCTTGTATTTCGACAAAACCCACATCATAGTTTTGATTCATTCAAGGAAAGTATAACCCTATGTCACGTTTAGCCACTCGATTTGGAACGCTTAAATCTCAACAGCGTAAGGCCTTGGTTTCTTATGTTATGGCTGGTGACCCTCATCCACAAGTAACGGTACCTTTGTTACATCAAATGGTTGAGGCAGGTGTAGATGTGATCGAATTGGGTCTTCCATTTTCAGACCCAATGGCGGATGGTCCTGTTATTGCACTTGCCGCTGAGCGTGCGCTTGCTGCAGGAACCAATACTCTAGATGCCTTGAACATGGTGAAAGAGTTCCGTAAAAACGATACAGAAACACCAGTAGTACTGATGGGCTATTTAAACCCTGTTGAAGTAATCGGCTATGAAAAGTTTGTTGCCTATGCACATGAATGCGGTGTAGATGGCGTGCTCTTGGTGGACCTTCCACCAGAAGAAGCAAAAGATCTAGATGCAGTATTGAAAAAATACGACATGGATCAAATCTTCTTACTTGCGCCAACATCCACTGACGAACGTATTCAGCATGTGGTGAAACAAGCTAGTGGATTTATCTACTATGTTTCTTTGAAAGGTGTGACAGGTGCAGCGACTTTAGACGTTGCTGAAGCTGCGGCACGTATTCAAAAAATCAAATCGTATACTCAGGTACCTGTCGGCGTTGGCTTTGGTATCAGTGATGCAGCATCGGCGAAAGCCATGGGTGTTGCTGCGGATGCGGTGATTGTAGGTAGTGCTTTTGTTAAACAATTTGCAAACTTAGCGCCAGAACAAGCTGTAATCGAAACAGTGAATAAAGTGAAGGAGCTTCGAGCTGCGCTCGATGAGTTAGTATGAGTCAAGACGCAAAAACAGGCAAAATTCTGAGCGCATCTACGCCATGGACAGAGCGTGCGGTACCAGGTATTCATGTACCTGATGAACAGCAAGCATTAAAGGCGACATTTACTGAGCCGACGATTGAATGTCCTGAGTGTCATGCACTTGTGACTCGTACTGCGATGTCATTTAATGCCTACGTTTGTCCACAGTGTGATGAACACTTACGAATGAAAGCCCGTGATCGCTTGAACTGGTTCTTTGACCAAGTACAAAAAGAATTGGGTCAAGAATTTAAAGCCAAAGATCCACTTAAATTTGTAGATAGCAAAGCGTATCCAGACCGTATGTCTGAAGCGCAGAAAAAAACCGGTGAAACAGAAGCTTTAGTGGTGATGCAAGGAACGCTGAAAGGCATTCCAATGATTGCGACCGCTTTCGAATTTGATTTCATGGGCGGTTCAATGGGCACAGTGGTCGGTGACCGTTTTGTTCAAGCGGCTGAACTTGCGATTAAAGCTAAACAACCCCTTATTTGCTTCGCTGCCTCTGGTGGTGCGCGTATGCAAGAAGGCATGTTGTCACTCATGCAAATGGCGCGTACTTCTGCTGCCATCCAAAAAATGAAAGATGCAGGCTTGCCTTATCTAGTGGTGTTGACACATCCAGTCTATGGTGGTGTGACTGCATCATTGGCAATGCTCGGTGATGTTCATTTGGCTGAGCCGAAAGCCATGATTGGTTTTGCTGGTAAGCGTGTGATTGAGCAAACTGTACGTGAAAAATTGGAAGAACCGTTCCAACGTGCAGAATACTTGCTTGATCATGGTGTAGTCGATCAAATTGTCCACCGTCATGCATTACGTGATACAGTTTATCGTATTGTAGCGAAATTGATGAACTTGCCTTGAACACAGCACCACTTGCAACTGATTCTTTAAACACATGGCTCGATTATTGGAGCCATGTTCATGTTACGGGTATTGATTTAGGACTGGAGCGGGTAATTCCTGTTGCAGATCGATTGGGCGTAACTCAGCCTGATGCCAAAGTTCTGACGGTTGCTGGAACCAATGGGAAAGGCTCAACCACAACGACATTGGCTGCCATTTTAAATGCGCAAGGTTATAATGTGGGTTTATACCAATCACCACATATCTATCGATTCAATGAACGTGTAAAGCTTCAAGGTGTTGAAGTGGCCGACCAAACCCTGATTGATGCTTTTGTGGCCGTTGATCAGGCGCGTCGTGAATGTGAATTAAGTTTATCTTTTTTTGAAGCGACCACTTTGGCCGCTTTTGTTATTTTTAAACAGCAACATTGCGATGTATGGGTCCTCGAAGTGGGCCTTGGCGGTCGACTTGATGTGGTCAATGTCGTCGATCCAGATGTTGCAGTGATTACCAATATTGGTTTAGACCATACCGATTGGTTGGGCGACACCATTGAAAAAATTGCTTTTGAGAAAGCAGGAATTATTCGTCCAAATATTCCCGTAATTTTTGGTGGGCAGCAAGTTTTGCCTGAAGCCATTCGTCAAAAAGCAGAAGATTGCCAAGCCGCTTTACATGTACTCAATCGTGATTATTTTTATCAGTACAGTGATGACGGACAATCTTGGATGTTTGCTTCATCAGGTACAACTTTAAAACTGCCAGTGGGTTCTTTGGCACTCGAAAATATCTCTACGGCTGTAGCGGCAATATTGGCCAGTGGTTTGGTGGTCTCTCAGCAGTCGATCGCTCAGGGGATTATCAATGCCAAGTTACAAGGCCGTTTTGAAGTTAGAGAAATTGCAGGAAAAACGGTGATTTTCGATGCGGGACATAACCCGCATGGTGTTGAATTTTTGTTAAAGCAATTGCGAAATTTCCTCCAGTACAATAAACAATACACAGAAGTGATCAGCGTTTTCTCCATGCTGACTGATAAAGACATAAATTCTGTCGTTAACTTATTGAAAGATACGGTAAGAATGTGGAAAATTGCACAATTAAATGTGCCACGTGCGGCATCTATCACACAATTGGATAGCGCACTGCAGCATCAAGTCGTAGAACATTATGACAATGTGCAATTAGCTTTTAAGTCCGCGCTGGAAGAAACAAAGAATAATCAGCTGATTCTGGTATGTGGTTCATTTCATACCTTAGAAGCGGTATGGGAGTATCTGGAAGAATGTCAATGAATAACAAACAACGCTGGATGGGTGGTGTTGTTTTATTAGGTGGTGGTGTACTGCTGGCCGCACTTTTACTTAAAGGCAAAGAAGAAATACATCAAAATCAAAGCCAAACCCCTGAAATGGCTCAAGTTGAGCAACAAGGTCAGGGGGCGGGTAAAATGTCATCATTGACCGTTGATGTTGAAACTGAAAAGCGTTTGCTCGAAGAACAACGACGTACCCGTGAAAAATCGGTTGCGGAGCAAGAAGCACGTGCAGCAGAATTTTTAGCGATGCAACAACAAGCGGAAGCGGATGCAGCACGTAAAGCAGCAGAAGAATATGCGGCATTAAACGCACATCGTTCAGCTCAACAAAGTTCGGATAATATTCCGCCCGAATTGGTTGAAGATGAAAAAGCCAAGCAAAAGCGTTTAGCTGAGGATAAGTTGGCGGCTCAAAAAAAGTTAGAGACTCAGTCGGCGCAGCAAAAGGCTGATCAGGCACGTATCGCAGCAGATAAACAAAAAGCTGAAGCAAAACGTAAAGCGGATGCTCAAAAAGAAGCTGAACGTAAAGCACATGCTGAAGCTGAGAAAAAAGCTGCAGATAAGAAAGCAGCCGAAGCGAAGCAACAAGCTGAAGAAAAGCGTAAAGCCGAAGAAAAACACAAGGCAGAAGAAAAGCGTAAAGCCGAAGAAAAACACAAGGCAGAAGAAAAGCGTAAAGCAGAAGCTAAGAAAAAAGCTGAAGCTGAAAAAGCACGTGATCTGTTGGAAAATGGCGATAAGCAATGGATGGTGCAAGTTGCACTGGCTGCCAATGAAGCCAATGCAGATGCCGTCGCTGCAAAATTACGTGCAAAAGGCTATAAAGTGACGAAGAGTCCTACATCTAAAGGCATTCGTATTATGGTCGGTCCTTCGAAGGACCGTGATGCTGCGGACGCAACACGTAAAAAGATCAATTCAGATGCAAGTTTGAATATGAAATCTGCGTGGGTGATTGATTGGGTACCACTCGATAAACGCTAAGTTTATTTGAGGAATGACCTTTAATAAGATGGATTCAGTAGTTGCTGCTGAATCCATTTTACATTTTCAGGGCTGAATAAACGGTCAATATTTTTCCAAATAGGGTGGAAGCCATAGCCACCTTGTTTCATTTCACGTTTTGCTTCCTCAATGGACCAATGCTGAAAAATAATACGGTACATGGCCACACTCACGCCTGTACGGTCTGAGCCGTGGTAGCAATGGATTAATACTTTTTGCTGCTGTTGTTCAGCTTCTTTTATGGTTTTCATCACCGCCAGTAAATCTTCACGATCGATTTGCCACGTGTGTATCGGAATATGTACAAAATTAATCTTTTGCATATCAATAGCATTTTTTAAGCGTTCTGGGTCATGGTGCCGTGAACGTAAATTTATGATCACATCGATGTGCTGTTCTCGTAGAACAGGGGCGAGATCTGTATCAGGTTGTTCACTGCGAAATACTGTTGGGCTGATTTGATAAAAATTATGCTGTTGATGAACGACTTTCCCCCAATGCTGAGGACGTTCATTTAACGGTAATGGATTTGATGTCATGCAACCCGTGAAGCTGAAGCTAACACTGAGGAGGATCATTGGTAGGATTTTAGCGGTCATAGCTTGTATTCTGATAGCGAGCGAATTCGAATGGGTCATGTGCACAGATGAGATCGATGTCCGGATGCTGCGCTAACTGCTGAATCTTATGAAGGGAGTGCAGTCGCTGTGTATTGTCGGTGGCAAATAAACGCTCAAGCTGATTTAAGGCCCGCGAATGAAAATTTGGATTTAATTGATGCTGTGAGTAATAAGCATCGCCACAATATAACAACCAGCGCTGGTTATTTTTAATCGCAATACCGGCATGACCCGCGGTATGTCCCAAAAGTGGAAGCATTAAAATGTCATCTTGAAAAATGGACAGACCGGCAGTGTGTTCTAAGTTAAACCATGCTTGCGTCCCGATGCTTTCGATAAAATTCCAATAACGATGCAGTTGGAATTGCTGTGGTCGATAGCGCAGTCGTGATTTTAAGCTATGAAGGTTTTGAGTGGCATTATATTCACTGGCTAGTACATGCACGGTCGCCTGCGGAAAATCAGAGATCCCGCCAGCATGATCAAAATCTAAGTGTGACAACAAAATGTGTTGAACATCTTGAGCCTTAAAGCCTAATTTTTGAATTTGATGAATCGCACTCAGTTGCGGATTAAATTTGATCTGCGCTGTGCGTGAAATAAACCGACCTAAACGATTTTGTGGATGCAAATAATCTTGTAAGCCCAGTCCTGTATCGACTAAGACGAGCCCTTTATTGGTTTCAATGAGCAGGCAATGACAGACCAAATGTGCGCGAAAGCCTTTCTGTCCAAATAAAGGGGCACACGTTGGACAAAAACTACCACAATGTAAATGATGAATTTGATGAATCACGGTTTGTTGTTTTCAAGTTTTTCTTAGTTATAACGGAATTGTGATGTTTAACCAATCTAATCCCAGAGAGGAATTTGTAATCAAAAAAAAGCTCATCCGAAGATGAGCAGGTTGGAGAATGCCAGAACGGGCTCGTCATTCGTTCTGAGGGGAAAACTATAAGTAACTATGGTTATGATTCTGAGTTGGGTCAGGTGCTGCACTTAAAAATAGTTAAATTTGTACCTTCGCTTTGGTCACTCACAGCAGAGCTTCTTATCTTGCGCTCGGACAGCGTAATGCTCCGTTTTATCCTCACTTAGGTTGAGGCGTTAAACGAAGGTAAGGCGTAACTGCATTATATCCTTGAGGAAAGCGTTGTTTGATTTCCTCTTCATCTTTTAATGACGGCACAATCACCACATCTTCACCTTGTTGCCAGTTAGCCGGTGTTGCAACTTTATGGTTGTCTGTCAGTTGCAAAGAGTCAATGACACGTAAAATTTCATGGAAGTTACGCCCTGTAGATGCAGGATAAGTAATGATTAAACGGACTTTTTTATTGGGATCAATGATTACCAAAGAGCGAACAGTTAATGTTTCGCTGGCATTGGGGTGAATGAAATCATAAAGGGTGGACACTTTACGGTCTTTGTCTGCAATGATCGGGAAGTTGACCGTGGTATTTTGAGTATTATTAATGTCGTTAATCCAACCATGATGCGACTCAACATCATCAACAGACAGGGCAATGGCCTTGACACCACGTTTGCTAAATTCATCTTTTAGTTTTGCGGTAAATCCAAGTTCTGTGGTGCAGACTGGGGTGTAATCGGCTGGATGCGAAAATAAAATGCCCCAACTGTCACCTAAAAAGTCATAAAAATGAATGCTGCCTTCGCTTGAGTCTTGAGTAAAGTCTGGTGCAGTATCACCTAAACGAATCGTCATGGAATATCCCCGTATTTATTGAATTTGTTTAACTTGAAAATAAATATGAAGGATTTTTTTATGATTAAAAATAGTGTTTTTTCATTTCTTTATGAATATATTTCATATAAAACAGTTTTATTGGGGGATAAATGCGAAATATCTCACGACAGAGTCACTATGTTGTCTGCAGAAAATTTGTTACATTAGCTTGCCTTAAGTCTCCGGGGCTAGAACCCGAGCGCAGAATATTTAAGGGGATTTTTGTGCAAAACCCTTGTACTTCGAATTTCTAGCACCATAATAACGACTAAGAAAATATATTCATTTGACAAGCAAGATTTAGAGAGTCTATTCATGTTGGCAAGTCTGATCGGAGGAATCTTCGGTACCAAAAATGAGCGCGAACTCAAACGCATGCGTAAAATCGTAGAGAAGATTAATGCGCTCGAGCCGACGATATCTGTTCTAAGCGATGCAGACTTATCTGCAAAAACTGAAGAATTCAAAGAACGTTATAAAAAAGGCGACAGCCTTGATAAATTATTACCTGAAGCGTTTGCTGTTTGTCGTGAAGCTGCAAAGCGTGTCATGGGCATGCGTCATTATGATGTACAGCTGATTGGTGGTATTACTTTACATGAAGGTAAGATCGCAGAGATGCGTACCGGTGAAGGTAAAACCCTCATGGGAACGCTTGCTTGTTACCTCAATGCGATCAATGGTGAAGGTGTTCACGTGATTACGGTGAACGATTACTTGGCGCAACGTGATGCTGAATTAAACCGTCCATTATTCGAATTTTTAGGTTTAAGCATTGGGATTATTTACTCAATGCAAGACCCAACTGAAAAAGCTCAAGCGTATCGTGCTGACATTACTTACGGTACCAACAACGAATTCGGTTTCGATTACTTGCGTGACAACATGGTGTTTTCTGCTGCTGAGAAAAAACAGCGCAGCTTAACCTATGCCATCATCGATGAGGTCGATTCGATCCTGATTGATGAAGCGCGTACACCGTTGATCATTTCTGGTCAATCAGAAGATTCATCTCAGTTGTATGCTGCCATTAACAGCATTCCACCAAAACTTCATGCACAAAAAGAAGAGAAGGTACCAGATGGTGGTCACTTCTGGATTGACGAAAAACAGCGCTCTGTAGAAATGACCGAAGTCGGTTATGAAACTGTTGAAGCTGAATTGATTCAAATGGGCTTGCTTGCTGAAGGTGAAAGTCTATATTCATCTGCTAATTTAAACTTGGTGCACCATGTTTCTGCGGCCATTCGTGCGCATTACCTATACCAACGCAACGTGCATTACATCATCCACGAAGGTGAAGTGATCATTGTCGATGAAAACACTGGTCGTACCATGCCGGGTCGCCGTTGGTCAGAAGGTTTGCATCAAGCAGTGGAAGCAAAAGAAGGTTTGGAAATTCAACCTGAAAACCAAACTTTAGCAACTACAACATTCCAGAACTATTTCCGTCTATACAAAAAATTATCAGGGATGACGGGTACTGCAGATACTGAAGCTGCAGAGATGAAAGAAATTTATGGCTTGGATGTTGTACTTATTCCAACCCATCGCCCGATGATTCGTAATGACCAAAACGATTTAATCTATTTAAACCGTGAAGGTAAATACAACGCCATCATTCAAGAAATTCAACGTGTTCATGAAGCGGGTGTTGCACCGATCCTGATTGGTACAGCAACCATTGAAGCCTCTGAAATTTTATCAGATAAGCTGAAAGAAGCTGGTATTCAACATGAAGTACTTAATGCGAAACAACATGAGCGCGAAGCGGATATTATTGCGCAAGCGGGTTCACCTCGTGCAGTAACCATTGCGACTAACATGGCTGGTCGTGGTACTGATATTCTGTTAGGTGGTAACTGGAAAGCGTTGCTGGCGAAGATTGAAGAGCCGACTGAAGCAGATGAAGCACGTTTGAAAGCAGAGTGGGAACAAAATCATGAAATGGTGCTGAACTCTGGTGGTTTACACATCATTGGTTCAGAACGTCATGAATCTCGTCGTATCGATAACCAGTTACGTGGTCGTGCGGGCCGTCAAGGTGACCCAGGTGTGTCACGTTTCTACTTGTCGCTTGAAGATGACTTGATGCGTATCTTCGCAGGTGATCGCGTAGTTGCAATGATGCGTGCCATGGGTCTGAAAGAAGATGAAGCCATTGAGCATAAAATGGTGTCACGCTCGATTGAAAATGCACAACGTAAAGTTGAAGCACGTAACTTCGATATTCGTAAAAATTTATTGAAATACGATGACGTAAACAACGAACAACGTAAGATTATTTACTCTCAGCGTGATGAAATTCTTGTTGAACCGTCTTTACAAGATTACATCGAAACGATGATTCAGGATGTGACTAAAGGCATGATCGAAGTATATATTCCACCTGAGTCTATTCACGATCAGTGGGATATAGAAGGTCTTGAAAAGGCGCTACGTGAAGATCTATCGATTGAACTGCCAATTTCGCAGTGGTTAGAGCAAGATCGTCGTTTGGATGAAGAGGCTTTGGTTGAACGTATTACTGATGAAGTTCTTCAGCACTACCGTTCACGTCGTACGCAAATGGGTGACGAAACGGCTGCAATGCTCGAACGTCACTTTATGTTGAATTCATTGGACCGCCATTGGAAAGAGCATTTGGCAGCAATGGATTACTTACGTCAGGGGATTCATTTACGTGGTTATGCGCAGAAAAATCCTGAGCAAGAATACAAAAAAGAAGCCTTTAATTTATTTGTAAACATGCTTGCTGTGATTAAGTCCGATGTCGTGACAGATTTATCTCGTATTCATGTGCCTACAGCCGAAGAACTTGCAGAAATGGAAGCTCAAAAACAGGCTCAAGCTGAATCAATGAATCTTCAGTTGTCACACAACGACTTTGATAATTTGTTGGCTGAAGCCAATGGTAATGATGTTATCGATGCGCAATACACACCTGCAGAGCAAGTGATTGTTCCGCCAGAAAGTCGTAACTCACCGTGCCCATGTGGTTCAGGTCTAAAATATAAACAATGTCACGGTAAAATTTAAACAGCATTGTTTAATTTCAAATAAATCAGAGCCATCGCGCTCTGATTTTTTATTTACTCAGCTGATCTGACCTGAATAGTATTTGCAGTGCAGCGGATTAAATGTTATTTAGTTTCTATCAATAACCGTAAGACGGAAAAGACAATGAAAAAAGTACTAAAACCGTTCATGATTGCTGCTTTGGCTTTGCCAACTTTTACCTTTGCAAACGCTCCTCAGACGACTTCTGTAGAGAAAGTTCAACAAGCAGTTGGTCCAACAACAACTCAAGTACAGATTGGTACTGACGGTCAAGTGACTGTAGCAAGCCCGCGTACGGGTATTCGTTATACCTTTGCCAATCCAAATCGTCCAATCGTATTGCAAACTGCAAAAATTGCAGCAGCCAATGCGGCGAATGCTGACCGTATTGTGGCTGAAAACCCAGCCCTTTCTGCTGCGAGTCAACAAAAAGCGAAACAAGTGCTTCTTGATGAAGCAACTCAGCTTGCGCGTAACTAATTTACGACGAACATCGATAAAGACCAGTCGAAAGACTGGTTTTTTTATGTGCAAAAGAAATCCACAATAAAATTACAGCAAAACCGTGCTTCTGCTCGATTTTTTATAGATTTTGCACTAAGCTGTATTTTTTATAACTCATATAGTTGGACGTTGAAAAATGGCAGTTGGTGACGTATCTATGCCACAGATGCATGTGGTGAAAGGTGTAAAAATCGGTTCGGCTGAAGCATATGTGCGCTATCAGAACCGACGTGACCTTGTCATTTTTGAATTTGCTGAAGGTTCTAATGTCGCAGGCATTTTTACTCAAAATGCATTTTGTGCAGCACCGGTGCATATTTCTAAAGCGCACTTATTAGCAGGTAATCCACGTTATTTAGTGATTAACACCGGAAATGCCAATGCAGGTACTGGCAAAATCGGTATGGCAAATGCTGAAGCGACATGTGCGAAACTGGCGGAACTGGCAGGTGTTCAAAATACAGAAGTCCTTCCTTTTTCAACGGGTGTAATTGGCGAGCAATTACCTATTGATCGTTTGGTTCAAGGCTTGCAACCCGCATTAGATAGTTTACAAGAAGATGCTTGGTTGGATGCGGCAACAGGCATTATGACCACAGATACCACACCTAAAGGTGCATCTGAGCAGTTTGAGCTAGATGGGGTTCTGTATACCATGACTGGTATTTCTAAAGGTGCAGGCATGATTCGTCCAAATATGGCGACCATGTTGAGTTATGTAGCAACTGATGCACCCATTAGTCGTGAGTTAGTGCAACAACTTTTGAAAACCACAGTTAACCTGTCGTTTAACCGTATTACGGTGGATGGTGATACCTCAACGAATGACTCATGTATTTTGATTGCAACGGGTCAAGCTGGTGGCGTAGAAATTACTTCAGAAACAGATTCACGTTATGCTGCTGTTTTAGACGTGTTAACACGTGTGATGAAACGTCTTGCACAGCTCATTGTTCGTGATGGTGAAGGTGCGACGAAGTTTATTACTGTGGCGGTAGAAGGCGGTGCAGATACTCAAGAATGTTGTGATATTGCTTATAGCATTGCACATTCACCGTTGGTTAAAACTGCAATCTTCGCATCAGATCCAAACTGGGGTCGTATTTTGGCAGCAATTGGTTATGCCGGTGTGCCAAACTTAGATGTTGAAAAAATTCAGGTCTGGTTGGGTGATGTTCAAATCTGTAAAGATGGTGGCGCAGCAGCAGATTATACCGAAGCAGCAGGGGCTGCGGAGATGGAAAAATCTGAAATCACGATCCGTGTAGATTTAGGGCGTGGCAGTGCTCAAGATACTGTGTATACCTGTGATCTGTCGTATGACTATGTCAAGATTAATGCAGATTATCGTTCATAAGATATTTGATGTTTTTGAAAAGCCTCCGTTGTGAGGCTTTTTTATAAGTGGAACTTTTTAATGACCGGTAAAAAATAGCCAAGTGCCATATTTATGGGTCAGTTGTGAAGCACCTGTGTAGTAGCAGGCATTAAGGGTAGAGAAGACGTTGTGATGAATAATGCAAACAACTTAATTGCAAATGAAGCAAAATCAATTGTACAAGCGCATTTGGATCGTTTGGGCGATGTTAAAGAGCATCACTTAACGGAAGCTGCAAAGCTTGAAAAGTTTGAATTAATTAAAGCGGAACTCAAAAAACGTAACGCTGTCCTTGTTGCACACTATTACTGTGATCCTGAAGTGCAGGAACTAGCAGAACTGACCGGTGGATGCGTTTCGGATTCACTTGAAATGGCACGTTTTGGTCGGGATCATGAAGCAACAACGTTGGTGGTTGCAGGCGTGAAATTCATGGGGGAGACCTCGAAGATTTTATCTCCTGAAAAAACCGTACTGATGCCTACTCTAGAGGCAACATGCTCACTTGATTTGGGTTGTCCGGTCGATGAATTTACCAAATTTTGCGATGCACATCCGGATCATACGGTTGTGGTATATGCCAATACCTCGGCGGCAGTGAAAGCACGTGCAGATTGGGTGGTAACCTCGAGCTGTGCTGTTGAAATTGTTGAGCATTTAGATAGTTTAGGCGAAAAAATTATTTGGGCACCCGATCAGCATCTTGGTCGTTATATTCAAAAGAAAACTGGTGCAGACATGTTGCTATGGGATGGGGCATGTATTGTTCATGAAGAATTCCGTGCGCGTGGTATTGCCAATATGAAAGCGTTGTATCCTGATGCAGCAGTTTTGGTGCATCCAGAGTCACCAGAATCTGTGGTGGATATTGCAGATGCCGTCGGTAGCACCTCGCAACTGATCAAAGCTGCACAAACCTTACCGCACGAACGTTTAATCGTGGCAACAGATCGTGGTATTTTTTATAAAATGCAGCAAGCTGTACCAAATAAAATTCTCATCGAAGCACCGACGGCAGGTGAGGGAGCGACTTGTCGTTCATGTGCGCATTGCCCTTGGATGGCGATGAATGAATTGGATGGCATTCTGGAAGTTTTACAAAAAGGCGATCAGGAAATTTTTGTAGATCCGGCATTGGCTGAGCGTGCTAAATTGCCCTTAGATCGGATGTTGAATTTCAGCGCCAGTTTAAAACGTTAATTTTTGCTTGAAAAATGATTAAAGTGCTTGATAAATAATCGCTTGAAATGATTTTTTATGTTTTTTTGAAGATAGGTGTTGACGTTAATCAACGTCACGCCTAGAATGCACACCGTACCGCACGATATGCGATACAGCGAAAGCTGAGATGAAACGGAGCATAGCACAGCCTGGTAGTGCACCTGGTTTGGGACCAGGGGGTCGTAGGTTCGAATCCTACTGCTCCGACCAATTTCTCAAGGCAAAAATCGCGTGATAGTCTATGTCATCGGTAATGCGCCTGTAGCTCAGTTGGATAGAGCATCCGCCTTCTAAGCGGATGGTCACAGGTTCGAATCCTGTCAGGCGCGCCATTTTAATGGTGTTCTGATAATAGAATCTGAAACTTGTTGTGATGGTGGATGTAGCTCAGTTGGTAGAGCCCCGGATTGTGATTCCGGTTGTCGTGGGTTCGAATCCCATCATTCACCCCAATTCGGAGCATAGCACAGCCTGGTAGTGCACCTGGTTTGGGACCAGGGGGTCGTAGGTTCGAATCCTACTGCTCCGACCATTTTCTCAAGGAAAACGGTCGATAAAAGATACCGCATACAGCGGTTTTTTTATGCCTGTAATTTAAAATGAGTTATATTGGTTATTCACAAGCAAGAACATGATGGTGGATGTAGCTCAGTTGGTAGAGCCCCGGATTGTGATTCCGGTTGTCGTGGGTTCGAATCCCATCATTCACCCCAACTTTTAAAGTTGAAAGCGGAGCATAGCACAGCCTGGTAGTGCACCTGGTTTGGGACCAGGGGGTCGTAGGTTCGAATCCTACTGCTCCGACCATTTATCTCAAAAGCAATGCTATGAAAAAGATGCCGCATTTAGCGGTTTTTTTATGCCTGAAATTTATAAAAAATAAAAAAGCCACCATAAGGTGGCTTTTCTAAATTCCGCTATTTAGGGAATGATCGTGACATTTACACGACGGTTGATGGCACGATTTGTTTCGGTGTCATTAGAGACTATCGGTTGTTCAGCACCACGACCAATAATTTGAATATTTGAACTGTTATAACCTTGCTTTAAGAAGACGTTTGCGACGCTTTGCGCACGTTTTTCTGACAGTTGTTGGTTATAATTGGCTTGTCCAACATTATCCGTATGACCAATAAACTTAATTTTATTCAGGTCATATTTAATCAGTTGAGTGGCGAGTGTATTTAACTTGCCTTGTTGGTGCGGTTGAATTTGATAATCATCAAAACCAAATAAAAGACGTTCTGGTAAGGCAAGTGTCCAACCATCATTGGTTAAGACAAAACCTTCTTTTTTAAGCATGCGTGCTTGTTTGTAGCTTAAATTACCTAAACTCATGCAGGCTGTCATAGTGGCCGTGAATGCAAGTATAAATAAAACTTTAAATGCGTTCTTTAACATAGCAAATCCTATGAGTTGGGGAGTTGTGGTGCAATGCAACAATGATTATTCGAAAGTTTAGCATCATACATGGCGCGATCCGCATCTGCGATCAGATCTCCTGGTGATTTCGCATTTTGGATCAGTGCCACACCAATATTAGCTTGTAATGCAATATTATGTTGCTCATAAACAAATGTGGAACCATAGCATTCATGTATTTTGTGACAAAAGACTTCGAGTTCTGTCAAGAAATTTAAACGATTGATAATAATTGCAAATTCATCACCACCGAGTCGCGCAACGAAAGCATCATCTGGCAGTGCTTGCTTTAAACAGTGTGATGAGGCGCGCAGTACAGCATCCCCAGCTAAGTGTCCATATTGGTCATTCACATGTTTAAAGTTTTCAATATCGACAAAGAACACGGCAGCGTTCGCTTGTAAGTCAAATAGCTCAAACAGCTTTTCATAAAAATAATTGCGATTTGGTAATTGGGTTAATGCATCATGACGTGCTAGATGAATTAGCTTGTCATTTTCTGAAATTAAGTTTTTATTTGACTGTTCAATTTCACTAAGTAAACCATTAAAGGCGGTACTGAGTGCGTGTAATTCTTGAATATCAGAGTTTGAAACCCGCATTTTATAATCTTTCTTAATACTAATGGTTTGAGCTGATTCAACAATAGAGCGAACGGATTGCATTAAGTATTGATAAACAGAGTTCACCGACCAAAACACAGTAGCCAATAAAAGAATAAAACCTAAAAATAAACCCAGCAAAATTTTATGGAAGAAACTAACTAAATCTGAAGAGTTTCCATATACGATCAGTTCGCCATAACTTTTCTGATCATGATGGATATCTAAACGAATCGGTTGGCTAAAAAAGAAATAATCCAAAATCGCTTGGCTGGAAAATGTTGAAATTTCTTGTTGCTCGGCATGAACAAGCGATGCATTTTGATGGTTTGTAATTTCAATAGAGCGAATAGGATACAGTTGGGTGTATTCATTTAAAATTTGATGCATCGTTGTTTGGTCATTAAAGACCACAGCAGGTTGAACGCGTTCGTTTATCGCGTTCGATAAAATCGTTAAGCTGTTTTTTGCATATGTATGCATGGTATAGGTGGAAATCACCAAAAAAATCGCAGAACAAATCGTAAAAGTTAAAGCAAAGATGGTGAGCTGCGAACGTGTAAATAATTGGTGTAATGTAATTGGGTTATAGAGTTGTTTCATTCAGCTGACTCCGATGACTTCGCCAGTAATAAAACCCGTGGATCAATATGTATTTGTGATTGCGTTAAGCTTTCCATATTAATTTTAAACGAATAACTCTGATTTTTTTTATACAAACAAAATGCACTGCCCGACTCACACTCACTATTGTTGCTACTTAGAGAGAGGGCAGGGAAATTGACATGATTGTTTAAAATGCTCTGTTCTTCTTTTGCTGTTAGGTTGGAAAAAAATAAAACTTGGCAATGACTGGATTTGATGTCATTCACATTGATGGCTGTAATTTTATAAGTGCTGTGGGTTGGCGCAAGTTTTTTAAAATCATTGACTAAACTTGAATTATTAATTACGCAAAATTTGGGTGAAGTGGTTTCCCACTTGGCATAACTCAAAATAGAGAAAGTGGTTGTGAAAATATTTGCTGTGGGAGCTGCATATAATAAGGGGGAAATAGAGCACGCCATTATTAAATAGGCAGTTTTTTTAAAAACAACCATACGAAATCAAAAAAGTCTTAAATTAAATGGAAAGAAAATTGGGTGTATATACGTTTTATTATATGAAATAGGGCGTATATAGCCCAATAATAATACAAAAGAATGTTTATGTGTTTAAAAAAGCGACATGCGTAAAATAAATCATAAAAAAGGTGTTGCAACGAATGTGAAATACTGTAGAATGCACATCCATCGGCAGTGATGAAGATTAAAACTTCTGATAAAACAATGACTTGGTTGAATTGATTAAGTTGGGTTTTATTTGATAAGTTTAAAAATAATTTGAATTACTGGTTGACTCTTTAGAAATAAAGAGTAATATAGCCGACCTAGCTTGCTGGTGACGAACCAACAAGAAGATCATTAAGAGATTATGAAGAACAACTTGTGTGGATTTTTACTGATTGATCGATCGAAATTATTTTCATTGATTGATGGTAGAAATTACTCGAAGTTTATTTGAGCAAATTTTTGTCAGTAATTGATGAGCCAAGATTGGTACACTATATGTACTATTGATTTTAAACTGAAGAGTTT
>NZ_VPCB01000013.1:0-104940 GCF_013418435.1 Acinetobacter sp. YH12142 | reverse complement strand
TGTTCAAATGGCGATTCAGCGTTTAATTGGTTTTGGGAAAAAAGAAGAGTTTAAGGAAATTTTGGCAATTTTAAGAAAGCAGAATCCTGATAGGATAAGGGTTCTGTGAAATTTGTCGTGTACAGAGACATTTCATAATGATTTCTGAAAGTACAGGAAATTTATCAAGATACAACTCGTAAACATATAGTTCATTACGAAGCTGATCAATATTTGTAAAAACTCTATCATATTCAAGTAATAGCTTACTTTTAATTTGATATGAATCATCTGATTCTTTTAAATTTAACAATTCTATTCGAGTGTAATTTGAGGTGTATTTATACGTACAAGTAGATGTATCAGCCAATATTAATTTTGACGAAACAAGCTCTCTGACACATTGATAGATTTTGGAATAATATCTCTTTGAACTAAACTCAGGATAGAAAAAGATAAATTGACTCCTTAAGTCTTTGAACTCATAGCCTGAGAATGTTCTATCTGACAAAAAATCAAACAAACAGTTCTTAAGCTGATGATTTGTAGACATATAGATATACCAAATAAACAATTGAATAAGAAAATATCCTATTTGGGGATATTTTCATAAATAGTACACCATCTTGAGCTATGAGCTCAATACATGACCCTCGATACAAAAACTTAATCAAAGAATTAATTTTAATACGTGAGTTGAAAAATATAACTCAGGTAGAACTTGCAACATCTTTAAAAAAACCTCAATCGTACATAGCTAAAGTTGAAAACTTAGACAGAAGAATCGATGTATTAGAGTTATATGATTGGTTGTCGGCTTTAGATAAACCTCTTATTGATTTTTTAGCATGTTATTTTGAGCAGTAAAATTTTCAAGTGACAAGTTTTTAAGTGAGATGAATGGACTATTCATAAGTGTAATCGGTGAACTAAGATTACTGATATATAAAAACTAGAAAGGCTTTGTTGCATAAAGATTTCATAACCATATGATTTTAAAGGTTTTGATTGATTTTTAATATAAAATTAAATCCAATAAAATCAATTACTTATTTCTTTATGCAACAAAGCCAATTCAATCTATAAAAAACCTTAGTACTTGAAATCAATAAAAAAATCTCCAACTAATGTTAAAGATAAATATATCGAGATGCTAATGTTTGACCATGAACAAAAAATTATGATCAATCGTATTGTAAAAGAGTTGGAAGAAAATAATTTTGCAATATTTGCAGGTGCTGGTCTATCAGCCCCTGCGGGATATGTAAATTGGAAAGAACTTTTACGCCCCTTATCTATTGAATTAAGTTTAGATATCGATAAAGAAACTGACTTAGTTTCTTTAGCCCAGTATTATGTCAATGAAAATCATGGTCGTAGCAGATTAACTGAAAGGTTAATCGATGAAGTTGGTATAGCTCGAGAACCGACAACTAACCATAAGATTTTAGCGAAGTTACCTATATCAACCTACTGGACAACTAACTATGATGATCTAATAGAAAAATCTTTAGATAATGAAGGTAAAATAGCAGATAAAAAATTTACTAAAAATCACTTATCTCAAACTAGGAAGGGACGTTCAGCTATTGTCTATAAAATGCATGGTGATGCGAGTCTTCCTGATCAAGCAATTATTACTAAAGATCAATACGAATCATACCCGCTACACTTTGCACCATTCGTAACAGCTTTGTCAGGAGACTTAGTTTCAAAAACTTTTCTTTTCCTAGGATTTAGCTTCAATGATCCAAATTTAGATTACATACTTAGCAGAATCCGAATTCATTTTGAACAAAATCAAAGACAACATTATTGTATTTTTAGAAAAGTTAATCGTGATGACTACAATACTGATGAAGATTTTTCCTATAATCGTTTAAAGCAACAGTTTGTGATTAAAGACCTTGCTCGTTTTAGTATCAAAGTTGTATTAATTGACTCTTGGAATGATCTCACACATATATTAGAAGAGATTACAAAAAAATTTCGATGTAAAAATGTATTCTTATCGGGTAGTGCCCATGACTTTAGTCCATGGGATCAAACCGCAACGGAATTTTTTCTATCAAAACTAGGGGAAGTTTTAATCCAAGAAGGTTTTAAAATTACATCAGGTTTAGGCTTGGGTATTGGTAATGCATTTATTAGTGGTGCAATTAAAGAAATTTATAATAGAAAATATACAAAAATTGATGACTATTTAACAATGAAGGTATTCCCTCAATTTGTAGCTGATCCTACAGAAAGAAAAAACATTTGGACAGTATGGAGAAAAGATTTATTGAGTCAGACAGGAATTGCTCTTTTCTTTATGGGGAATAAAATTATCACAGATCCTGAATCAGGCAAACAAACTATTGTTTTGGCAGATGGTATGGATGAAGAATTTCAAATAGCACATGAATTAGGTTTAAAGCTAATACCAATTGGTGCGAGTGGATATAAGGCAAAAGAATTATTTAATAAAATAACTTCTGACTTCGATCAATATTACCCCAATTCCACACCAAAATTTCGAGAAGCTTTTGAAAAACTAAATGAAGAAGTAGATGAACCAAATAAGTTGTTATCAAAAATTCATGATGTAATTAAGTTAATTTAAATTGGAGAAATTTATGGCTAGACGAACTTTTTTCAGCTTTCACTATTCTGGTGATATATGCCGTATAGGTATAGTGAGAAACTCATGGCTAACCAAGAAAAATCGTGATGATGCGGGATTCTGGGATTCGGCAAAGTGGGAGCAAGTAAGAAAAGAATCTGATTTAGCAATTAAAAGATGGATAAACAGTCAACTAGAAAATACAAGCGTTACAGTTGTCTTGATAGGAGCAGATACTAGTACAAGAGATTGGGTCAACTATGAAATTGAAAAAAGTATTGAGCGTGGTAACGCTTTACTAGGTATTTATATTCATAAAATAAATGGTTTAGGAAAAGGTGTCTCAAGGAAAGGAAGAAATCCGCTTGATGATCATTATATTGCATGCACTGACGGTAAAAGTTATAAAGCATCAAGCATTTATGCTACTTACGATTGGGTAGATGACGGTGGATATGAAAATTTAGGAATATGGATTGAAGCTGCTGCAAAGCGGGCAGGCAAATAGTTATAAATAAATTACGTATTTATAAAATGGTCAACTTCATTTGTTAGCCGTTTTATGAATAGTATAAAAAATCTAATTATCTATAAAATTGAGTTTTTTCCAAAAAAACT
The DNA here is from genome assembly GCF_013418435.1 of Acinetobacter sp. YH12142. Classification (NCBI taxonomy): domain Bacteria; kingdom Pseudomonadati; phylum Pseudomonadota; class Gammaproteobacteria; order Moraxellales; family Moraxellaceae; genus Acinetobacter; species Acinetobacter sp. YH12142. Next base: position 101,738 of record NZ_VPCB01000013.1, on the reverse strand, counting down.
CAAAATTTCTGCAAGATAGATCGAAGTTTCACGCAATTCAAAGTTAAGATCAATAAACTTGTGTTGTACATTTGCCAAATTAATACAAAGGCTTAGTTGTATAAAGATTTCATAACCATATGATTTTAAAGATTTTGAATGATTTTTAATCTAAAGTTAAATTCAATAAAATCATTTGCTTATTTTTTTGTGCAACAAAGCCGATTCTAGGGTAAGCTTTTTCATTAGAGAATTATATTGCTGAAGAAGCCTTCAGTGGTAGATTCGTGTAACAAAGCCAGTCAAGACTAGAATATTAATTCTGCTAAGCCAGATAATATCAATCTTTAACTATTGATAAAATAGAGTTATTACCTTTCTGATATTCGGACAACTTATTTTTAATCTTATGGTTTTCATAGACTAGATTATTTATCTGACCTGTCTTAATCGCATTTTTCTCTTTTAACGCTTTAATTTTTGTCTTAAGTTCTTTAATTTCTTTTAATAAAGCAGAATTCTTTTGAGTATCTGTTGTACCGCCATTTTTTATTTTTTGAAGATTTTTTGCTGCGGTGATCTTATTTTTCAATTCAATAATTTCAGGGTCATTTCCTTTAATTGCTCCACGTTGACGACCTGCCTCTAAAGCAACAGCATCAAATGAAATTCTTTTGTCTTGCTCAATTAGGCGTTGTAACGCTTCTTCATAAGGTTTTATTCGTTTAGAACTCATGCGCTTACTTTCTCCAATAGTTTATCAATTGCTTTAATTTCAAGATTGGTTTGTTGGTGATACGGAGAGCCTTCATCAAATCGCTGAATGATTTTTGATAAAGAGGTTTTTAGTGTAGAAAGAGCTTTCACAGATCTGTCATTGAAGATAGCTTTAGGGCATGTAACACAGGCACTAATATGAGCTAATGAGAGTTTGTCACAAGTACCATTCATTGTGCATCCACCTAAAGGAGTTTGCTTATATGCAATGCGATTGTCTTTCATACTTTTCAGTGTTTTTTTTCGATCCTCAAGGAAGTCAACTGTGCTTACATTCATTTTATTGACTTCAAGCCATGTTCCATGTCCACCAAACAAGGGATGCGCTTGATTTCTTGTATCTGCTAGATACTGATCACATTCAGCTTCAATTAATTCATCTTGGAATTCGGTAATAAAGTCTTGTTCACTTAGGTCATTTGCAAACATAGCACCATCAGCGTAATAGGCTGTCATATCAACTTCAATATGCTTCAACTGATTCTTTAGTGTGGGAAGGCTAACAAGCCCACTTCTTGAACAATACACAGCAAGAGAGCGTCTAAATTGGTGGTGAGTGAAGGGCCACATTTTACCTATAGCAATATTTTTATTTTCATTGAAAGCAGTTAATGGCTGAACTCTTACAAGTTCATCGAAATCATCTTGAGTTACAACACAATTAGTTATTAATTTCTTAAAGTTATCACCGAAAACTATCGGCGTTAAACCGTAGTTAGGAAATAAATTAGATGTAAGGGTGTCGTTATGATAAAAAGAATAAAATAGAGGTACTTGTGACTCTACCAATGAATCTATAGAGCAATGTTTTTGTAGGCTTAAACCAATTCGACAAATAGATTGAGCAACCTTATTTGCAGATTCTAAGTCTCTCGATGTTACCCATAGAGCAGAAACCCGTTTCATGCCTACAAGTTTAGTTGAATAGGCTCTAACGGTATAAACCTCATTGTTATTGACGATTTTCTTTTGGAATGCATCGTATGCACAAGAGATTCCTTCTCTGTCTCTCATTCCTGTAAAACACAAAAAATAGAAATAAGCATAAAATTGAAGATTTTTAATATGGTAACTGAACTCTTGTTTATCACTGATTGAATATTTATTACAATATTTAACCAGAGCATATTTCTCAAGAGTTTCATAGAACTCTATTCCTTTTCTTGATCGACTCCCTGCATTTCCGTAATTCTTTATTTCTGCCACATTCTTATGCCAAGCTTCGATGTTTTCGTGGATTTCAAGATACTCTTTAAATAAATCTGCACCATTCTGAATAAAAGTTGAATATATGTGGCTTGGGATAATAAGTGTTTGAGATTTATCATCAGGTAATTTTTTTACTGCTGCATCAATGGTATCAATTACATCTATAGAAAACCCAAAAGTATGATCGGTTAAGAATTGGCCGACTTTATGCAGTTTATACATAACAAGCATTCTTTTCTTTTGAGTGCTTTTCTTTATTGATTTTAGGTCTTCTTTAAATTGATTTATCGCAAATGTATTTTTGCTAACTTCTGTAACTCTTACATTAAGTTGTAGGCACATTGAGATGAAGTACCTAACATGAGTCATATCTCCCATTAGAGTGCTTACTTTGGTATATCTATGAGATGTTAGTTTAAAGTGCAATATGGAATAACAAATTAATTTAAACTCTAATTTTAAATCTTCAACTAAATTCTTATCAGGATGAGTTTTAAACTCATCCAAAAGAAAATAGACTTTGCTGGGAAAAACGTCACTTGAGTATGGGGAGAAATCCCAAATATCATCACTAAACAGAGATAAGGGTTTACCCTCAATATCTGATGATATTACTGTTTTGTTATTAGGGTAGTAATCGTTAGTTTCACCAAGAAATTTTTTTTCATAAATCTCAGATAAATTCATTATACAGTTTCCAATAATTTTAAGGTCAGTGAAATTTCAGCCCAGTATTCATCAATATCACCCTCATCGATTTCATCTTGAATTAGAGGAATTAATTCTTTTGTTTCAGGGAAAGATGCTTGAAGATCACCTAGTATTTGAATGATTCTTTCTTGTATTAAAATGCCTTGCTCATTATTTTTTTTCTTAGATGCCTTAAACATATCAAGAACAGATAATAATTTTTTAATATCGGTTCTATCAGGGTGTAATACGAAGTTTGTACAAAATAAACATGATTCAGGTCTTCTACAATCAGGTGCAATAATTATTTCAGGATTTATACTTTTCTTTTCGATATTTGAACAATTCCCCATAGGTATAGTTACGGTTTCTATCTCAGATGGCTTGTAAATATAAGAATTATTTAAAATATTACCGAAAATATTATCGAGAGCATTAGACATTTCATTTGCAGAATCATTGAAAGTTGTTTTTCCGTAATTAGCTACAAAAGTTCTCAAATTATTTCCTAATTTTAATGATGCTAGCCTTGCGGAATTTGTCATTTTTAAAAATTCCGTTGAAATAATTTGGCGTATTCCATGAATGGGAATCCAATTTTTACTAAAGTTAGTTGTGAACCACGTTTTATACGAGTGTAAGGCATTTGCTGTTATTGGAGTGATGTGGCTATAGCCACGCCTTTTAGAAATGCTATTAGGGATATATATAAATAGATTATTCTTATAAGTACCTAAAAATTCATCTGAATATTTGGTCAGCAACCATGAACGAAATTCAATATATTCTTTGAAGTGAGGAAGAAAGTCTACGCCAAATTCAATTGGTACTTCATCATATTTAGCTCTGTTTTTCCTAGTAAAAGTTCTTTTACCTTGTGTGCTAGGAACTGTGTCAAACTTATCTGATTCGATTAAAAATAGACTTGAACGATTGGCAGCAGTAACGCAAGTGAAGCAGAATAAAAAGGCTACAATAGCCTTGTTTGCTAGACTTTCATGTTTATCATACCAATCTTTAGTTTTTCCTGACGTAACGACAGAAGGAATACCTTCGTAAATCAAATTACAATCAATTTTATATTCGTCATATTTGAAATTAAAGGAGATCGGGAAAGTTCCATCTTCCATCAAAAAATTTTTAATGGTTAAGAAAATTGAAATGTTATATAAAAAGAATGATTCAATATCATACTCAGTTTGATTCCATTGGCTTTCATCAACTGAATCTTGTTGAATGGTTTTTGAGCGAATTAAAATACTACTAATATCAGTATTTAAGGCAATTGAAATTACATAAGCAAGCGTAGATTGTAGGCTACTTGCATAAGAACTTGAGAGAGATTTTTTCTTATCTACAGAAACAACTCTTGAGATAAGATATTGGGTGTAGTCTGTATAAATTTGATAACTTTCAGATTTATTTTTAAAGTCAATCGTGGGATTATGCTTGTTTATATAATCAAATATTGCATTAAGATTAGAAATCATTTTCTTAATTGATTCTGTAGTATTTTTTTTAATAATGTAGGTTAATAATACTTCTTTTAAAATGCCACATCTTGATTCATGTAAGCTACTTTTAACAACCATTGAAGGTTTAGAGCAACTAGGTTTTTTAAACATGGAATAACAAAGATTACCATAGTCTTTTTTAAGTGTTCTGTTGTTTGTTTGATAGCTTAAAACCAATTCTTCTATTTTACAGTCACGAATAGCACTAAAATCTTTTATATCTATAATTGTGGTTTTTCTTTCAGTATATAGGTTCAAAATGTTAATCCTGTTGAGCGTTAAGTGGTTTTAATAAACGTTTCTCAAGTGATTTTTGAGCACTATTATATGAATCTATTTCATAATAATAATTGAGATATCTTTCAGTTGTTTTTGTTGATTCATGACCAAGTAACTTTTTAATATGTAATAGTGATTGAGAGTTATTCCATCCTAGATCCATACACTTTTTTAAACTATTTAGAGCAAACGTAGCACGTAAATCATGTAGACTGAAATTAGGGAAATTAGGGTGCTTTGCTTTAATCATTTTAATTAAAGATATTAGTTGGGAATGGAGTGTTCCGCCGACTGCAATATTCTGATCTAAACCATGATCACTATTCTCTAATTCATAAATTTCTTGTTTACTCGTATAATAGGGTGTTCCTTTTTTAGTTAAAAAAATATAGTTATTATCAGTTAAGTCGTAATAGCTTCGTCGAGCAGCATTTTTCCATGTTTGAGATTCAGTGAATTTAATCAAATCTAAGCAAAGTTGGTAAGGGATATAGATTGCTATTTCACTTGAAAACTTTGAATCTATAGAAGTGCCATTACCTACTGTAAGTTTTAATCTATTATCGAGAACAGTATTTTGCATTAATATTTCTTTTATATGCTTTACTCGAATTGTTGAAATTGTTTGCGATCTAGCACCAGTTTCTAAGGCAAATTTAAAAAAAAGTTGAAATGCTCTACTAGGGTGATTTTCCAAAGTCTGCATAATAGTACTTAGGTATTCAGGTTCAATTGGGTGTAGCACTCGACCATCCTTAATCCCATCAACAGTATCTTTCTTTTTAGCAATAGGTCTTGCTAAATTAGTAGTTTCAACTTCTCTGATTTGACTAAAACCCAATGAGTCAACAGTCCTAATGTTTCTTGCAATAATTTGAAAAGGTAATCCATTTTTAATAACACCTTTATCAAATAATTTATGTTTGAAACTGAATTTATAGAAATTAACAACACTATTTATTTTCTTACTTCGAGTTGAACCTTTTATTAAGTTTCGATGGTATATACGATCTAAATTAGAAACATATCGATTGATAACTCGGTCTTCTTCCTCAAGTGGTAAATATAACCAATCAAAATTCACATTTTCATGTTGGCAATCTTCAATAAAGCGATAAAAGTCTAATAAATCGTAAGCTATAGAAAGTAGAGTTTTATAATCTCGACCACCGTTTATTGATAAATACTTTATGAAATATAAACTTGAGATTTCCCAGACTTCACCATTGCTTTGAATAATAGTTGGCATGATTGGCGTTAATACTTTTCGTTGTTCCGAGAAAAAAGGAATGCAGTTGCCTTGTTCATCTTCTTTTAAATGACTGAATTCAGCTAGTCTAAAGTTTCTAATCTTAATTAACTCGGCTTTACTTCTATAGCGATCTTCTTCTAACTGCATAAGTAATTAACTTTGTGATAATTCCATATTTGTAAATGTACTCTAAAATTCTATATATGTAAATATAGAGTAGGCGAATCGCTCTTTAATGATGCCATGTGTATTGCCGTGTTTATGACTTTACTCAATGTCTTGCAAGGTGAACATTTTACCGTCATTGGTACGCTTGAAACGCTATTATATGAAATTGTTGTCGCAGTCATCATTGGTTGGGCATTTGGTTTAGGAATATTACGTTTACTCCGTGGTAAACATGAGATGGAATCCTTGATTTTAACCACTGCATTGTTGGCAAGTGGTTCTTATCTAGTCGCTTTATTCGCACATGCATCAGCACCAATTGCATGCGTTATTGGTGGTTTGATTGTTGGGAATAAATGGAAAGAAATCCTTCAAGATCGTGAAATTCGGGAAGTCAATCATTTCTGGCATACCGTGGAAGGGATCATCAATTCCTTCTTATTTACCCTGATCGGTCTTGAGTTATTTATCTTAGATTTAAGTATCAGTTTGATTTTAGGCGGTATGGTGGCGTTTATTATTTTGCATGCATCGCGCTTTGCAGCAAACTATTTATCTTTTGCATTCTTCCCAAGTTTCCGCAAAAAAAGTTACAACGGTAGCCTTGCCATCTTATCGTGGGGTGGGGTTCGTGGCGGTATTTCATTGGCCTTAATCCTTGCTGTTGCCAATATTCCTGAACTCAGTGAATACAGCAGTATTTTGATTGGATATACATTTATTGCAGTCTTAATGTCGGGGCTCGTGTGTGGTCTAGGTTTACCTGCTGTGATGAATGCTTTTTATTACAATCCAAATGAAGAAACCAAAGGCTTCAAAGGTTGGTATCAAAGAATGTGCCATAAAATGAATAAAAAGGGCTTCCAATATATTGTGGGTGAAGATATTCATGGTAATGAAACCATTACGGTTTATAACCCAGAAGCGTTAATAGATACTAAAGCAGATGATGGTGTAGCTGCGGTACATAACCCAGAAAAAGTGCAAGAAGTTCGTCGTTTAGAGAACCCCGAAAACTTCTAAAACTGATTTGTTTGACTTAAAAAAGGAAATGCTTGGGCATTTCCTTTTTTATTTCTAGTTGTGTTCCATCAAGTAACATCAAAAGTCGGGAAATTATGACTGGTCATTCATCGGTATTATTGTGACTTGCATCACACAAATAAGTGTTTGTTATTACTTGTATAAAGATGGATCTAAAATCTGAGCCTATTGATAAAAATAATACAATATTCAAGAAATTGTGCAAAATAAACACAAAGCGTGATATAACGCACACAATTAAAAATTTGTTTTTAATGAGTTGTAATTAAAGAAATTATTAAGCACCAACAATTCATTACAAAACTAAAAAACATAAAAACGGCCCTAATACAAATAAATGAGGTTTTACCTATGCCGCAAATTTCTGTCATTTCTAAAGAAAGTCATAAAGTTTTGGATCAAGTTGAATCCAATCAAGTGGGGCTTATAGAAAATTCTGTCATCGTAGTCAAAATCCCGAAAGAGGATGTTGCTTCAATTACAAAGAATGGTGCTGACGCAATAATCACCTTAAAAAATGGGGAAGTGATTACTGTACAAAACTATTTTAGTGAGGCGACACCAGATAATAGTTTGGTATTTGAGGATGAAGACGGCACATTGTATTGGGCCAAATTTACAACAGTCAACGGTGATATTGCGGATGTTATTCAGTACCAACCTTTAGATGAAATTGAACCGCTGCTCTATAACGATTCTTTGACAGGTGTAATTTTACCTTGGATTGCGGGAGCAGCCGGTGCTGGTTTATTGGGTGCGGCTATTGGTGGTGGATCTGATTCATCTGGTAGTTCTAAGGATACGACCAAACCTGACGCACTTAAAGATGTGGTGATCACCGATGATGGTGAACATGTCCAAGGTAAAGGCGAGCCGGGTACTACGGTAGAAGTAAAAGATCAAGATGGCAAAGTCATTGGCACAGGCACAGTGGATTCATCAGGTAATTTTGATGTTGAACTTAAAGATCCATTAACCAATGGTGAAACCGTTGAAGTCACTGTGACTGACAAAGCAGGCAATGAGTCTGAACCGACAGAAGCTACGGCAAAAGACACCACTAAACCTGAAGCGCCTACAGATGTGGACATCACTGATGATGGTGAACACGTCACAGGTAAAGGCGAGCCGGGTACTACGGTAGAAGTGAAAGATCAAGATGGCAAAGTCATTGGCACTGGTACAGTGGATTCATCAGGTAATTTTGATGTTGAACTTAAAGATCCATTAACCAATGGTGAAACTGTTGATGTCACTGTGACAGATAAAGCAGGCAATGAGTCAGAACCAACAGAAGCTACTGCAAAAGACACGACCAAACCTGATGCGCCTAATGCAACTTTAAATGAAGACGGCACGGCAGTAACAGGTAAAACTGAGCCGGGGGCAAAAGTTGAAGTTCGTGATGAAAATGGAAAATTAATTGGTTCAGGAACTGCAAACAGTCTCGGTGAGTTTGAAATCCATGTATCACCAGCAGTGACTGATGGTGAAGCTGCCAAAGTGACAGCGAAAGATGCAGCAGGAAATACTTCTGATCCAACTACCGTTACTGGTGGTAAAGATACGTTAAAACCAGCATCGCCTGACGCAACATTAAATGCAGACGGCACAGCAGTAACGGGTAAAACTGAGCCGGGCGCAAAAGTTGAAGTGCGCGATGAAAATGGCAAATTAATTGGTTCAGGAACTGCAAACGGTCAAGGTGAATTTGAAATCCCTGTATCACCAGCAGTGATCGATGGTGAAACTGCCCAAGTGACAGCGAAAGATGCAGTAGGAAATACCTCTGATCCAACTACCGTGATTGGTGGTAAAGATACGACCAAACCTGATGCACCTAAAGATGTGGTTATCACAGATGATGGTGAACATGTCACAGGTAAAGGTGAGCCGGGTACTACGGTAGAAGTGAAAGATCAAGATGGCAAAGTCATTGGCACGGGTACAGTGGATTCATCAGGTAATTTTGATGTTGAACTTAAAGATCCATTAACCAATGGTGAAACTGTTGATGTCACTGTGACAGATAAAGCAGGCAATGAGTCAGAACCAACAGAAGCTACTGCAAAAGACACGACCAAACCTGATGCGCCTAAAGATGTGTTGATTACTGATGATGGTGAACATGTCACAGGTAAAGGTGAGCCGGGTACTATTGTAGAAGTGAAAGATCAAGACGGCAAAATCATTGGCACAGGTACAGTGGATTCATCAGGGAATTTTGATGTTGAACTTAAAGATCCATTAACCAATGGTGAAACTGTTGATGTGACTGTGACAGATAAAGCAGGCAATGAGTCAGAACCGACAGAAGCGACTGCAAAAGACACGACCAAACCAGATGCGCCTAATGCAACTTTAAATGAAGACGGTACAGCAGTGACGGGTAAAACTGAGCCAGGTGCAAAAGTTGAAGTCCGTGATGAAAATGGCAAATTAATTGGCTCAGGAACAGCAAACAGTCTCGGTGAATTTGAAATCCCTGTATCACCAGCAGTGACCGATGGTGAAACTGCCAAAGTGACAGCAAAAGATGCAGCAGGCAATACTTCTGATCCAACAACCGTGATTGGTGCAAAAGATACGATTAATCCTGAAATATCTATTGAAGATACAACTTTAACTCAGGATTCAATGCCTAAATTTAAAGGTAAAACAGAAGTTGGCACTGACGTTAGCGTTGTTATCAGAGATACTAAAGGCGAAATTGTTAATCAAGGAAAGGCAGAGGTCATCGGTGATCAGTGGAGTTATCGTGCTGATAAAACCCTGATTGATGGAGAATACTCAGTTGAGGCCATTGCTACAGATGCTGCTGGTAATATCGGTCGTGCCACAGACACATCATTTACAATAGATGCTACAGCACCAATTGTCACGATTGACGATTTTAAAGAACCTAATTTTATAGGTACTGTGAATGAAGATGCGAATATTCAAGTCCAAGTACAAGATTCAAATGGCAAGGATATTGCTGGCACGACAACGGTAAAAGATGGTACTTGGACATTTACTCCAGATTCACCTGTTGCCGAAGCTGATTATACAGTGACTGTGACTGCAACTGATGCTGCGGGTAATCAACAGACAGAAAAGGGAACGGTTAATACCACTTTACCGACGGTTGATATTGACGATTTATTTGGTACATCGAATTTTGCTGCAGTATTTTCTCGTGTCAGCACATTAAGCGTGCCTGCAAACGTTCCGCAGACCAATCAAACGAAGCCAACATTCTCAGGAACTTCGACCAAAAGTGTAGAAGTGACGGTTTACCTGCGCGATGCCAATAATAAAGTTATCGATTCAGGCCTAGCGAAACTCGACACCGCTACAGGTAAATGGACCTACACGCCAGCGAATGAATTGCTCGAAGGCTATTATGTACTTGAAGCTGTATCAAAAGATGCAGCCGGTAATATTAGTAGCCCAGCATCTAAAACCTTCGTGATTGATATCACTGATCCAGTAATTGAAATTCAAAATGCAGTACTCACCAATGATGTAACTCCTGATGTAAAAGGCAAAACTGAAATTGGTTCTACCGTGACGGTTACAGTTAAAAAGCCGAACGGAGATGTTATTGAGACTGGTACCGCGACAGTGGATGCGAAAGGTGATTGGAACTATAGCGTTAAGGCAAATTTAACGGATGGTGGATATCAAGTTACTGCTAATGCAAAAGACAAAGCTGACAACATCAGTGATGATGTAAAGACCCAAGTGACTGTTGATAGTTTAGCACCAAAAGCGACGATTACGATTGCTGACAATGGCGATGTGAAGATCAGCTTCAGTGAAAAAGTTGTTGGTTTTGATGCAGACGATGTTAAAGTTTCTAGTGGCAAACTCAAAGACTTGGCACAACAATCCGATGGCAGTTGGACTGCTAAAGTCGTGGCGAACGGCAACGATGGCAGTGCAGCAACCGTGAAACTCGATATTGCTGCAGGCAGTTATAGCGATGCGGCAGGCAATGCAGGCCAAGCCGCGACAGCTTCACACAGTGTGGCAAGTATCGATAGCACAGCACCGAAAGCGACGATTACGATTGCCGACAATGGCGATGTGAAGATCAGCTTCAGTGAAAAAGTTGTTGGTTTTGATGCCGACGATGTACAAGTTACTGGCGGCAAACTCAAAGACTTGGCACAACAATCCGATGGCAGTTGGACTGCTAAAGTCGTGGCGAATGGCAACGATGGCAGTGCAGCAACCGTGAAACTCGATATTGCTGCAGGCAGTTATAGCGATGCGGCAGGTAATGCCGGTCAAGCCACGACAGCTTCACACAGTGTGGCAAGTGTCGATAGCACAGCACCAAAAGCGACGATTAGCATTACTGATAATGGCGATGTGAAGATCAGCTTCAGTGAAAAAGTCATTGGCTTTGATGCAGACGATGTACAGGTCACTGGCGGCAAACTCAACGACTTGGCACAACAAGCCGATGGTAGTTGGACTGCTAAAGTCGTGGCGAATGGCAACGATGGTAGTGTAGCGACCGTTAAACTCGATATTGCTGCAGGTAGTTATAGTGACGCTGCAGGCAATGCAGGTCAAGCAGCAACAGCTTCGCACAGTGTGGCAAGTATCGATAGCACAGCACCAAAAGCGACGATTAGCATTACTGATAATGGCGATGTGAAGATCAGCTTCAGTGAAAAAATTGTTGGTTTTGATGCAGACGATGTACAAGTTACTGGTGGCAAACTCAAAGACTTGGCACAACAAGCCGATGGCAGTTGGACTGCTAAAGTCGTAGCGAATGGCAACGATGGCAGTGCAGCGACCGTGAAACTGGATATTGCTGCAGGCAGTTATAGCGATGCGGCAGGCAATGCTGGTCAAGCCGCAACAGCTTCACACAGCGTGGCAAGTATCGATAGTACAGCACCAAAAGCAACGATTAGCATTGCCGACAATGGAGATGTGAAGATCAGCTTCAGTGAAAAAGTGGTTGGCTTTGATGCAGACGATGTACAGGTCACAGGCGGCAAACTGACAGACTTAGCACAACAGGCTGATGGCAGTTGGACTGCTAAAGTCGTGGCGAATGGCAACGATGGTAGTGCTGCGACCGTGAAACTGGATATTGCTGCAGGCAGTTATAGCGATACAGCAGGTAATGCCGGTCAAGCCGCGACAGCTTCGCACAGCGTGGCAAGTGTCGATAGTACAGCACCGACCATTACTATCGATGATCTAATCATTACAAATGATCAAACGCCAACGATCAGTGGAGAAACTGAGCCGGGTGCATCGGTCTATGTATATATTAAAGACCTTGCAGGTGTGGTGAAATTTGAAGGCCAAGCAAGTGTATTTGCAGACGGCGCATGGACATTTACACCTCCTCGTAATTTAGATGATGGTGAATATACGGCTGTTGCGATTGCAACGGACAAAGCAGGTAACACAGCTGAAGCGAATGACGGATTTGAAATCGATACGACTCCGCCAACTGTTGATATTGATGATTTTGATTTCTTTGCAGCTCCAGCAGTGGCTCCACTCGCTACATTTGCTATGCGAGCGACGACGTTATCCACACCGTCAATTCCACAAACCAACAACAATAAACAGACTTTCTCGGGGACATCGAGCAAGAGTACTGAAGTTCAGATCAATATTTATGATGCTGAAAATAAATTATTGGATTCAGGCTTAGCGAAACTCGATACGGCAACAGGTAAGTGGACGTATACACCATCGGTTGCTTTACCAGAGGGATTATTAACCTTAGAAGCCATATCAAAAGATATCGCTGGTAATATCAGTGCGCCGTCAACGAAACAATTTATTGTCGATACCATTCCACCACTTATTGATATTCATGATGTCGGTGTTATTACAGATCCATCTCCAAGTTTTAGTGGAAAAACTGAAAAAGGCGTAACTGTTAGCGTAAGTGTGAAAGATCAACTCGGAAATGTTGTCGAAACAGGACAGGCACTTGTTGATGCTCAAGGAAACTGGAGTTACCAAGCAAAATCAAACCTGACAAATGGTCTCTATCATATTGAGGCGATTGCGAAAGATGCGGCTGGTAATTCAAGTCAAAAAGCAACGACAAGTACGACAATTGATAGTACTGCTGATGTCAGCATTGACGTTCAGGCAAATGCCGATGGTTCTGCAACGGTGACAGGTAAAACTGAACCGGGTGCAAGTGTTGAAATCACTACGCCAGACGGTCAAACCTATCCTGCTAGCGTGGATGCCAATGGTCATTTCACAGCAACGATTCCATCACCTGCTGCGGAAGGAACTTATACCGCAACAGCAACCGATCAAGCCGGCAATCAAGGTTCTGCAACGGCAGATCTAGATGACCAAATTGCACCGCAAATCGATGATCTAGAAGTTGATGCAAATACCGATGGTTCTGCAACGGTAACAGGTAAAACTGAACCGGGTGCAAGTGTTGAAATTACTACGCCAGACGGTCAAACCTATCCTGCAACAGTTGATGCCAACGGTCAATTCACAGCAACGATTCCAACACCTGCTGCGGAAGGTACATATACCGCAACAGCAACCGATCAAGCTGGTAATCAAGGTTCTGCAACAGCAGATTTAGATGACCAAGTTGCACCGCAGATCTCTGATCTAGAAGTCGATGCAAATACCGATGGTTCTGCAACGGTGACAGGTAAAACTGAACCGGGTGCAAGTGTTGAAATCACCACGCCAGACGGTCAAACCTATCCTGCAAGCGTGGATGCCAACGGTCATTTCACAGCAACGATTCCAACCCCTGCCGCAGAAGGCACATATACCGCAACAGCAACTGATCAAGCAGGAAATCAAGGTTCTGCAACAGCAGATCTAGATGACCACGTTGCGCCGCAGATTACTGATCTAGAAGTCGATGCAAATGCCGATGGTTCTGCAACGATAACAGGTAAAACTGAACCGGGTGCAAAAGTTGAAATCACTACGCCAGACGGTCAAACCTATCCTGCAAGTGTAGATGCCAATGGTCAATTCACAGCAACGATTCCATCACCTGCTGCGGAAGGAACTTATACCGCTACAGCAACTGATAATGCTGGAAATCAAGGTTCTGCAACGGCAGATCTAGATGACCAACTTGCGCCGCAAATCGATGATTTTAAAGTCTTATCAAATCCAGATGGCTCTGCAACCATTACAGGTAAAACTGAATCAGGTGCGAAAGTTTCTATAGCTGATCCACAAGGCAAAAATATTGATGTCACTGTCGATGCCAATGGTCATTTCATCGCACAAGTTCCTGCAACAGCAGCAGAAGGCACATATACAGCGACTGCTACAGATCAAGCAGGAAATCAAGGTTCTGCATCAGATGATTTAATAGATGCAACTGTGCCGGTAATTCCAACTGCGGAAGTGAACCATAAAGATGGCTCTACTGTCTTTGGTAAAGCTCAACCGGGTTCAGAAGTGACGGTATATACATCTGATGCGAAGCAAAAGCTTGGGACGGCTGTAGCCGATGCAAATGGGACTTATAGCGTTCAACTTCAACCTGCTTTGGTGGATGGTGAGCAAGTAAAAGTCACGGCGAAAGATGTAGGCGGTGAATCACCAGTAATCACAGCGCAAGCTCCAGATCTATTTGCCCCTGATGCACCGACAGCGAAAGTCAATGCAACAGGATCTGCTGTGGAAGGCGTGACCGAAGCTTTTGCCATTGTTACCGTGTACGGTGGTAGCAAAGGCACAACCCCATTGGGTACAGCGACTGCGGATGCCAATGGTCATTATCAAATTGCACTTGTACCTGCACTTGTGGATGGCGAGCAAGTGAAAGTGACCGCAAAAGATGCAGGTGGCGAATCCTTAGCTACACCAGCATTGGCACCAGACTTGTACGCACCAGCAACACCATTTGCAACTTTAGATAGTCAAGGTGCTGTGGTCACAGGTCATGCTGAAGCGGGTTCAGATATCACTGTGTATGCCGCCGATGCTAAAACCATTCTAGGCACAGCAATTGCTGATCTTGAAGGCAATTTCAAAGTTGTCTTACAGCCAGCAGTGACAGATGGCCAGCGCATTTTAGTGACTGCGAAAGATGATGGTGGTGAGTCTGCACCTCAAGAATTAATCGCGCCAACTGTTAGCATTCATGCAGCAGATAATTTGGTTAATGCCAACATCAACTTTGAATATCCAGTTGAAGAAGTTCGTACCAATAAACTATTCAACGTTTTTGATCTGATTAATATTGGTTCAAAAGTACACACAGGTTACTTCTCTATCGGGGATCAAGAAGTTGGTGAGGCAACGATCAGTGTACATACAGGTTCATTGATCAACCTGTTTGATAAAGCAGAAATGCGACTATTTGTGAAAAATACCGATGGGAGCTGGAAGCTGATCGCGTCGAATAAAGACTATGGTTTATTAGATTTTATCGGCATCTTTGGCGAAGAAACGGCTGTACGCGCGAAAAACTTACAATCTGGTGAATATAAGTTTGAGTTTGTCGGCGGTTCGGCTATTGGCCTTGCAACATCGGTCAGTGCAAATCTATCGTTGAAAGTGTTTGATACTTCAGTAGAACCTGAAGTGAGCCATGTAGAAGAAGCAAAAGGAAATGTCATCACAGATCATGATGCACTTTATGGTCAAGATGCTGTTCCTGCAGGTTCAATCGTCAACAGTATCAATGGCCAATTGATCAATGGTACGACCACAGTCAAAGGGAACTATGGCACATTCACCATTCATCAAGATGGCTCGTATAGCTATAAACCGAAAGCTGATGTCACAGCGATTGGTAAGGCAGAAGTGTTTAGCTATTCCGTGGTTGATCCAGTTTCGGGCAAAGCAAGTAGTGCTGACCTGATAATTCACATTGGAACGCAAAGCGATTTGGCATTGAATTGGAATGCAGCGGAGCCAAAAGATCATGCAAGTACAGTTGTTGCTACTAACAATGTTGACATGATCGGTTTTGATGCATCGAATACCGTATCTACAGGTCAATCAAATTCAATTAGCTACAGTTGGTCGATTGGATTTGGTGGGACGAAAGCAGGTTCGACCAAAATCACCGTTGCAGACGGTACGGTAGAGAACATCAAAGTTGACTTTGGTTCTTCACAACTGGTTTCATTACTGGGTAATACCACGATTAACGTCTACGACGAAAAAGGTAAATTAGTTGCGACTTCGGGAGCTTCAACAGTAGTGGATGTTATTGGTCTACTACCAAATGGTAATTCTGTCACGGTCACTGGATTGAAAGCAGGAACCTATACGATTCAAGCCGTAACCAATAAAGGCATAAGCTTGGGCGGCAGTGTATCGGCGGTCATTTCACGGAGCATTATTGACCTTGATAGCTTTACCGTAAAATTTGCTGCGAATGCTGCAACCACAGGCAATTTATTAACCGATAATGATGGATTTGGTGTTGATACTGTCGCTTCAAAATATACAGATTTGTATGTGTCTAAAGATGGTGGCTTAACCTTTACCCAAGTGAGTTCGACGGGTACAACCATTACGGCGAAATATGGCGAAATGGTGGTGAAATCAGATGGTAGTTACACCTATACCCTTAAAGATATGAATCTTGCCTCAGGTGCAGCAGAACAGTTTACGTATAAACTGGTTGCACCAAACGGTGATATTTCAGCGGCAACATTGACCATTAAAGCAGGTGTGAACTTCACAGGAAGTGTCGGTAACGATGAAATCACCAGTACTGCGGGCAATGATCAATTCACCACCAAAGCGGGCATTGATACGGTTATTTATAAAGTATTGGATCAAGCAGATGCAACGGGTGGCAATGGACATGATACTTGGAATGACTTTAATGCGTCTGAAGGCGATAAAGTGAATATCAAAGCCTTGTTACAAGGTCAAAATGCCAATCAGTCGAATATTGATCAGTTTGTTTCGGTGAAATCTGATGGCAAGGGCAACACCGTGATCAGCATTGATCGTGATGGAACAGGGTCTAAATTTGGCGATAAAGTTGAATTACTCACTTTGAAAAATACCGATGTGACTTTGCAAGACTTAATCGATCACAACCAATTACTGTACTAATCTGTCAAAATTAAGTATTAATCAAAGAGAACCTTCGGGTTCTCTTTTTTTATGTGGCTCAAAGGAGATCAGATGAAGCAGAGTGATGAATTGGCAACGCAAATTTTGTCGGTCATTCAATTGATACCGCTGGCGAAGATTGCCACTTATGGACAAATTGCCAAATTAGCGGGTTTACCGAAGCATGCACGACTGGTTGGCTATGTACTTAAGCATCTAGATGCAACATCAACGATCCCATGGCATCGGGTGGTCAATGCTCAGGGAAAAATCAGCACGCAGCGTTGCAATGAAAAAGGTGAAAATATCCAGCAGTTGAAGCTGGCAGCCGAAAATGTCTTTGTGGTGAATGGACGCATCTCATTGAAACAATATCAATGGTTAGCTTAAAAAATCCTTGCCTTAAACTTAGAAATTTATTTTTATTATTGATGACGCAGTCAATAAAAAAAGCCCTCTAGGATCAGAAGGCTTTTTATTTCACGCTATAAATCTAATGGCTTATTTGCGCACAACCAAAACAGGAATGTCTGAAGCACCCAGTATGCTTTGAGCTACGCTGCCCAAGAAGAATTTTTTGATCCCTGTACGGCCATGTGAACCAATGATAATCAAGTCCGCATGTGTTTCTTCTGCAGCTTTAACCAGTTCTGTATGCACCACTTGACCTTCAAGTAGGCGAGTTTCAACAGTGACACCTTCAGTTGAAAATTTCGCTTTTGCTTCTTCAAGTGTATTTAAAATCGATGCACGAGCACGTTCAATTAAATCATTGGTTTGTGCTGCTGAAATATACTCTGCAGCAATATATGGATCGAGCGTCAGTACTTGAACCACAGTAATTTTACTGCCAAAAGTTTTTGCAAACTCGACAGCTTTAGCCACCGCAGCATAAGAAGTTTCTGAACCGTCCACTGGAACTAAAATATTATTTAAAGCCATCTTATTTCTCCTTATCTGATCAATTGAATTTGGATGGAAAAACCTGAAAAAAAGCGCTATTTACATTGATCATAGTTTCATCATACGCTTTTTTATTTAGGAATAAAACCAAGTAAATTCATAAGGATATTGTGAATTTTTCAATAAAAATATTGTAAAAATATAGACTTGTTTTCACCTCGCTTAGCGATAGCAAAAATGCTCAATAATGTAAGCACCTATGTCTAGATTGTAAGACAATTTGGTGCTGAAAAAATTGAGCCTAGATAATTCATCCATCAGTGGACATGGTTTCAATCACACCGTTTCTCTTGCTCTGTCAGGGTAATATGCAACGCTTGTTGCTCAAGCAAGCTTAATTTATGCAACGCATCTTCAGGGAAGATCTGTTTTTGCAAGCGTTGAATCTGTCGCGCTGATAAATGCTGATTGGCACAATACATCGCAGCTTCATTAGCGCGCGCAACACTGACTAACTTCTCCTGATCATTGAAGTCGAGACGAATGATGGGTTGCTGTGCTCGGCTAAGTTGAGCCATGCTGCGCTTTTGTTGCATGCTTAATAAGGGCTGTTTACTAATCCAAGTCGCCACATCACGTCGCACACCATTATAGTCAACAAAAATTGGGGAGACGATTTGGCAGCCCGTTAAGGTCATGACAGCAAGGCTGAGGGTCAGACAGGTTTTTTTTATCGAATTGAATTGCATGATAAAACTCTAATTTTTAATCAAAAAATATAGTAATTAGGGCTAAAAATAGCATGATTTGCTTAAATAGTAACATCTTGAACTTTGCTTGTTTAAACTCTGAACAATTACAAACAAAAATGCTTGACGATAATGTGTGAAATCTAGATAATGCCACCACAGTTTACGGCTATGTAGCTCAGTTGGTTAGAGCACCGCACTCATAATGCGGGGGTCACAAGTTCAAGTCTCGTCATAGCCACCATTTTTATAGACCAAGCTCTCAGCTTGGTCTCTTTTTTTGTGCCTAGAAAAAGTCAAATAGATTGAAATAATTACAGCACTAATAAAATGATCTATTTACGATGTTTATGTAGAAAAAAGAGAACTCAAATCTTTAACTGCATTATTTTATGACCTGACTTTTGAAATATACTTCTCAATTATTTTTTATTTTTACTGCTGCGTATTTTGCGCCTATAAAAAAGCCCAGTTCTATAACTGGGCTTTTTTGATTTGAATCAAGTAATTAGATACCCGGTTTCCAACCATTCACGATCGGATAGCGACGTTCACGGCTAAATGCACGTGAGCTGATACGTGGGCCAATCGCGCCTTGGCGACGTTTGTATTCGTTTAGATCAACCAAACGGATGACTTTTTTCACCACTTCAGCATCAAAACCTTTGGCAATGATGTCATCTTGGCTCATGTCTTCTTCGATATAGGCATATAAGATGGCATCCAATACTTCGTATTCAGGTAGAGAGTCTTGGTCTTTCTGATCTGGACGAAGTTCCGCAGAAGGTGGGCGAGTAATCACACGTTCAGGGATCACTGGTGTTTCTGAAATGCTGTTACGGTATTTTGCTAGTTCAAATACAATCGTTTTATAGACGTCTTTAAGAACCGCAAAGCCACCGACCATGTCACCGTACAATGTACAGTAGCCAACAGATAATTCAGACTTGTTCCCTGTAGAAAGGACTAAATTGCCGAACTTATTCGATAAGGCCATTAACAATGTACCGCGAGAACGCGCTTGTAGGTTTTCTTCAGTTGCATCTGTCGGTGCATTGCCAAAGAATGGGAACAAGGTTTGCATAAAGCCATTCACAATTGGATTGATTTCGGCAATACCAAAAGTTACGCCCATATTCTTGGCTTGTTCAGCCGCATCTTCAACACTGATTTGTGCAGTATAAGTATATGGCATCATGACCGCTTGAACTTTATCTGCGCCAATCGCATCGGCAGCAATCGCTAAAGTTAATGCTGAGTCAATACCACCAGATAGACCTAAAATCACACCTGGGAAGCCTGAACGTTGTACGTAGTCACGTGTTGCGATCACAAGGCTTTGGTAGATTTCAGCCATGGTATTTAATACAGGCGTGATTGCACCTGTTTTAAAGGCTTTTTGTTCAGCATCGTATTCTGCGATATATAGATCTTCAACAAAACTCGGTGCTTGCAATGCAACTTCACCTGAATTGTTCATCACAAAGCTTGTGCCATCAAAGACAAGGTCATCTTGACCGCCCACTTGGTTACAGTAAACCAAATTGATGTTCAATTGTTTGGTCAATGCAGCCATGGTTTCAATGCGATGCTGTGGTTTACCAACTTCATAAGGTGAAGCATTTAAAACCAAAGCGGTTTCAACATTTAACTGAGCAAGCTGTTGAACAGTTGGTAATGCCCAAACATCTTCGCAAATCAACACACCAAACTTATGACCTAAATATTCAAAGACAAGGTGTTGATGACCCTCACTGAAATAACGTTTTTCATCAAAAACGCTATAGTTTGGAAGATTTTGTTTATTGTAAATCCCGAGAACTTGACCATTTTTCATGACAGCAGCAGAGTTATAGCGCTGACCATCTTCAGTTTGATTTACAAAACCAAAGACTAAAACGATGTCCTTAATGCTTGCTAATTGTTCAAAAGCTTGCTGTGTACGTTTATTTAAACTTGGACGTAATAATAAATCTTCAGCAGGATAACCAACTGTAGAAAGTTCCGGAAAAACAATAATATCTGCATTCTGTTCTTTTGCAGCATTGGCTTGTTGAAGCATTTTTGCTGCGTTTGATTCTAGATTACCAATATGCGGAGAGAACTGAGCAAGTGCAATTTTAAAACTATTCATTCCAACTAAATCCTATTCCTATAGGTGAATACACTTAACACACTGATTTGTATTATTGTGATTATTCAGCGAGTGTATTTAGATACGAAAAATACTGCCGAAAGGCGAAAACAAAACACCATCATCGTATGATAATTCACTTGTTTTGATGCAAAGCAAAAAAATAAGGTGAGCCTATTTTATCTGAATTTAAGCGAGATACTAGAGGTATTCATAGCTTTTAAAAGCCTAGCTGAGCTTATGTGCCATAAAGTAAATATTAATGCTGTTTTTTTGTACTCAAAATAGCGTCAATGGTCGAGCACTAGTGTGAAATAGAATGATCAGGCGATATTCAATTTTATCTAAAAATATTCGCTACAGAGCATGGAAGCTTTATAGCTCAATTTGATGAACAAGTTCAGGATATAAAATAATATTTTTAATTCGCTTTAAATAGATGTCACGTGCAATGTCACCTTGTTGCTCAATGTTGTAGTCAAAAAATGCCTTGTGTGCTTTGAGGGTATAGCGGTATGGATTATATTTTTTAAAACTGAAGAAATACGCCATCTGCAAAATAGCACCCCGACCCAAAACATTGATCTGCTGCTGGTATTGATAAACATGGGCCATCTCATGAATAAACAGGGCGCGATATCCTAAAGACGCTTTGGCATAGTCCGCTTTAAACAGTAAATTTCGAGCATGGATATACCCCTGAGGTGCCATGACCACATGCGCCGATTGCCAAGGCAAAAAAGGGTGATTCATCACTTTCACTTGCTCATATTGAATCAAATCACCAAACACACTCTGACACATGGATATTTCACCTGCCGTGAGGGATCGATATTTAAAACCTTCAAGTTTTAACAGTCGGATGAGTGTAGGAAAGAAGGGCAACATGATGAAAAGTTTCTAGAGTTCCAAAGGGATGTGTAGTTTTACTATAACCTGAAAATACAATATCACGCTGTTGCGCTGTATTTAAAAAGCGATATTTTTGCATCTGCTACAGCGAAACATCGGTTAGGGCGTTACAATTTAGTTTTCGGTCAAACAGATAATCAGATGCAAGCACGGATCAATACTTTAATTTCTGAAATCAGTAAAAATATGTATGAACGCGAGCAGATTATTGCTTTGAGTTTATTGGCTGGTGTTGCGGGCATGAATACCTTTTTATATGGTTTGCCCGGCACAGCAAAAAGTTTGATTTCACGTCGAATCGCCTCTGCTTTTGAGGTCCATGACTATTTTGAATATTTGATGAATCGTTTCAGTACGCCTGAAGAAATTTTTGGACCGGTATCGATCAAAGCCTTAAAAGAAGATCAATATATTCGTAAAACAGAACATTATTTACCACGGGCAGATTTTGCTTTTTTAGATGAAATTTGGAAAGCCAGTCCAGCGATTTTAAATACTTTACTGACCTTGGTGAATGAGCGGAGTTTTAAAAATGGTGACATTGTCCAAAAAGTTCCATTGAATGTTTTGGTTAGTACATCGAATGAAATTCCCGAATCAAATCAAGGTCTAGATGCATTGTATGATCGTTTTATTTTGCGTTTAGAAGTGCCGCCGATTGCTGTTGCAGAAAACTTTCATGCACTATTACAGGCCAAGCCGAGTCAAGTCAGTGTTGAAGTCGATGCAACTTTAAAAATAACAAAAGCAGAGTTACAAGATTGGCGGGAACAGATTTATCAGGTGGATTTACCCGAATCGATTTTAAATCTATTTGATCAACTTAAAACACGACTCAATCATAACTTTGAAGACCACGTGGTCTATGTATCTGACCGTCGTTGGCAGCGGGTGGCTTATTTAGTCAAAGCCTGTGCTTTTTTAAATGATCGTCCATCGGTGATTTTGAGTGATCTATTTATTTTAAAACATTGCTTATGGAATCAGCCTGAAGACATTGCTTTTGTTTCACAGCAGATAGATGAAGTATTGGCTGAAAATGGCTTAAATTACGGTTTGCAATTCGAACAGCATGTGGCAGAGAAGGATGCACTTGAACAGCGGGTGCTCAATCATTTTTATTATACCGATGATGTGTATGAGAGTTATTTAATTCATGGCACTGACTACTTACGTGCAGTGACCAATCTAGATCGACACTATAAAGATAAAGTGTTGTATCTCGAACTGGATAAAATGGATACGAAAAAGGACTTCTTTGCCTTAGATGATACCGGTGAAGAAGTGCGTGGCATCGTATGTAATTTTAATGGTTCAAGAGTGTGTACGTTAAAAGGTGGCTATTATGGCCTAGAAGAAGTGGTGACGCCGTATATAAAACATACCAAAGGTAGTCCACGCAGCTCTCTTTCAGCACAAAGCCAATATGAGCTGTTACACGAAGTTCAACAGCTCAAAGCACAGTTTCAAACAGAATTGGAACTGTTAACGGAACGATTTAACAGTCAAGAACATCAGTTTAAATCGGTCTTTGTCACTGAACAGGATATTGAACATTTGATTCAATCTATTGAGCAGCAATTGGCACGATATCAGTTGCAGTTGCAAGATTGTGAGCGTCTGGAACAGTTATGTCGCAATTAAAACCGACAAGACACCAAACCCAATCGGCACTCGATGAATTAAGTTCGCAGCTTTATGATGAATTAAAACAATCCAGTTTAAAACATTGGTTGGATGATCATAAAGTTGCAAAAAAGCTCGATCAAAAAATTCAGGAATGGGCCTTTCAGGCAAAGTCGAGTTTAGATCAGCAGCATCCCTATGCAATGGCGCGGCAGCAATTGGAACATTGGCTTGCGATAAAGCATTGGGAACAGGGCGATTTTGTTCAATTCCACACTGAATATGCCGCCTTCATGCAAACCTTGGGGATTCCAGAATTCACTGAAATGTGGCAACAGAGCCAACAGCCATTGCTGACCAAGCAGCAGCGTCAATTACAAATAGAGCTATTCAAAGGTAAATGGCAGCGCAAATTGACTGAAGCTATTGCGCATTGGGAGTTTGAGCAACTCCGTTTACAACGAGATGCCTTTTTAGATGAAATCAAAGATTTTCTCGCGACATTGTCGAAAATGGTCAAGCACCATGACAGTGTCGGGTTTGAAACCGGGATTTTTCTGGACTATTCCAAAGGGCAATTAACTGAGCATGATGTACAGAACTTTGAGCAATGGGCGAATTATCTCGAGCAAGATCGGGCGCTTAAACGTTTATGTCAAATGATCGGAAGCGCACAGCCGAATATGCCACGTAAGCGGATTTCTGCTCAGTTAGAACAAGAGCCACAGCAGCTTATTCACACCCCGATGGCGCAAGAGGAAATTACTGGAATTAAATTGGCACAAGAACTCAGTATGGCTTTACCTAGCGAGTTGGCGCTGTTAGCCGATCCAGACTTGCAGGTTTTATTTGATTTGAAATATTTAGAATCTAACCTGATGAGTTTTAATCGACAAGGTCAGCAACAGGGACGGGTGATCGAAGACCAACGCCATACGCAGCGTCGAGTCGGACAAAAAGGCCCGATGATTGTTTGCTTAGATACCAGTGGCTCAATGAATGGACAACCTGAACTGATTTCCAAAGCGATTTGTCTATATTTATCCATTCGAGCGTTAAAAGAAAAGCGAGCGATGTATTTGGTAAATTTCTCGACCAATTTAACCGCGCTGAATTTACAACATAATAGTGCTTTGGATGATGTCATTCACTTTTTAGGGCAGTCATTTCATGGGGGAACAGATATTATCCCTGCGATGAATCATGCCCTGGACATGCTGAAACAACCGAATTTTGTACATGCCGATGTGGTAGTGATTTCCGACTTTATTATGGGTCAACTGACTGAAGAACTCATGCAAGAGATCATACATTTTAAGCAGCAGGGCAATGGATTCTATGCTGTGGCTATCGGTAATTTTAAACTGGATCATTTAGACGACAGCCTGTTTGATCATCAATGGGTCTATCAATCTGCGACTGGCGAAGTGCAAAAAATCTAATAATCGTCCCTCACAAAAAATACGCCATGACCTTTAATGACAAGCTTTTGAGCCATACAACACCGATGTTTTAAAGATTGTCTGACAAAGAAAATATTTGAGCATTTTTGCAAATCGAGAGGTCGGTTTTGCTAATGGCCTAGTGATCTATCTCACTTAATTTGATCCTCAATCTATGTGTTTTTACTTCAATCGACATGAAGTCAATGAAGGGGAAACACCCAAATTGAGAGCAAAATCATGAGCGCTTTTCAACCGATAAAAAAAACTTTAGCACGCGTATTTGCAGGCCCTGTCTTTGACCCAACAAAACAGTCTGCCGTTGTTCCTATTCGTCATATGAAATTTGATTTTGAACCAGAAAAAATTGATCCAAAATTTTATATGAATGCAGAATTGGCCAGTGCCTATTTTGCATCTTTATCTATTTTCTTAACCCGTGGCGAAGATTTGGTGATTGATACTGCTCGATATCATCGCGACTTTATTCAAGATCCTGTATTAAGACAACGTGTCACGTCGTTGATTGGGCAAGAGGTTATTCATTCACGTATGCATGAAGAAATGAATGAAGCGTATCGCGCAAGAAATCTGCCTGTGCAATTTTTTAGAAAGTTAGAACACTACGTCTTTGCCTATGGTTTTGAACGTATGCCACAGCCAATGAAATTATCTTTAATGGCGGCAATTGAGCATTTCACCGCAGTGCTTGCGGAATACATGATGAATCATGAAGAAATTTTCTTTAGTTCAATTGATGAAAAGCAACGCGCCATTTGGATGTGGCATATGTTGGAAGAGTCAGAACACAAAGACATTGCCTATGATGTTTATCAAGAATTATCAGGTAATTATGCCTTACGTATTGCTGGTTTTTTCCCTGCATTAATTACCATTTTGGGTTTGATTTCAATTGGTGCTTCGATTGTCCCTTTCTACAGAAAACCGTCGAATTTGATTAGCCTAAGTTACTGGAAGGATGTTCCGCGCAGTTTCCAGCTGATTTTTGGGTTAAAAGATGGTGTTTATGGCAGCAGCCTCGGGCATATTTTTGACTATCTACGACCAAGTTTTCACCCGAATGATCATGACACTTCTGCATTTCTTGAATATTACAAAAAGCGTTTGCTGAACCCTGTTGATGGCGTGTTAACACCTTATTTTGTCAAAGAATTTACCCCAGCATTAAAACGATAAAAGGACACAACCATGGGTCTATTTGGAAAAAAGGATAAGCCAAGTGAAAATGCCTACGCGGTGGTTACTGGTGCAGGCAGTGGTATAGGAAGAAGCTTTGCTTTGGAGTTGGCACGTCGTGGTGGGACAGTGGTCTGTGCCGATATTCATCTAGAAGCAGCGCAAGAAACGGTGGATCAAATTCAATCCATGACCTCATCAAATGCTTATGCGGTGCAGTGTGATGTAGGTAAAGCTGAAGAAGTAAAAGCATTGTCAGAGCAAGCTGAGCAGTTGATGGGACATGCTGTGACCTTGGTGATCAACAATGCAGGCGTCGGGCTGGGTGGTAAATTTGATGAGCTGAGTTTAGATGACTGGCAGTGGTGTATGCATGTCAATTTGTGGGGTGTGGTGCATGGCTGCCATTATTTTGTACCCAAGCTGAAGCAAAATAAGCAGGGCGGCGCGATTATTAATGTTGCTTCTGCTGCAGCATATACTGCTGCACCAGAAATGACAGCATATAACGTGACGAAGTCGAGTGTGTTGGCATTGTCTGAAACTTTATCGGCAGAGCTGCGATCGGCAAATATCCGTGTGAATGTACTGTGCCCAACCTTGGTGCCGACCAATATTATGAAAAATGGACGCTTGCCCAATCGCTATTCAGGCTTGGCTGATCAATTGCTGATGAATCATGCATTTACGACGAGTCACGATGTGGTCAATTTGACCTTGAATAATTTAGATGTAGGGAAGTTGTACACCATTCCGCAACCTGATGCCAAATTATTTTGGTGGTTAAAGCGTTTATCCCCGCAAACCTATACCCGCTTATTGGGGGTGGGTTATCCCATATTTAACAACTATATTAAAAAGTCGGGAGCAAAAGCATGAACATGCCGACACAATTACATGACGAAGATGTAAAAGCCTTGGATCAAGAGAAAACTCAAACTAAAAAGCCAACAAGCAATAAAACCAATGCGCGACGTTCTGCATCGTCTTCTGCAAAAGCTAAAAAAGCGGAACAAAACCAATCAGGGCAAACCGAGTCAGAACCAAGTCAGAACCAAGTCTAGAAAAACCAGTTCGTGTCTACGATACCATTGTGATTGGTGCAGGGATATCAGGTTTAGCCGCAGTTCATCAAATGAATGAACGAGGGTATACCGATTATGTAGTTTTAGAAAAAGCCAATCGCGTGGGAGGAACATGGCGCGACAACACTTATCCAGGCTGTGGATGTGATGTTCCTTCGGCTTTATATTCGTTTTCATTTGCGCCGAGTCATAAATGGAGTCATTTATTTGCCAAGCAACCTGAGATTCTGAACTATTTAGAAGATGTTGCGGAGCAGCATGCGCTGTATCGCAACATTCAGTTCAACTGTGAATTAATTGCAGCGGAATGGAATGAGCAATTAAAGCAATGGCAATTAGAGACGAGCAAAGGTAAATATGCGGCGAGAACGGTGATTTTTTCCACTGGGCCGATTACTGAACCTCAAATTCCAAAAATTAAAGGTATTGAAAGCTTTGAAGGTGAAATGTTCCATTCTGCGCGATGGAACCATGCCTATGACTTAAAAGATAAACGTATTGCAGTAATTGGTACGGGAGCATCTGCGATTCAGTTTATTCCTCAGATTCAACCTATTGCCAAAAATGTGGTGGTGTTTCAACGGACCGCACCATGGGTATTACCAAAAGCAGATTTACCACTGAATGACCGTGCAAAAGGCGTGATTACCCGCTTTCCGAGCGTTCAGGAAACTTGGCGAAAAAGTGTGGCCGGTATATTAAATAGTATTAATTTAGGCCTGCGTAATCCTTCACTATTAGAGCCTGTGAATTATTTGGGTCGTCAGTTGTTAAAAACACAAATTCAAGATGCTGAATTACGTGAAAAAGTTACACCAAACTTTTCTATTGGTTGTAAGCGTCTTTTATTTGCCAATAACTATTATCCTGCTTTGCAGCAAGCCAATGTTGAACTTGTGCCACATGGTTTAGTGGAAATAGAAGGTAATACTGTCATCGCTGCAAATGGTGAACGTCATGAAGTCAATGTCATTATTAGGGCACAGGTTTTGAAGTTTCTCATCCGCCGATTGGACAACGTGTAAAAAATGCCAATGGGGCGTTATTGTCAGAACTTTGGAAAAATAGTTCTCCTGAAGCGTTTTTGGGTACCAGTATTGCGCAAGTACCCAACGCCTTCTTGGTGCTCGGGCCAAATATTTTGGTTTATGACCCATTCATTGGGATTGTAGAAGCACAGGTTGGGTATATCGTTGATGCTTTGGTAAAAATGAAACAAGAGAAGATACAACGGCTTGAAATTAAGCCAAATGTATTGGCCTATCACAATGCAAAAGTACAGACACATTTACAGACTACAGTCTTTAATAGTGGCGGCTGTAAGAGCTATTACTTAGATGCCAATGGACGCAATTTTGTAGCTTGGCCGTGGTCACTGAAACAGTTAAAGCAGCGTCTTAAACAGGTGGACTTGACAGACTATGAGTCGGTTGCTTAGAGAAGGTTGCTTAATAAAAGTTACTTAACTTAATAAGCTAAAATAAAGCATCATCAATATTTAAACCTTTTGTTTACAGCCTAATTTCTACGTGGAATTAGGCTTTTTTATGACGATATCTGATGAAGCAGTGTGAGATTTTCTAGAAAATGGCGATTTAAAATACACTCAGCAATAAACAGCATACTTTATAACTTGTGAGACATCGTTTTATCTAATGATTGAGTTGAAAAATCAGTCAGATGGGGCTGTTTTAAAGTGCAAAATAAATCTAGCTGCATAAAAAAACCGCCCCAAAGGGACGGTTTTTAGATTCGCACAATTCTTTCGAATTAACGACCTTGGATATCGCGTTGAGTTTCGCCAGTGTAAAGCTGACGAGGACGACCGATTTTGTAAGGTGCGCTGTGCATTTCTAACCAGTGGCTGATCCAACCAACAGTACGTGCAAGAGCGAAGATTACTGTAAACATTTCTGTTGGGATACCAATCGCTTTAAGGATGATACCTGAGTAGAAGTCTACGTTAGGGTATAGGTTACGTTTGATGAAGTATTCGTCAGAAAGCGCAATACGTTCAAGTTCCATAGCCAAAGCAAGTTGTGGATCGTTGATACCAAGTGCAGTTAACACTTCGTCACAAGTCTCTTTCATTACTTTCGCACGTGGATCGAAGTTTTTGTAAACTCGGTGACCGAAGCCCATAAGTTTAACTTCTTTAGTTTTCACTTTTTCCATGAACGGAGCAACGTTTTCTACAGTGCCGATTTCATCAAGCATCTTAAGAACAGCTTCGTTCGCGCCGCCATGAGCAGGTCCCCATAGAGCCGCGATACCCGCAGCGATACATGCGTATGGGTTAGCGCCAGTAGAACCAGCAAGACGTACTGTAGAAGTAGACGCGTTTTGTTCGTGGTCAGCATGAAGCGTGAAGATACGGTCCATTGCTTTAGCAAGAATAGGGTCAACTTTGTAATCACGGTCTGCAGGAGTAGCAAACATCATGTACAAGAAGTTTTCTGCGTAGCTTAAGTCGTTACGTGGGTAAACGAATGGTTGGCCTACTGTGTATTTGTAAGTCCAAGCAGCTAAAGTAGGAACTTTAGCGATTAAGCGAATAGCAGTGATTTCGCGGTGGTCAATGTTTTCAACATCGAAACCGTTGTGATAGAACGCAGAAAGCGCACCAACAACACCACACATGATCGCCATAGGGTGAGCGTCACGACGGAAACCATTGAAGAAACGGCCAACTTGATCGTGAACCATAGTGTGGTTACGAACTTTAGCATCGAATTCTTGTTTTTGTTCAGCAGTAGGAAGCTCGCCGTTCAAAAGAAGGTAGCAAGTTTCTAAGTAGTCTGCTTTAGTAGCAAGCTGGTCGATTGGGTAGCCACGGTGTAGAAGAACACCTTTACCGCCGTCAATGAAAGTGATTTTAGATTCACAAGCAGCCGTTGAGACAAAACCAGGATCAAAAGTAAAGTGACCTGCGGCCAACACATCTTTAACGTCAATTACATCTGGGCCTAGAGTGCCACTGTAAATTGGTAAGTCAATTTCTTTGCCATCAAGCTGTAAAACGGCTTTTTTGCCAGTTGCTTCAGACATTCAATAGATCTCCTGTCCTGGTGAATGTTTTATCTGACTCAGTACTAATCTTTTAATGCGAGAATCAGACAGATCAAAAATTTGCTCTAAGATTAGAGGGAACTGAAATTTTGTCAATTATACTTATGGATATAAATTGAGGATCATTCCTTGGAATGAAGCACAATTCATCCGCTTAAAAAATGAGTAAAATCACAGTGCCGACGCAGTATAATAAGTCAAATTGCAGGGGAGGTGCAGATTAAAAAAAGCCTATTGCCTTAATTGTAAGCAATTTTTAATTCTTAAAAACTCTGAAACAAATATGAATTACAAGACCGCTATTTCATTAAATTATTATAATTTTCGTAACTTACACACATCTGTGGCTCTAAATTGCTGTTTTCTTATTCATAATTAAAACGACTTAATCGCCCTTAAAAA
The DNA here is from genome assembly GCF_013418435.1 of Acinetobacter sp. YH12142. Lineage (NCBI taxonomy): Bacteria > Pseudomonadati > Pseudomonadota > Gammaproteobacteria > Moraxellales > Moraxellaceae > Acinetobacter > Acinetobacter sp. YH12142. Next base: position 71,251 of record NZ_VPCB01000013.1, on the reverse strand, counting down.
AAAGTTCGTTTGGTTAAAAAATAGTTAATTAAACGCCTTTAAAAGCTTAATAAATGATCATTTTTGTCATTTGAAAGGTAAAAAATGGCGTTTTATTAAACAGATTTGCTGTTGCTGAGATTTTTATGCACAGACTAAGTTCTTATTTCGTTTCATGATCTTTGAGTTTTATCATTTGAGAAAATGATGCACATTTATTTTTATGATTATGGCTTGGCGAATGTGTTGGAAGATTTTAAAATGTAGTGGGAAAAGAAAGATTTAGATTTGTTCATCTTTAGTCTAAAAGTTTAAATCGCTATATACACACAAAAACAATAAGTGAAACTTACATTTAACTGATTAAAACCAACAAGATAGTCTGATTTTCTTAGATAAATAAGGTATTTGTTTTTAGAAAAGTTATTGTTAATGATTCTTATTTAAGGATATTTTGCAAAATTCCTAATTGTCTTCGTTTGTGTTTTGAAAGTTCACGTTTTATAATTCCCTGTCGTTTATAAGATCAGACAGCTGCAGAGTTTATTATATTGTAATGTCTGACTATGCTAGCTTTCCTACGAATTAATTCCAACAAACTCCGGATGGAGTTTTTACTTACAGGATGCCCGCTGTGAAAAGCAACAGACCTGTCAATTTGTCCATGGGTCAAGTTTTAGACGTAAACTTAAAATCCCCTGTGGCTATTGCATCAATTTTACACCGTCTATCAGGTGTTATCGTATTTTTACTCGTACCGGTCCTTCTTTGGATTTTAGACAAATCTCTATCTTCACCTGAAGGTTTTGCGCAAGTTCAAGCTGTGTTTGATAGCTTTATTGTGCGTTTTGTCGTATGGGTATTTGTAGCCGGCTTAATTTATCACCTTATCGGTGGTATCAAGCATCTATTTGCAGATCTTGGCGTTGCTGAAGAACTTCAAAGTGGTCGTATCGCAGCTACTATTTCATTGATCTTGTCTGCAATCGGTATTGTTGCAGCATTTGTATGGATTGTTCTCTAATGAAAAGTGCTACAGGTTTAACAGGATCAGGTTCACGCGATTGGTTTATCCAACGTGTAAGTGCCGTTGTATTGGCTGTTTATACTATTGTTGTACTGGGCTGGATCCTTTGCAATAGCGGATTCACTTTTGAGCAATGGTATGGCTTTATGATGACAACACCAATGAAGATTTTATCTTTATTGTCTGTCTTATCTCTTGTTGCGCATGCTTGGATTGGTATGTGGCAAGTATTCACTGACTATGTGACTACTCGTCAAATGGGTCCTTCAGCAAACGGTCTGCGTTTAGTGCTGACTTCTGCAGTGATTGTTGCAGTATTTGCATACGCGATCTGGGCGATCCAGATTTTTTGGGCAAATTGATAGGAAGATATCATGGGCGCTATAACCCCTAAAGAAGATTACACAAATATTCCACACCAAACTTTCGATGCAGTCATCGTTGGTGGTGGTGGTTCAGGTATGCGTGCTTCTTACCAACTTGCTCAAGCTGGTTTGAAAGTTGCTGTACTGACTAAAGTATTCCCAACTCGTTCGCACACTGTTGCAGCGCAGGGTGGTATTGGTGCATCTCTTGGTAACATGCAAGAAGATAACTGGCACTACCACTTCTACGACACAGTTAAAGGTTCTGACTGGTTAGGTGACCAAGACGCAATTGAGTTCATGACTCGTGAAGCGCCTCAAGTTGTATATGAACTTGAACACTTAGGCATGCCATTTGACCGTAACGCTGACGGTACAATTTACCAACGTCCGTTTGGTGGTCATGCTGCGAACTATGGTGAAAAGCCAGTTCCACGTGCATGTGCTGCTGCCGACCGTACAGGTCACGCACTTCTTCACACGCTTTATCAAAGCAACGTGAAAATGGGTACTCAATTCTTCGTAGAATGGATCGCACTTGATTTGATCCGTAACGAAGCAGGCGATGTACTTGGTGTGACAGCAATTGACCAAGAAACGGGTAAAATTGCAGTATTCCAAGGTAAAGCTACATTGTTTGCTACTGGTGGTGCTGGTCGAGTTTACCGTGCATCTACTAACGCTTATATCAACACTGGTGACGGTCTTGGTATGGCAGCTCGTGCAGGTATTCCATTACAAGATATGGAATTCTGGCAATTCCACCCAACAGGTGTTGCGGGCGCAGGCGTATTGTTGACAGAAGGTTGTCGTGGTGAAGGTGCGATCCTTCGTAACGATGCTGGTGAGCCGTTCATGGAACGTTATGCTCCGACACTTAAAGACTTGGCACCTCGTGACTTCGTATCACGCTCTATGGACCAAGAAATTAAAGAAGGTCGTGGCTGTGGTCCTAAGAAAGACTACATCTTGCTTGATATGACGCATCTTGGTGCTGAAACAATCATGAAACGTCTTCCATCTGTATTCGAGATTGGTAAGAAATTCGCGAACGTTGACATCACTAAAGAGCCAATTCCTGTAGTACCTACAATCCATTACCAAATGGGTGGTATTCCTACAAACATTCATGGTCAAGTGGTTGTTCCTGTTTCTCGTGAAACTGAAGCTTTGGTTGCGAACTACAACAAAGAAACTGATGTGTACTCACACAACGCGGGCGACCGTGATTTCACTAAACCAGTGAAAGGTTTTTATGCAATCGGTGAATGTTCATGTGTATCTGTACATGGTGCAAACCGTCTAGGTACAAACTCATTGCTTGACTTGGTTGTATTTGGTAAAGCTGCTGGTGAACATATTGTTGACTACGTAACTAAACACCATGGTGATGAATACGCTCCATTACCTACAACTGTTCTTGAAAACACTTTGAATCGTGTTCGTCATCTTGATGAATCTACTTCTGGTGAAAATGCTCAAGAAGTTGCTGATGCAATCCGTGACATCGTTCAAGACCATGCTGGTGTATTCCGTACATCTGCACTTCTTGAAGAAGGTGTGAAACAGATTCTTGCGATCGAACCACGTGTACGCAACATTCACTTGAAAGACAAATCTAAAGTATTTAACACAGCACGTGTTGAAGCTCTAGAAGTTGAAAACTTGTATGAAGTTGCAAAAGCGACATTAATTTCTGCAGCTGCACGTAAAGAATGTCGTGGTGCGCATACAGTGGTAGATTTCGAATTACCACCTGATCATGCTGACTACCCATACGGCCGTCGTGATGATGAGTGGATGAAACACACTTTATGGTTCTCTGTAGATAACCGTCTTGAGTACAAACCAGTACGTTACAAGCCTTTATCTGTAGATGCTATTCCACCTAAACCACGTACATTCTAATTGGGAGAAGTAAGATGAGTAGAGGTACTCGTACATTTAATATCTACCGCTACGATCCTGATAAGGATGCAGCTCCGTACATGCAAACTTTTAAACTAGAGTTGACTGACAAGCACCGTATGTTGCTTGATGCGCTTCTAGCATTAAAAGTACAAGACGAATCATTAACATTCCGTCGTTCATGTCGTGAAGGTATTTGTGGTTCTGATGGTGTAAACATCAATGGTAAAAATGGTTTAGCGTGTCTTTGGAACCTAAACGACTTACCAGAAGTGATTACAATTCGTCCACTTCCAGGTCTTCCAGTTATTAAAGACTTGGTTGTAGATATGAATCAGTTCTACGATCAGTACAACAAAATCCATCCGTTCCTAATCAACAATCAGCCTGCGCCTCCTAAAGAGCGTTTGCAGTCTCCTGAAGAGCGTGAACATTTAGATGGTTTGTACGAATGTATTCTTTGTGCATGTTGTTCAACTTCATGTCCATCATTCTGGTGGAACCCAGACAAGTTCTTGGGTCCTTCAGCATTGTTGAACGCATATCGCTTCATCATTGACTCTCGTGATACAGCAACTCAAGAGCGTTTGGCTCGTCTTGACGACCCATTCTCATTGTTCCGTTGTAAAGGTATCATGAACTGTGTATCTGTATGTCCTAAGGGTCTTAACCCAACTAAAGCAATCGGTCACATCCGTAATATGCTTTTAGATCTTGGTTAATAGATTTAGCAGTAAAAAAAAGCGCACCATTGGGTGCGCTTTTTTTGTCATATATAAAAATGATGATAGTGAAAGTTATTCGCTGTCATTGCAGAGTGCTATAAATGGATTTCATAGAAACGTAGTGAATTAAAAGTATAAAGTGATAGATAAATGGTTATTTATTGATGAAACGCTCGTTCAAGTCTGTCAAAAGGATTAGAAGATGTTATTATGTAACGTAGTAAAAAGAGAGAGGATAGGAATGTCAGCTCTCTTTTGTTTTTGTATATGAGGTGAGGTAAAAATCGAACGTAGACTTTTGTCTTAATTGAAAGATCATTTTATATGTAGCACCATATCATAGATGAAAATACAAACAGTGTATTTCGCTAATTTATGAGAGGTATGTGTCAAAAAAATCAATTGAAAATGCTCGAACGTGTTAGCATTTAAAGTATCACTATATGTAAAAAATGACTTTGAATTGGGTACATTTTTTCTACAATTTAAGCGCTGTAGACGGTATATAAATGTTAATAAAGTCGCTTTAGAAAAGATAATTGCGAAAAATTTATTTTTTCTAAGATGATTTGCAAAAATTGCCCGATTTATGTCGGGTATTTCTCAATGAGTAATGATGCCGCTGAGGGCGTTATTGTTCATTAATCACATTGGGTAATCCTAATGTAGTGATAACGCCTCAAGGCTTAAGCCTAATGGGGACTAATGTCATATTACCAATTTGACATTACTAATCATGGGTTCGCTTAAAAAGCATCCTGAAATGTTTTGCAATAGGAAATGGGTCCACAAATGCAAGAAGTTGCTGACGCACTGCGTCTTGACACTGAACTTAGCGCTGACAGTGCAGCGTATATTGAAGAACTTTATGAGCAGTATCTAACGGCTCCAGACTCAGTAGAGGCTGATTGGCGTGAATACTTCGATAAATTCCCGAAAGGTGATCAACCACACAGCAATGTACGTGAGCAATTCCTATTATTAGGCCGTAATTCAAGCCGTGTTCAGCCAGTAGTGCAAAGTGCAGTAAGTTCTGAGCATGAACGCCGTCAAATCGGTGTATTACAGTTGATCGCTGCATACCGTAACCGTGGTCATCAAAACGCAAAATTAGATCCACTTGGTCTTGCAAAACGTGAAATCGTGCCTGATCTAGATCTTGCTGCGCACGGTCTAACTCAGTCTGACTTAGATACTGTATTTAATACAGGTAACCTTGCAATCGGTAAGTCTGAAGCAACACTTGGTGAAATGGTTCAAGCAATGGAAGCAACTTATACTGCTTCGATTGGTGTTGAATACATGCACATTGTTGATACAAAAGAAAAACGTTGGATTCAACAACGCCTTGAAGGTACTCGTGGTCAATTTGGCTACACTGCAGACCAGAAAAAACATATCCTTGAACGTCTAACTGCAGCTGAAGGCCTAGAAAAATACCTTGGTAACAAATTCGTTGGTGCGAAACGTTTCGGTGTTGAAGGTGGTGAATCTTTCATTCCTATGGTGAATGAACTTATTCAACGCGCAGGTTCAGTAGGCTGTAAAGAAGTGGTTATCGGTATGCCTCACCGTGGCCGTTTGAACCTGCTTGTAAACATCATGGGTAAAAACCCAGCTGATCTATTTGGTGAGTTTGAAGGTAAATCTCTGCATAAAAAAGGCTCTGGTGACGTTAAATACCACCAAGGTTTCTCTTCAAACGTCATGACTCCGGGTGGCGAAGTTCATTTGGCATTAGCGTTTAACCCATCACACTTAGAAATCGTTGGACCTGTAGTAGAAGGTTCTGTACGCGCACGTCAAGTACGTCGTAAAGATATCGGTGGTGATGATGTATTACCAATCATCGTTCACGGTGATGCTGCATTTGCAGGTCAAGGTGTAAACCAAGAAACCTTCCAAATGTCACAAACTCGCGGTTATACCGTGGGTGGTACAGTTCATATCGTTGTAAACAACCAAGTTGGTTTCACAACGTCTGACCCACGTGATGCGCGTTCTACAGAATACTGTACTGACATCGCGAAAATGATCCAAGCACCTATCTTCCATGTGAACGGTGATGATCCTGAATCTGTATTATTTGTTTCTCAATTGGCACACGATTTCCGTCATACATTCCGTAAAGACGTTGTAATCGATATGTTCTGCTACCGTCGTCGTGGTCATAACGAAGCCGACGAGCCAGCTGCAACTCAGCCAATGATGTATCAAATCATCAATAAAAAAGCGACTACACGTACGCTTTATGCTGACAAGCTTGTACAAGAAGGTGTTATTGATCGCGCTTCTGCTGATGCAATGGTTGAACAGTATCGTTCTGACCTTGAAGCAGGTAAACACGTTGCAAATGCGTTGGTACTTGAGCCAAACACAAAAATGTTTGTGGACTGGAAACCTTACCTAGGCCACGAATACACAGATAAATGGGACACCACTTTCCCAATCGAACGTCTAAAAGAGCTTGGTGCGAAAATGCGCGAGCTTCCAGAAGGCTTCGTGATGCAACGTCAGGTTGCTAAAGTGATTGATGACCGTCTGAAAATGCAGACTGGTGAAATGCCATTGAACTGGGGTGCTGCTGAAACATTAGCTTACGCGTCTCTTCTAGATGAAGGTTTCCTTGTTCGTTTAACAGGTGAAGACGTTGGTCGTGGTACATTCTCACACCGTCATGCAAAACTTCATAACCAAGTAGATGGTTCAACTTACATTCCATTATGTAACTTGAAAGAAAACCAACCACGTACAGCTATTTATGACTCATTATTGTCAGAAATGGCGGTTCTTGCATTCGAATACGGTTATGCAACGACTCTTCCAAAGAGCCTTGTCATTTGGGAAGCGCAATTTGGTGACTTCGCAAACTGTGCACAGGTTGTAATCGATCAGTTCATCGCGTCTGGCGAAACGAAGTGGGAACGTGTATGCGGTCTGACTATGCTTCTTCCACATGGCTTTGAAGGTCAAGGTCCTGAGCATTCATCAGCTCGTTTAGAGCGTTTCTTACAGCTATGTGCTGAAGAAAACATGCAAGTGATCACACCGACTACACCAGCGCAGATTTACCATGCGATGCGTCGTCAAGCACTTCGTCCAATCCGTAAACCAATGATCGTGACTTCACCGAAGTCTCTTCTTCGTCACAAACTTGCAACCTCTACATTAGAAGAACTTGCAAATGGTTCATTCCAAACTGTGATTGATGAAATCGACAACATCAACAAATCAGACGTAACTCGTCTAGTGCTTTGTGGTGGTAAGGTTTACTACGACTTACTTGAAAAACGTCGTGAAAAAGAATTGAACAACACAGCAATCGTTCGTATTGAACAATTGTATCCGTACCCAGAAGCACGTCTTGCTGAAGTTCTTGCACAATATCCAAACGTTAAAGAATTGGTTTGGGCTCAAGAAGAACCGAAGAACCAAGGTGCATGGTTATTCATCGCTCCGCGTCTGTATGACGACGTGATGAAAGCGGGCAAACAAGTTCGTATTAGTTATGCAGGTCGTGAAGCTTCTGCTGCACCGGCTTGTGGTTCACCATATTTGCACGCAAAACAACAAGCTCAGCTCGTAAATGATGCTTTAGCTATCGTAGCTGAATAACAGGAGATTCTTAATAATGGCAACCGAAATTAAAGCACCGGTATTCCCAGAGTCAGTTGCTGACGGTACAGTTGCAACTTGGCACAAACAACCAGGTGAAGCAGTATCACGTGACGAAGTGATTTGTGATATTGAAACAGATAAAGTTGTTTTAGAAGTTGTAGCTCCTGCTGACGGTACGATTTCTGCAATCGTTAAAAACGAAGGCGATACAGTTTTATCGAACGAAGTGATTGCGACTTTTGAAGAAGGTGTTGCTTCTGGCGCTGCTCAAACTCAAGCTGTTCAATCAGAAGAGAAAGTAGAACAAGCTGCTGCGCAAACTCAAGCGGGCGCTGCTCCTGTTGTTGAACGTGCTCAACCTGTTGCTGATCAAGCTCCTGCAGTGCGTAAAGCATTGACTGAGTCTGGCATTGCTGCTGCTGACGTTGCTGGCACTGGCCGTGGCGGTCGCATCACTAAAGAAGATGTTGCAAACCATCAAGCTAAACCAGCTGCTCCTGCTGCTGCGCCATTAAGCGTTGCTGTTGGTGAACGTATCGAAAAACGTGTTCCTATGACTCGTCTTCGTAAGCGTGTTGCTGAACGTCTACTTGCTGCAACTCAAGAAACTGCAATGTTGACTACGTTCAACGAAGTAAACATGAAACCAATCATGGAAATGCGTGCACAATACAAAGACGCATTTGAAAAACGTCATGGTGCACGTTTAGGCTTTATGTCTTTCTTCGTGAAAGCTGCAACTGAAGCATTGAAACGCTACCCAGCTGTAAACGCTTCGATTGATGGCAATGACATCGTTTACCACGGTTTCTACGACATCGGTGTTGCTGTATCAAGCGACCGTGGTCTAGTGGTTCCAGTTCTTCGTGATACTGACCGCATGAACTATGCTGAAGTTGAAAATGGTATCCGTGCATACGCTGGTAAAGCGCGTGATGGTAAATTGGGTATTGAAGATATGACTGGCGGTACATTCACTATTACTAATGGTGGTACTTTCGGTTCTTTGCTTTCTACACCTATCTTAAATACGCCACAAACTGCGATTTTGGGTATGCATAAAATCCAAGAACGTCCTATGGCTGTAAATGGTCAAGTTGAAATCTTGCCAATGATGTACTTAGCGCTTTCTTATGACCACCGTCTAATCGATGGTAAAGAAGCAGTAGGCTTCCTTGTAACAATCAAAGAATTGTTAGAAGAACCAGCTAAGCTAATCCTTGATCTTTAATACTTCAGAATAATGCAATGGGCTTAGAGCGATCCTCTAAGCCCATTTTTGGAGATACACATGTCTCAATTTGATTTAGTTGTTATTGGTGGCGGTCCTGGTGGTTATGAGGCTGCTATCCGCGCTGCTCAATTAGGCTTTAAAGTAGCTTGTATTGAAAAACGTATTCATAAAGGTAAACCATCTTTAGGTGGTACTTGCTTAAACGTGGGTTGTATCCCATCTAAAGCATTACTTGATTCATCTCACCGCTATGAAGATACCGTTCATCACTTAGATGACCACGGTATTACAACTGGTGAAGTGAAATTTGATCTTGCAAAACTGCTTGATCGTAAAGACAAAATTGTTAACCAATTGACGATGGGTATTGATGGCCTACTTAAAGGCAATGGTATCGAATGGTTAAAAGGTACAGGTAAATTACTTGCAGGTAAGAAAGTTGAGTTTGTATCTCACGAAGGTGAAACTCAAATTTTAGAACCTAAATATGTAATCCTTGCATCGGGTTCTGTACCGGTAAATATTCCTGTTGCTCCTGTAGACCAAGACATTATTGTTGACTCTACTGGTGCGCTTGAGTTCCCAGAAGTGCCTAAACGTCTTGGCGTAATTGGCGCGGGTGTCATTGGTCTAGAGCTTGGTTCTGTTTGGCGTCGTCTAGGTGCTGAAGTTGTTGTATTTGAAGCAATGGATGCATTCTTACCAATGGCTGATAAAGCTTTGGCAAAAGACTACCAAAAAGTATTGACTAAACAAGGTCTTGATATCCGTGTTGGCGCTAAAGTTGCTGGTACAGAAGTAAATGACCGTGAAGTTACTGTTAAGTATACGCAAGGTGGCGAAGACAAAACTCAAACTTTCGATAAATTGATCGTTTGTGTTGGCCGTAAAGCATATGCAGAAGGTTTATTGGCTGAAGATTCAGGCATTAAACTCACTGAACGCGGTCTAGTTGAAGTAAACGATTGGTGTGCAACTTCGGTTGAAGGCGTATACGCAATTGGTGACTTGGTACGTGGTCCAATGCTTGCACATAAAGCAATGGAAGAAGGCGTAATGGCTGTTGAACGTATGCACGGTCACGCTGCTCAAGTGAACTACGACACAATCATCTCTGTAATCTACACACACCCAGAAGCGGCGTGGGTTGGTTTAACAGAAGAGCAAGCGAAAGAAAAAGGCCATGAAGTGAAGACTGGTCAATTTGGCTTTGCTGCGAATGGTCGTGCAATGGCTGCTGGTGAAAACGCAGGCTTTGTTAAGTTTGTTGCTGATGCAAAAACGGATCGTCTACTTGGTATGCATGTCATTGGACCTGCAGCGTCTGATATCGTACACCAAGGTATGATTGCACTTGAGTTTGTATCAAGTGTTGAAGACCTTCAGTTAATGACTTTCGGTCACCCGACATTCTCTGAAGTCGTTCACGAAGCTGCGCTTGCAGTCGATGGACGTGCGATTCACGCGATTCAACGTAAACGTAAATAAGATGTAAAAAGAGCGGCTTAGGCCGCTCTTTTTTGTTTCTGATGGTTGTTTTAATTTGAATAATCATCTAAAAATAAAGATAAGAAATATTTTAAGATTTAAAAAAGGTTAAAGCTGCTTTGACGGATGTCTGGGCTTTAATGGGTCATAACAAAGCGAAAAAAGAGTAAAAGGTTGTTCAATGAATCTACACGAATATCAAGCTAAAGCGTTATTAAAAAAATATGGTATGCCAGTCCAAGAAGGCGTATTTGTAACAACCGCAGAAGAAGCAGTCAAAGCTTTTGAGCAACTGGGTGGTAAGTTTGCAGTTTTAAAAGCCCAAGTCCATGCAGGTGGTCGTGGTAAAGCGGGCGGCGTGAAAGTGGTAAAATCTGCGCAAGAAGCCACTGATTATGTGAACCAAATGGTCGGTTCACGCTTAGTTACTTATCAAACAGATGCATTAGGTCAGCCAGTCAGTGGTATTTTGGTGTCTGAAGATGTCTATCCTGTAGAGCGTGAATTGTACCTAGGTGCTGTAGTTGACCGTTCTAGCCGTCGTGTGACCTTTATGGCATCGACTGAAGGCGGTGTTGAAATTGAGAAAGTTGCAGAAGAAACGCCTGAAAAAATTATTAAAGTTGAAGTAGATCCTCTAGTTGGATTGTTACCATTCCAAGCACGTGAAGTGGCGTTTGCTTTAAACCTAAAAGATGGTCAAGTGAATCAATTTGTCAAAATCATGTCTGCGGCTTATCAAGCATTCATTGAAAATGATTTTGCTTTATTTGAAATTAACCCGTTATCCGTACGTGAAAATGGCGAGATTTTATGTGTAGATGCAAAAATTGGTATCGACTCGAATGCCTTGTATCGTTTACCTGAAATTGCAGCGCTACGCGATAAATCGCAAGAAAATGAGCGTGAGCTGAAAGCATCAGAATTTGATCTGAACTATGTGGCACTTGAGGGTAACATTGGCTGTATGGTGAATGGCGCGGGTCTTGCCATGGCAACCATGGACATCATTAAACTCTATGGTGGTCAACCTGCAAACTTCCTAGATGTAGGCGGTGGCGCGACCAAAGAACGCGTAATTGAAGCCTTTAAAATCATTTTGGCCGATAGTTCTGTACAAGGTGTATTAATCAACATTTTTGGTGGGATTGTACGTTGTGACATGATTGCTGAAGCAATTATTGCAGCGGTTCAAGAAGTAAATGTGACTGTACCTGTGGTTGTTCGTCTAGAAGGGAACAATGCAGAGTTGGGTGCAAAATTACTTGATGAATCAGGTTTGAAATTGATTTCTGCAAATGGCTTGGCTGATGCTGCAGAAAAAATCGTTGCTGCGGTAAAAGGCTAAGGGAGTAGAGATCATGAGCGTATTAGTTAATAAAGACACCAAAGTATTGGTACAAGGTTTTACCGGTAAAAACGGCACATTCCATTCTGAACAGTCAATTGCTTACGGCACAAAAGTGGTCGGTGGGGTGACTCCGGGTAAAGGCGGCACACAACATTTGAATCTGCCCGTATTCAATACCATGAAAGAAGCGGTGCGTGAAACAGGTGCAACGGCAACCTCGATTTATGTACCTGCACCATTTGTCCTAGATTCAATTATTGAATCGATTGATTCAGGTGTTGAGCTGATCGTAGTGATTACGGAAGGCGTGCCTACACTCGATATGTTGAAAGCTAAACGTTACCTAGAAACCTATGGTAATAATGCACGTCTAATTGGTCCGAACTGTCCAGGGATTATTACTCCGGGTGAATGTAAGATCGGTATTATGCCGGGGCATATTCATCAGCCGGGTAAAATCGGCATTATCTCGCGATCAGGGACTCTGACCTATGAAGCTGTAGCGCAAACCACCAAGCTGGGTCTAGGTCAGTCGACGTGTATCGGTATTGGGGGAGATCCAATTCCGGGCATGAACCAAATTGATTGCTTAAAGCTGTTCCAAGACGACCCGCAAACTGAAGCGATCATCATGATTGGTGAGATTGGTGGTACAGCAGAAGAAGAAGCGGCTGAATATATCCAGTCGAATGTAACTAAGCCTGTTGTCGGTTATATCGCGGGTGTGACTGCACCTAAAGGTAAACGTATGGGACATGCAGGCGCGATCATTTCGGGCGGTAAAGGTACAGCAGAAGAGAAATTTGCTGCTTTTGAAAAAGCCGGTATGGCCTATACCCGTAGTCCTGCTGAATTAGGTTCGACCATGTACGAAGTGCTGAAAGGCAAAGGTTTGGTTTAATCGCCATACTTAAACATCAAAAGAGAATCTTCGGATTCTCTTTTTTTTTTACGCAAAAAAAAGCGTATTTCAGCCGCTATGCAAAAGCCATAAGGGCATGGCTATGTGTTCTGCTTTGGGGTGCAGTGACGCTGCATAAACGGATGGAATATTGGTTGTTCAATAACTATGAAATGTAAAGAACACATAATAATCCGAATATGTGATGATTGCGGGGATGGTCATAGGTTTATGATTTTTAAAAATAATTTCGTATAGCGTGCAGTATATTGATTTTAGGGAAAATAACTAATTTAATTGAGATTTTTAATGGATCTTTATCATCAAAGAGCTTTTTTACTTGGATGAAGCCTAATATTTTCAATAGAAATTATTTTATTTGTAATTTTCTCAAGCCTTATACAAAGGATGGTAGATCAGGAATATGAGAAGGGGGAGCTTTAAAATTGGTGAAATTTGCTATCTCAGTGATGAAATTTTTTTAAGAAAATCTACATGAGCATATACATCTATAGTCAGCTATTATTTTTTAGTTGATGGTTTGAAGTGCAAAAACCTTGTTAGGCCCTATTTTCAATTTAATAAGCAATTTCCAAGTTTTATAAAAACAATAGATAGAACAAAATGTTATCGAGCTGAATATATAGAAGTAAATATCTTATTCTGTAAGATGAGAAGGATATATCAATTAATTGATTTTAAATATTTTGTTTCATAATTTTATGCTGTTTGCTCTATAGCTTCTAAATGAGTATTTTTATGAAATACGCCATTTGTTCATTGATTTAACATCAGGCTGTGATGCGAAATATAAATGTCAGAAACCATTAAAAGCGCTCTGATAAGACAGAAAATGTTGTTCATTTCTTTGGGAGATTGTATGCCCATAAGTACAAGTATCTAAGCCATAAAAAAAAGCAGTGCGGACACTGCTTTTTTAATTCATTTAGAATGTGTTGCTCAAGCAATCACTTCTGAATAAAGAGATTTGATGGAGCCCTATCTCAATCAAAAACTTAGTTTTTGCTGGTTTTTAAGCTCTGAGTTAAACCGTTAATATCGCCACCTTGGATACCAAGCTCACTCATCAAGCTATCAATCAGTGGGGCCTGGCTGCGGTAGCGTAGGGCACTATTCACCACTTGGTCTGACAAGGCAACATTGCCGCTGCCTTCGTGGTGAGCATCACCTTGGCAAGAACCTGCATGACCACCATTTAGGCCATTCACTTGCAAAATCTTAATGTCATCAATGTTTTCCATTGGTTTCACACTTTCGCGAATGATTTCAGGTAAGTATTTCAGCATCGCTAAACGAATTTGCATTTCAACCTGTTCAGATGACAATACGTTGTTTGCTTCGTTCACTGCACGTGTACCTTCAGCATCAACTTGGTATTGTTTTTCCATCGCTTGAGCCAAGAGAACTTTTGCGTCAGCTTCACCTTTGGCTTTTAAGCGAACTTTTTCAGCTTCGGCTTCAGCTGCAATACGGATAGCTTCTGCATCATCTGCTGCTGCTTGTTTACCCGCTTCAGCCGCGACAGTAATGGCAATCGCATCTTTCTCTGCTTTTTCTTTCGCAGAAACCAATTCAACAGCTTTTTGACGTTCAGCTTGTTGGATTTGACGCACGGTAATTACTTCTTCTTCGGCTTTTACCGCTTGAGCACGGGCTTGATCGGCATGCGCTTTAGCTTCAGATTCAGCACGAGATTTTTCAGCAATGGCAATAGCACGGTCTTGCTCAGCGAGTTCAATGGTTTTCTTTTGTTCCACTTGGGCTTGCTGAATAATTTGTGACTTTTGAATATTTTGATTTTCAACGTCACGTGCAGCAGTAATACGCTTTAAGTCAACTTCACGTTCAGCAGCAATACGCGCTTCTTCGGCTTCACGTTTTTTCGAAGCTTCTTGTGATGCAATTTCTGCAAGCTGTTCTGCACGACGAACTGAAATTTCACGTTCTTGTTGCAGTTTTGCATATTCTTCTTCACGCAAAATTTGTAGACGTGCTTGTTCTGCTTCTAAGTTCTTGGTCTTGATTGCAAGATCTGCATCTTGCTCAATCGCATTACGTTTACGACGACGGTCTTCAATGGTTTCTGTCAGTTTAGTTAAACCTTCAGCATCGAACGCATTTTGTGGGTTGAAGTATTTAAAGCCTGTTTGGTCTAAGCCAGTTAATGAAACGGTTTCAAGTTCCAAACCATTTTTATGTAAATCTTCAGACACCACTTGCTGAACTTTTTGAACGAAGTCGACACGTTTTTCATGCAATTCTTCCATCGCCATTTCTGCGGCAACTGCACGTAGAGAGTCAACGAATTTACCTTCGACCAAATTTTTAAGCTCATTTGGTGACATGGTCTTTTGACCTAACGTTTGTGCTGCTGTAGCAATCGAATCTGCGGTTGGTTTCACACGGACATAGAACTCCGCCATCACGTCGACACGCATACGGTCACGTGTAATCAGCGCTTGGTCATCTGCACGGCGAACTTCAAGACGTAGGGTGTTCATATTGACAGGGATAATTTCATGCAGCACCGGAAGCACAATAGCACCGCCACCTAAAATCACTTTTTCACCGCCGAAGCCTGTACGCACAAATGAAATTTCTTTACTTGAGCGACGATAAAGTCGAGCAATAATAAAACCAATAAAAATAAGTGCGGCAAAAATTATCCCGACTGAAACAAGGATACCGCTTGGAATAATGTCTAACATGGACGTTTATCTCTTTTGTTGTAGTTCAAGTTAACCCTCTAAAGTGCTAACAAGTTTGGTTTAAAAATCAGTATTTTGTTGACTCATCATGACTTCGAGATTTGCTGAACGTATGACGCGTTAAATGTATTTATATGGTGTTAAAAGAACTGATCGAGCATCAATTCATTCAAAATTTAGAGCATGGTGGCTTGAAAGCCTACATTTGTTTTTTGGGTTAAAACCACTGATTGACCTTGGCTGAAAATTTCATCTTGTTCAGGTTCAACCAAAATATAATGGGTCAATCCGTGTTGATCTTTGACTTTGGCTTGAGCAGGAGACTGTGGTCGTGCATCACCCAAAATGATCGTGGCCGTTCTACCGATCAATTCATCACTATAAATGGCGGTTGTTTCATCTTGCGGTAAAATACGGGCAATGAGCATTGCGCTAAAACGTACGAAGGGCATGCACAGAAAAATACAGGCTGGTGCAATAATCCATGCACTGAACATCATACTGGTCATTTGGTTAACGATGGCTTGAATAGCAAAGCCCAACAAACTATAGACACATAAGAAAATGATGAGCCATACAAACAGTGGAATACGACCCAAATACAACCAATCGAGCACACGTGTCACGATACCTGCATCGGCATCTACACCTAGCTCTGCATTATGACCAACATCCTCAGGTAGGAATTGATCTAAGAAGCCTTGAGAACCCCCCCCTAAAATTGTTAACACAATCTCAAAAAGTCCAAACAAGAACATTAAGCAGAGACTGATGCTAAACACGATATTAGACGGGTGAGTAAACAATTCCCACATTATATTTATCTCTATATTTATGCTTATAAAAAATCAAAAAAAATAATTCTGGCTGAATTTTTTTCAGTAAATAAAATAACATTATCTGTCGAAATTGTGTAAAAAAATTACAGATCAGATTAACAAAAAGTCGGCTTTTATGTGAGCTATTACTAAGTTTTTCTTCAAAAATAGTTTATCAGTTAATTTGGATGAACTAAATCCAAAGAGGATGGCGCATCTACGTTTATACATTTAAGATTTAAGTCATTGTGATCAATCAAATTTTCAGTCTAATTGCAGATATATAAGTGGTCGTGCTCAAGGGAGAGAAATGGCCTGTTAAACGGCACAGAAAACAATGTTAGGAAATGTAAATTTATAAGCGTCACAGCAGTGCTGAGGGCTTTGCCGTGACTTTCGATGTCATATGAAGATTTGAACTGGCGTTCAATAGAGCGCTTTTTAGTAAGCTTTAACCCTTTTTATAACAATGAAGTTTGAATGCGTACTTTCATATCTAAAGCCGCTTGAACAATAAATTTTTTCATCCACTTCACTTGTTCGCCCATCGGATTGGTTTTAATCGCAGTGTCTAAAAAGCCCATGCTTTCAAGTTGAAACAGTTGCTTTTCGATCTCTTCCTCTAACTGGGTGCTATTGGCTGCGAGCGGGAAATGGATTAAGTGAAATGCTTTGGGAAAATTATAAAAAGCATAGAGCAGATTAAATGCACGTTGATCGGCCTTTAAATTGCCAGCGCCAATTTCGTAGCCGCGATCTTGGTTACTGTGAGTCACCCCAATCAAAAATTCGAGTTTATTGTCCAAAAGTCGTAGGCCGAACTGAAGGCCAATTTGGTCAGCACTCAGCTCATGTTGGATAAAGTTATTCAGCGGGCTGCCGTCATCATTTAAGGCTTCTTGGAGCACAAGCATGTGTGAAGAATGCTGATAAATATAGCCAGCAAGACCTGCTGCTTCAATCAGCGACTTTAAGGTTTCAAGCGTATAGTGACTATATGGCATATCAATAACTATTGGAGAGTGATATAGCTACTTTAGGTACTTTGAGCGAGTTTGAATACCGATTGTTTAGAGGATTTAGCGATTAGTTAATTGATAAAAAATTGCGTAAACTTAGGGATCTCGGACTAGAATAATAATGAAATTGATAAGTCTATCGTATTAAATTAATTAAAATTGATAAGCAGTATCAGACAATTTGTATATGACGAATAAGAATATCAATATCACAAAACAAGCAATCGTTATGAAAGCTTAATCACTATAATGTATATATATCTTTAAAAGTGTAATAAGTACACATATTCTAAGCTGGTGTTGTCCATGTCATTAAATGAGGAAAGACTTACTCATCTTAAACAGCTTGAAGCTGAGAGTATTCATATCATCCGTGAAGTTGCTGCTGAGTTCGAAAACCCAGTCATGCTGTATTCAATCGGTAAAGATTCAGCGGTCATGCTGCATCTTGCTTTAAAAGCATTCTATCCTGCCAAACTTCCATTCCCACTACTGCATGTAGACACGGGTTGGAAATTTAAAGACATGATTACTTTCCGTGACAACATGGCAAAAGAGCATGGCTTTGATTTGATCGTGCATCAAAACAAAGAAGGTAAAGACGCAGGCGTGAATCCGTTCGATTACGGTAGCTCAAAATATACTGACATTATGAAAACTCAAGGCTTAAAACAAGCACTTGATAAATATCAGTTTGATGCGGCTTTCGGTGGTGCGCGCCGTGACGAAGAGAAATCTCGTGCCAAAGAGCGTGTTTACTCATTCCGTGATACTAAACACCGTTGGGACCCTAAAAACCAACGTCCTGAACTTTGGAATCTTTACAATGGTAAAGTGAACAAAGGCGAAAGTATTCGTGTGTTCCCATTGTCTAACTGGACTGAGTTGGATATTTGGCAATACATCTACCTCGAAAATATTAAATTGGTTCCTTTGTACTTGGCTGCTGAACGTCCAGTGGTTGAGCGTAACGGTACTCTGATCATGGTTGATGATGAGCGTATGCGTTTGAACGAAGGTGAAGTGCCACAAATGAAATCGGTGCGTTTCCGTACTTTAGGTTGTTACCCACTTACAGGTGCTGTTGAATCAACTGCAACAACTTTACCGGAAATTATCCAAGAGATGCTTTTAGCCACCACCTCTGAACGTCAAGGCCGTATGATCGACCATGATGAAGCAGGTTCGATGGAAAAGAAAAAGCAGGAAGGTTACTTCTAAGAATCTCATAATCTCCCCCTAACCCCCTCTTTACTAAAGAGGGGGAACTCCCGAGAAATAACGGAGCAAAGTCTCCCTTTCTTAAAGGGAGATTTAGAGGGATTAAAAAGATTCAGAAACCGATTTCAAAAGAATATGTGGAGCTTTGAGCAATGTCTCATCAATCAGATTTAATTAGCCAAGACATCTTGGCGTATTTAAAACAACACGAAAATAAAGACCTTCTACGTTTCCTCACTTGCGGTAACGTTGATGACGGTAAATCGACTTTAATCGGCCGTTTGCTTTACGATTCAAAATTGATTTATGAAGATCAATTGCAAGCCGTGACTCGTGACTCTAAAAAAGTCGGTACTACGGGTGATGCGCCTGACTTGGCTTTACTTGTAGATGGTCTGCAAGCGGAACGTGAGCAGGGTATTACCATTGACGTGGCTTACCGTTATTTCTCTACTGAAAAACGTAAGTTCATCATTGCTGACACCCCGGGGCATGAGCAGTACACACGTAACATGGCAACTGGTGCGTCGACTGCCGATTTAGCGATCATCTTGATTGATGCGCGTTATGGCGTTCAAACCCAGACTCGTCGTCACTCATTTATTGCGAGTCTTTTGGGTATTCGTAATATCGTGGTTGCAGTGAACAAAATGGACTTGGTTGAATTCTCTGAAGCGCGCTTCAATGAAATTCAAGCAGAGTACAATGAGTTCGTAAACCAATTGGGCGACCGTAAACCTGCGAACATTATCTTCACGCCTATTTCTGCGTTGAATGGTGATAACGTTGTAAACAAATCGCCAAATACACCGTGGTACCAAGGTCAGACTTTAATGGAGACTTTGGAAACTGTTGAAATTTCGCATGATACGAGCAAGCACGAATTCCGTTTCCCAGTTCAATATGTCAACCGTCCGAACCTCGATTTCCGTGGCTTCTGCGGTACGATTGCACTTGGTGAAGTGAAAGTTGGCGATACCATTACTGCATTACCATCTGGTAAGTCTTCGACTGTTAAAGAAATCGTGACTTTTGACGGTAACTTAGACCATGCTGTTGCAGGTCAAGCGGTAACACTTACGCTAAATGATGAAATTGATATTTCACGTGGTAACGTTTTAGTTAAAGCAGGCGAACAGCCATTAATTTCACGTTCTGCACGTGCCTCTGTGGTATGGATGACAGATGCGCCTTTAGTGGTTGGTAAACTGTATAACGTGAAGTTTGGTACACAAACCATTCCTGCGAAAGTTGCGAAAATCAACTACCGTACCAATGTAAACACATTGGAAAAAACGGAAGTTGAACAGCTTGAACTGAATGCGATTGCAGATGTAACGATTGAGTTTGATGCGCCAGTGGTATTTGACCGTTACCAAGACAGTCGTTACACAGGTTCATTCATCTTTATTGACCGTTTAAGCAACGTGACCGTTGGTGCGGGTATGGTTGAGTCTGCGGTTGAATGGACTGCGCACAACGAACCTGTAACTGCTGAAGCGCGTGCTGCACGTTTAGGTCAAAAACCTGCTGCGGTAACTGTGACTGCAAAAGCACTTAAAAATGCGCAAGCGATTGAAAGCTTGTTGATTCAGCAAGGTGTGGTTGCGATTGCGAAAGCAGGTTTAACTGTAGAGCAAGTTGCACTAGTTCGTGAAACTGGTGTGGTTGTGATTACAGATACAGCTGAAGGTACTGATGTGACTTATACAGTCGAGACTGCTGAAGAAGTTGCTGAGAAAATTGTTGAGTTGGTTCGTCTGTAATAGATTGAATTTATTTAAAAAAGACCCGCCGAAAGGCGGGTTTTTTTAGTTTTTATGAATTCTATCACCTAAATAGTATAGGCCTAATGCAGTTAAAAGAACTAATTGACATAAACAGAATAATAAAATAAATAGACAAGCCCCATAGATAATTGCATAAATTATAGGGTTGACAGTGATGAAGTTTAAACTATAAAAATACTTAAAAATTATAGCTACTAAAAAAGCACTAAGACTGATGAATGATAAATATGAAAATAATCTAGAAAGAAACATACGTCGTGTTAGTGGCATTTCTTTTTTAGCATAAGGATTTGTTTCAATAATTGTTTCTGTTGGGGGATTGCCTGACATTGGGCGATCCATTGTCTCACTGTTAAGAGTTGAAATTGCGGCTAAACCTGCAATATAAAATCCAGGTATAGTTTGTAGAAAACCAATAAGAAGGCCAATAAATTCATTCTTAAATATATTAGGTTCTACTTTTTTTATAGTGTCATATGTAAAAAAATCTACAAAGCTAAGAATTATACTTAAGATAAGTGATACACATATTGGAATTAATATATCAAACTGTTTTTTTGATATACGGCCTTGAACTTCCCATTTTATATCTAGGTAATTCAGAGGTTTAAAGACTAAACTAAGCATTTATATACCTCCGCTATGTATCATAATTTACTTTGAATTTTATCACACAAGGGGCGGTTTAGAGTAATGTGGGCGGTCATAGCTTGTCGTAAAGAGTCTGGTAATTTATCTTTTTTTACTAAAACAAAAACATCGTCATCAGGATTGTATTCAGCTAAACGAGGATCACCTTTTGCGTCCTCAAATTTAATTTTGAAAAGTGTACCTTGAAGGTTGCTGTGTTGGCCAATTAAATTTCTAAAAAAACCTTTAACTGCATTTTCCTTTTGTTGATCATTTTGAATGTTACTTGGAAGTGTTATAGCAGAAACTTTTAGATTAACTCGTACTAAGTTTTGGGTAAAAATTCCTTGATTATCCCATTGTTGAGCAACTTGAGGTTGTTGAGAAAATTCCACATTTTTAACTTTGCCATTTATAAATGCGTCAACAATCTCATCACTTAATACAGATTCATATAAGAAATTGATTTTAAAACCAAGTGGTTTCGGTAAACCAATTTTATCGCCTCTTTCAAACCTATCTGTTGGATGTTCACCAATAAAATAATTCTTGCTAGTGGGATTTTCCAAACGAGCATGTCTTGCTAAGTAATTTAAAGTATTCATCAAAATACGTATAGAAACGCCACGTATATGTTCAATGCCGACATCTGCTAAAAATGGTGCTGTGGGATTTACTTTTAGAACAACGTGAACGCGTTGATCTGCCGCTTCGTTATTATGTCGAGCAAGTAGCCGAGTTTGATTGGTTGCTAAATCTCTTGCACATTGTGGATCAGCATCTTTATCGGCAACTACAAATACCAAACGTATAACGTTTTGTGAACGATCAACGTCAATAACTCCAAGAAGCCCACAAAACCGTTCGCTGGAAAATGGATATTGAAAATTCTCATAGTTCCATGCTTTTAAATTTTCAAAAAAGTCTAATAAATTGAAAGCAACATTGGGTTTTAATCCTGTGGGTGATAATGGTAAGACTTGAGCATTTAATTTATGGAATGTCACGAGTAAATTGTTAGACATATTTATATATTTGTATGATGAATTACAAAAATTATATCATCAATCAATGGGTTAGTATTAAAAAAAGAAAAAACTATAATTTTCATTAAATGTGCATTAAGATATATCTTAATTAATCTTAAGGTGTATCTTTGTAATGTCAAATTCAGACCTTTTGGACGTTAGTGATAGTCCAGTCAAAACCCGAAAACGCCTGTTTGAAGCAGGGCACATGAAACTATTGGTGCTGCATCTTATTTCCCAAGCGCCTAAGTTTAGTTACGACATCATTAAAGATGTCGGCGCAATCGTCGGCGGTGGCTACAGCCCAAGCACAGGTACAATTTACCCAACGCTGAATTACCTCGAAGAACAGCAATACATACATGCAGAACTAAATGCGGAAGACCGTAAACAATACAGCGTTACGCAGTCAGGCTTAGCGCATCTGGATGCCGAAAAAGCCACAGTAGAGAAAATTCTGTGTCGTTTTGATACCCGTAAGCAGATTCATAACAACGAACAATACGTCGACATCAAACGTGCGATGGAAAACTTAAAAGCATCACTGCGCATCAAAATTCAGCACTGTGAACTAACACCTGAACAGGTCTATGCCATTGCAGAAAAAATCGATCAGGCGGCAGTCGAAATCAGCCGTATGGAGGTGACACAATGAAACAGCATCAATATGAAATCACGCTCAAACACATTGCTGATGCGCAGGGCAATCCTTCGACTTATACCGAAGCGTTGCAGTTTAATGCCTACAACCATGATGATATGTTTAAGGTGCTGGAGCATTTGACCAAAGCGCAATTGTTAGATGATGAAAAGACCAAAGCCTTTGCTGTGGGTCTGAAACTGTTTGGTGAAACCTTGTTGGAAAATAAAGACCATCCTTTATTTAAAGATTTCATGCCGCATTTCGGCCAATTTATGAAAACACTAAAACAAACCGTAAAAGCCCAGAACGCAGCCCAAGACGAATAATAGGTATTTACAGATGAATCAACTCCCAAAATTTCATCCCAAACACATGACTTGGCTGATGCCTCTAATTCTGTCCGGCATTATGAGCGGTTCAATTTCCTGCTTTAATATGCTGATGAATAAAGGCTTAGTTGAAGGCTTTCTTGGTATTTGGCTGCGCGCTTGGGGTATGTCATGGATGGTGGCGTTCCCGCTCATTTTGATCGTGTTGCCATTGGTGCGTAATACGTTAATGAAGTTTGTACGCCTGCCGAATGAGTCTGCATCCAAATAAAAGGTACATCCGTTTAGTCATGAGTTGAATGTGACTGCATAGCATCTTGAATGATGGCTGTTAATTCAGTCAGCGATTTAACTCCTGCAATACGTTGAATGACTTGCCCGCGATAAAATACTAAGGTTGAAGGTAGTCCATAAACGTTATAGCGCAAGGTTAGTATCGGTGAGGAATCAATATTTACCTTGCCAAATTTGAGCTGTGCATGCTGTGCGGACATTTGACTTGCGCACTGCTCAAATACAGGGAAGTTCTGCACACAGGGCGCGCACCAGTCTGCATAGAAACGAATCACGGCAAAACCATCGAACCATTCATAGTCGCTGGCGTTATCTTCGTTATATTCAACAACCTGAACCATGTGCTGCCTATTATTAATTTGCTAAATAGTCAGCCAATTATACATAAGTCCATTGTTATTCAATCTGTATGCTTTCTATGTTCAAATAGTGCATAGATAGATGAATAGTCAATAATTGAAAAGGAAAAACAATGTCACAGCAAAGCATGCAGCAGGTCATTATTACTGAGCCAGGCGGTGTAGATAAACTGGCCTATGAAAGCGTTGCCATCCCAGAAGCGAAAGCGGATGAAGTGTTGGTAAAAGTGCATGCCTTTGGCATCAATCGTCCAGACATTTTACAGCGCCAAGGCTTGTACCCAATGCCGAAAGGGGTAACACCAGTACCGGGTTTAGAGGTTGCAGGCGAAGTGGTTGCTGTGGGTGCAGAAGTCACTTTGTTTAAGGTGGGCGATAAGGTTTGCGGACTGACCAATGGTGGCGGTTATGCAGAATATTGCGTGGTGCCTGAAAGCCAAACCATTGCGATTCCTGAAGGCGTCAGCTTTACCCAAGCGGCAGCCATTCCTGAAACCTTCTTTACCGTATGGGCCAATGTATTCCAAATGGGTAAAGCCAAAGCAGGTGAAACGGTACTTATTCATGGCGGTACTAGCGGTATTGGAACCACAGCAATCATGCTGTGTAATGCCTTGGGCATGAAAACCTTTGCTACGGTCGGTTCAGATGAAAAAGTAGCAGCGATCTCTGATATCACACATGCGATTAACTACAAGACTCAAGACTTTGAGCAAGTGATTAATGAAGCGACCAATGAGCAAGGTGTAGATGTCATTCTAGATATCGTTGGAGCACCGTATTTGGCGCAGAACCTCAATCTATTGCGTCGTGATGGTCGTTTGGTCTATATCGCATTTTTAGGCGGTGCAAAAGCCAAAGAGGTGAAATTGGGTCAAATCATGATGAAGCGCTTGACGATTACAGGCTCAACCATGCGTGCGCGTAATACTGCAGAAAAAGCAGAGATTGCCAAAGGCATTCAGGAAAATGTTGTTCCGTTATGGTCTAAAGGTGAATGCCTGCCAATGATTTACAAAACATTTAAGTTTGATCAAATTCAAGAAGCACATGCAGCCATGGATACAGGCGACCATGTGGGTAAGATTGTGGTTGAAGTGATCTAAAGGATTATTTTTAAAACGCGATGTATTTGCAGGGTGTTTTAAAATAATAAAAGAGGGCGATGTCCCTCTTTTTTATTGTCTTACTAAACTTTAGGCATAAAAAAACCAGCTTATCGCTGGGTTCTTTATTACACCATCTTCAGTAGTAGAAGAATGGTGCCCGAGGCCAGACTCGAACTGGCACGCTTTGTGGGCGGGGGATTTTAAATCCCCTGTGTCTACCGATTTCACCACTCGGGCTTAACAAGATTGGAGGCGGAGGTCGGAATCGAACCGGCGTACACGGAGTTGCAGTCCGCTGCATGACCACTCTGCCACCCCGCCATGTCTTGTTGATGCGTATATTAGCAAGCTCTGAAAAAAAAACAATAGCAGATTCATCTGTATGAGCATAAAAGCAGCATACAAGGTAAAAAATTTAAAATAATCATGTATTATGTGCAAAATTGATTCATATCATCACTTGGAGAAGTGCCGTGGCATTAGTTTTAGATGGTCGTGCATTGGCGAAGAAAATTGAAGCTGACTTGTTGACTCGCGTAGAAGCGCTAAAAGAGAAAACTGGTCGTACCCCAATTCTTGCGACTATTTTGGTAGGTGACGATGGTGCATCTGCAACTTATGTACGTATGAAAGGGAATGCTTGCCGCCGTGTTGGTATGGATTCATTAAAAGTTGAGCTTCCTAAAGAAACCACAACTGAGCAATTGCTTGCTGAAATTGAAAAATTGAATGCAAATCCAGATGTTCACGGTATTTTGTTACAACACCCCGTACCTGCTCAAATTGATGAGCGTGCTTGTTTCGATGCGATCTCTCTTGAAAAAGACGTGGATGGCGTGACCTGCTTAGGTTTCGGCCGTATGGCAATGGGTGAAGCAGCATATGGTTCTGCGACTCCTGCAGGCATCATGACCATTTTAAAAGAAAACAACATTGAAATCGCAGGGAAACATGCGGTTGTTGTGGGTCGTTCTGCAATTTTGGGTAAACCAATGTCTGCGATGCTACTTGAAGCGAATGCAACAGTGACCACTTGCCACTCACGTACTCAAAACTTAGCTGACTTTGTTAAGCAAGCTGACATTATTGTGGGTGCGGTAGGTAAAGCTGAATTGATTCAAAAAGATTGGATCAAACCAGGTGCAGTGGTTGTTGACGCTGGCTTCCATCCACGTGATGGCGGCGGTGTAGGTGATATCCAATTGGTGGGTATTGAAGAAGTTGCTTCTGCTTATACACCTGTTCCGGGTGGTGTAGGTCCTATGACCATTACAACGTTGATTCGTCAAACTGTTGAAGCTGCTGAAAAAGCGTTGGGTTAATCTTTAGACCACTCCCTTGCGAAGCAATGCTTCTCATCTCCTAAAAGGAGAGGGAACTGATCGTCTCAAATTGATTCTATGCTGCTCCCTCTCCCTGTGGGAGAGGGTTGGGGTGAGGGTGCTTTTTTATAAATAATCCTCTCCCTAACCCTCTCCTTTAAAAGGAGAGGGAACTTCCGATCTTAATTTAGGCTTATATGACACTAAAACTCTGCATATTCGAAAAATAAAATTCTAATGAGCTGTACTTTCCAATTCCCCCAAGCCCCTGAACATTTACTGAAAGCACTGCATGAAGTCATTCCGCATTGTGAATTACATGCACAACAGTTGCCTGAAACCCCCATTTCTTTATGGTTGATACCGCCTGTATTTCCAACCGATAAATTGGATGATGAAGTCATTCGTCGTATATGGAATGATACGCCGTATTGGATCTTTTGTTGGGCTTCAGGGCTTGCAATGGCGCAGTGGTTGTTGGCAGAGCCGCATCATGTCAAAGATAAAGTCGTGTTGGACTTTGGTGCAGGTTCAGGCGTGGTGGCGATTGCCGCGAAAATGGCAGGGGCGAAACGCGTGATCTGCTGTGACATCGACCAAGTGAGCCTAGATGCATGCCGTGCCAATGCAGAGCTAAACAATGTTGAACTCGAATATTTAGATGATCTGTATAAAGCGGAGCAAGTCGATATTTTATTGGCTGCCGATGTGCTGTATGACCAATGCAATCGTTTCTTTTTGGATGAGTTTTTAAAGTTTGCTCCTGAAGTGTGGGTGGCAGACAGTCGTGTGAAAAACTTTAGTCATCCTAAATATGAAAAACTCGATGAACGAAGCGCGACAACATGGCCTGATTTGGATGAATCACCTGAGTTTCGTAATGTGAGTTTTTATAAAACCCTATAAATATTAAACCCATAAAAAATAAGACGCTTTAAGCGTCTTATTTTTATCTTTTGAACAGCAAATTTGATTAAGAACAGGTATAGCGAACCACACGTAAGGTGGCAGGGCGAGCATCGAGTGCATCACGCGCGCCTAAGTTTTCAGAGTTACGTAGATCAGGAGTATTTGATAGACCGAAGTTCGCACGTGTATTACCAATTTGACGGCCGTACTGGGTATTTTCCAAAGCAGGATTTGCAATTTCGTTCACGCTTAAGATTTGTAATTTATAGGTCTTTTGCGTATTTAATACTTTTTGGCAAGCACGTTGTAATTTATTGGCATCCAGTTGTTGGTTTTGGCGACCCGCTAAAGTATATGCAAGTGTTGCGCTATCTGCAGATTTGGACTCTATTTGAAAGCCCGTTTGACCATTAAAAGCACGTGGAGTGCTTTGGCAAGCAGCCATCGACATTGCAACAATACCCAAACTTAAAACTTTGTAAATATTTTTCATCATTCATTCGCCGTGTGTATTTGTATGTTCAGTATGCCATAGTCCGTCTGTCGACTCGATGGCGAAAACAAAGAAAGCCAAAGAAGTTTGATTAAATCTTTGATGCAGCCGAAACGATGAGTAGATGGAAATGGAGATAAAAAAAGCTCATCAAAATAGGCTTTGATGAGCTTAAGTGGAATAGCAGGGCTGAGCGAATTAATCGTCAGTGATCATGCTATGTTTTTTAGTATCTTTCATGAAGACATAGGTAATTAAAGATAAACCAATCATGAATGTAATGTAGTAGAAGAAGTAGTTTTCATGGCCTGCATTTTTGAAGCTCAAAGCTACAAGTTCTGCGGTACCACCAAAGAGTGTATTTGCAATGGCATAAGGCAATGCAACACCTAGGGCACGGATGTGTGCAGGGAACAACTCTGCTTTTACTACGGCATTAATCGCAGTATAACCAGTGACAATCACCATACCGCTCATGCAAAGCATAAATGCTGTGGTTGGGCTGGTAGTTGAACCGATACCATTGAAAATAGGAATGGTAAACAGCACACCAAGCACACCAAAGGCGATCATAATTGGCTTACGACCAATTTTGTCTGAAAGCGCACCGACAGCAGGTTGTAAAAGCATGAAGATGAAAATTGCAGCAGTGGTAATTTCAGTTGCTGTGGTTTTTTCAAAGCCAGACGTGTTGACCAAATATTTTTGTAAATATGTGGTAAAAGTGTTGAACGCTAAAGTACCACCGGCAGTCAACATGATCACAGTGAAGGCTTGTTTAGGGTATTTGGTAAATAACGCTAAAGCACCTGATTTTGGACCACCATTTTTAGCTTGTTCTTGAGCTTCTTTAGAGGATTGAGTTTCAACTAAACCGCGACGAATCCAGAACACCACAATAGCGAGTAATGCACCGATGAAGAACGGAACACGCCAGCCCCATTCAGTTAAAGCTTGTTCTGAGAAATTGCGTTGTAAGATAATTAAAACGCAAAGTGCCAATAGCTGACCTGAAATCAGTGTGACATATTGGAAACTTGAGAAGAAGCCACGATGGTTTTTACCTGCCATTTCAGTCAAATAGGTGGCACTAGAACCATATTCACCACCAACACTTAAGCCTTGGAGTAAACGCGCTAAAAGTAGAATAGCGGGTGCGAGCATGCCTACAGAATCATAGGTTGGTGCACATGCGATCATCAGTGAGCCGACACACATCAACGATACAGACAGCGTTAAACCTGCTTTACGACCTTTACGGTCCGCATAAATACCCATGACCCATGCGCCGATTGGACGCATTAAGAAACCGAGTGCAAAGACTGCAGCTGCTTGTAAGAGTTTTACAGTATTGTCACCGTCAGGGAAAAATTGCGGTGCAAAGTAAAGGGTAAAGGCAGCGTAGACATACCAGTCGTACCATTCAACGAGGTTGCCGGCAGATCCGCCGAGGATAGATTTGACACGAGTTTTTCTATCCAATTGTTCAGGAACAACTGGCTCAGATGAGTTTGACACATCATTCTCCAAGGAATGAATGCAAAACATATCCATTTAAACTCTTTGGGAAAAGTTTAAATCAATATATTTTGTCGAAATGGGAGATGGAACTATATTTATTTAATTTATACTCCTGTTGTCGCAGAAAATCATGCGACTTTAGTCTATAAAATGCGATTTTTTTGATCAGATAGATTTTTCACGACTAAATGAAAACAACAAAGCCTCATCGATTGAGGCTTTGATTGGAAAAACATGCTGTTTTTGATCAGCTTGATCAATAAGTCATCATCAAATGAACCTGATCAATGCTCCTGAATTTTGGAATGGTGTTTGGTGTCTTTCATAAAGACGTAGACCAATAATGAAATAAAAATCATGATGGTTACATAGATGAAGAACCATGTCTCATAGCCAGCTTCTTTGAAACTTAGGGCAAAAAATTCTGCAGTACCACCAAAGATGGTATCTGTAAGTGCATAAACGGGGTACATCAAAACTGAAGGCTTCTGCAGCTGAACATGCAATATATAAAAGCTTGAAATAAAATTTTAAAAAAGATTAGGTTGAAAAAAAATACAAATCAACTGCTTGTAATTATGTTTGCTTTGAATATAGGTTCTGACTTTAAAATGATTGATTTCATGCTTGAGCCAGCAAGCTTTTAAACGTACATTTAAAATATAACTTCTCATTTATTGAAGGATATAAAAAACTCAGCGTACAAATATCTTGATCAAAATAGGTACTTGATCAAAAAAGCATGATCAATGAGAAAAATAATAAAGCAAAGAAAACGAAGCATTGTTGAATAAAAAGACATAGCGGGAGGGAGCGATGAATACACAACAACAATCAATATATGACATGGTGGTCATTGGTGGTGGAATAAATGGTGTTGGTATTGCCTGTGATGCAGCGGGGCGGGGTTTAAGTGTTTTGCTCTGTGAAAAAGACGATCTCGCGAGCCACACTTCATCTGCAAGTAGCAAATTAATTCATGGTGGTCTTCGCTATTTAGAGCATAAAGAATTTCGTTTGGTACGTGAAGCACTGGCAGAACGCGAAGTTCTGCTTAAAAAAGCCCCTCATATTATTCGACCGATGCGTTTTATCATGCCACATGAACCGCACTTACGTCCGGCTTGGCTGATTCGGACTGGATTATTCTTTTATGATTATTTGGGTAAGCGAGAACAGCTTTCAGGCTCAAATGGTATTGAATTTGATGTGGAAGCTAGTCCTTTAGCATCCAAATTTACCCGAGGGTTCGAATATTCCGATTGTGCAGTAGATGACGCACGCTTAGTTGTACTGAATGCGATACAAGCACGAGAACATGGTGCACAGATTCTGACTCGAACAGAATGTTTAAATGCATATAGCAAAGCTGGAATTTGGCAGGTATGTCTAAAAAATGCCAAGGGATTGCAAAATGTGCAGGCTAAAGTCTTGGTGAATGCGGCAGGTCCTTGGGTTGCTGACTTTATAAAACAGGGGTTAAAGCAAGAGTCACCTTATGGTATACGGCTGATACAGGGTAGTCATATCATTGTTCCAAAACTTTTTGAGGGTGATAAAGCTTTTATTATGCAAAATGATGATCATCGCATTGTCTTTGCGATCCCTTATTTAGAACAATATACCTTGATCGGCACGACAGATCGTGAATATCACGCAGACCCAAATCGAGTAAAGATAAGCCAGGAAGAAATCGATTACTTGCTTGATGTGTCAAATGATCACTTTAAAACTCAATTGACGCAAACGGACATTATTTCAACTTATTCAGGTGTGCGTCCGCTGTGTGATGATGAGTCAGATAATCCAGCCGCAGTCACGCGAGATTACACCTTGGCACTGACCGATGTAGAAGGGGCTGCATTACTTTCAATCTTTGGTGGCAAACTCACCACTTACCGAAAACTTTCAGAAGCGGCGCTAGATCAGCTTAAAACGGTTTTTCATCATCGATCCAAACCTTGGACTGCTGATGCAACATTGCCTGGTGCGGAAAATTTAGAATCGGTAGAGCAGTTGGTAGTTGAAATCCAACAAAAAGTGCGAGGTGTTTCGAGCAGCCTGGCCAGTCGTTGGGCGCATGCTTATGGAACCCGTGTCTGGATTTTGCTGAATCATTTAACTTCGATTGATGAGCTTGGGCAAAACTTTGGACATGGCTTGTATGCTCAAGAAGTGGATTATTTAGTTGAGCAGGAATGGGTGAGAAGTTCTGAAGATATTTTGCAAAGACGGACAAAGTTATATTTGCAATTCAGCGCAGCTGAAGTTGATGTTTTGGATGAATATTTAATGGCAATTCGCATAAAACAAAAAGCTCAAGATGTGGCTTAGTGGATATAAAAAAGACCGCACAAGGCGGTCTTTTAAATCTTTCTTAATCCCTCTTTTAAAGGAGGGAAATTAAAGGCCGATTAAGCAGATTTTTTTACAGCTTCTAAAAGTTCGTCTTGACGTACTTTAAGTGCTTTTGGTAAGCGATCACCAAGTTTGTTGAACAATTCAGTGTGGCTTTCAAGTTCTTTGATCCATTGATCTTTATCTTGAGAAGTTACAAGCTCGAATTGCTCTTTAGTGAAGTCTGAACCAGTCCAGTTCAATTGTTCGTATGTTGGAACAAGGCCGATAGGTGTTTCAACAGCGTCTGCACGACCTTCACAACGGTCAATGATCCACTCAAGAACACGCATGTTTTGACCGAAACCAGGCCATACAAAGTTACCTTCAGCATCACGACGGAACCAGTTCACGTTGTAGATACCAGGAAGTTTATTGCCAGCAGCTTTAGCTTTAGCAGCAACTTCTTCACCAAGTTCTAACCAGTGAGAGAAGTAGTCAGCCATGTTGTAACCCGCAAATGGAAGCATTGCGAATGGGTCACGACGAACGATACCTTGTTGACCAACAGCAGCAGCAGTTGTTTCAGAGCCCATAGTTGCAGCTTTGTAAACACCGTCAACCCAGTCAAATGCTTCTGAAATTAGAGGCACTGTGTCTGCACGACGACCACCGAAGATGAACGCAGAAATCGGAACACCTGCTGGATTTTCCCAGTCAGCATCAATAGAAGGACATTGACCCGCTGAAACAGTGAAACGAGCATTTGGATGCGCAGCTTTTTCACCAGCAACGTGTGGCTGACCTTTCCAGTTAGTCAAGTTAGCAGGCGCTTCTTTAGTCAGACCTTCCCACCATACTTCACCTTCGTCAGTTACAGCAACGTTGGTATAGATTACGTCTTTATGAAGAGTCGCCATACAGTTTGGGTTAGTCTTGGTATTTGTACCAGGTGCTACACCGAAGAAACCAGCTTCAGGGTTGATTGCATATAAACGACCATCTTCACCTGGTTTGATCCAAGCAATATCGTCACCTACAGTTTCAATTTTCCAACCTTCGTAACCCGCTGGTGGAATCAACATCGCGAAGTTTGTTTTACCACAAGCAGAAGGGAATGCAGCTGCGATGTAGTGTTTTTCGCCTTGTGGGTTAGTCACGCCAAGGATGAGCATGTGTTCAGCTAACCAGCCTTGTTGACGACCCATAGAAGATGCAATACGTAAAGCTAGGCATTTTTTACCCAACAATGCGTTACCGCCGTAACCAGAACCGTAAGACCAGATTTCACGAGTTTCTGGATAATGAACGATGTATTTTTCAGGGTTGCAAGGCCAAGCAACGTCTTTTTGACCTTCTTCAAGCGGAGCACCAACAGTGTGTACGCAAGGAATGAAGTCACCGTCAGTACCAAGTACGTCATAAACAGCTTTACCCATACGAGCCATTTTAGACATGCTTACAGCAACGTAAGGAGAATCAGTAAGTTCGATACCGATGTGAGCAATATGAGAACCTAAAGGACCCATAGAGAAAGGAACTACGTACAAAGTACGGCCTTTCATTGAACCGTCAAATAAACCATTCAGACGAGCACGCATTTCAGCTGGAGCTTCCCAGTTGTTTGTTGCGCCTGCATCTTCTTGTTTTTCAGAACAGATGTAAGTACGACCTTCAACACGAGCAACGTCAGAAGGATCAGAATTAGCAAGGTAAGAACCAGGATGTTTTTCTTGGTTAAGTTCTTGCATAGTGCCGTTAGCGATCATCAAGTCGATATAACGTTGATATTCTTCTGCGCTACCGTCACACCATTCGATTTTTGCTGGTTTGGTTAATTTGGCAATTTCTTCCACCCAAGCAATTAGCTTAGGGTGACGAACGAATTCTGGTGCGTTCACTTGGGTCATGGTGAGGCCTATCTCAAAAATGTACTAACCGTACAAAGTATAATCTGCATCATGGGATACATCATGCAGATAAAAGATGAAAAAAAGTGGCTGTATTAAAGCATAAAATCATAAAAAAAATAAGACTAAAGAAGTGGTAGATTTTTTTTGGTAGTTAATGCTATTTATATTAAATATAGATAAAATACAATAACTTAACATATTATGTGGTGAATTTTCACTTTATTTATTAACGTGATGGACAATATTTTATATAGTTATTTTTAATAAAAACAAAAAGTTGCATGTAATTTGTATTTGAGAATTATTATTGATTAAATAAATGGTGGTAATTCGATTTTTACATAAAGGCGCTATTATTTGCTGTTAAATTCGACAAAATACAATACTAAGCGGCCAAGATGTATAAAAAGTGATTAAACAAGCCAAGCCTTTATCTATTATCTATAATAAAAAATCAGGATTTCATGCTGCAAACAAAGATGAAGTCTACGAGGAACTTGTGCGGATATTATCCGATCATAATTTCGAAATACAGTCATTTGAGCTTGGGCAGGAAGCGAGTTTTGATACTTTAATGAGCAAGGTATTTGCACGCCATCAAGACCCTGATAATTTGGGGGTTGTGGTTGCTGCAGGTGGTGATGGAACCTTAAATGCTGTTGCTCATCAGTTGATGCATACCGATATTCCTATGGGGGTCTTACCTTTGGGCACATTTAATTATGTGGCGCGGGTACTCAATATTCCTCTCGATTTAATTCAAGCAGCACAGGTGATTGCGACAGGCACTAATCGACAGGTGCATGTGGCGCAAATCAACGAACATATCTATTTAAACAATGCCAGTTTAGGCTTGTATCCATTATTTATACAAAAAAGAGAGTTTTATAATCAAAAGTTTGGTCGTTTTCCATTACATGCTTATACCTCAGGTTTGGATGTGCTGATTCGAGATCGCAAAGAGTTAAAATTGGAAATCGAAGTCGATCATCATATTTATCCAGTCAAAACGCCCTTGATCTTTTTTGGCAATAATCAATTGCAATTGGCCGATTTAAATTTGCAAATCGCTAAAGATGCAGAGGCAGGTAAAGTTGCAGGTGTGGTGGTCGCAAAAAGTGATAAGAAAACTTTATTTAAAATTTTATGGCAATTGATCCGTGGCAATATCGACAATGCACCAGATGTGTATAGTTTTGCCGCTGATGAAGTCACCATACATACCCAACGAAAAAAAATGACCGTTGCTGTGGATGGTGAGATTGTAGAAATGAAACCGCCGCTTAAAATTCGAGTGCAAAAACAAGCCTTAAAGATACGGGTGCCACATGATACTGCATCTGTCTGATCTGCATTTCGGCACTGAAAAGCCAGAGTGTATGCGCGCTATTCAGCAATTTTGTCGTGAACAGCGTATCGAGGCCGTGGTTGCCAGTGGAGACTTGACCCAACGTGCGCGTTATCGTCAGTTTTATGCATGTAAGCAATTTTTAGAAAGCTTAAAGCTGCCTTATATCGTTGTGCCGGGGAATCATGATATTCCGCTATATCATTTATGGAACCGTGTTTTTAGCCCTTTTGCACGTTATCAATTTTTTTTTGGTGCCATGGAAAATGTACTGGAAACCGAGCATTTTTATTTAATTGGGATCAATAGTATTCGCCGTCGTTACCATACGCGAGGGCATGTATCGCTGGAGCAAATACATCATGTCGAGGAATTACTTAAACATGCGCCGCCCAATAAAGTGAAATTAATCATAGCGCATCAACCTTTTTATACGCCGCCCAATGACCCGCATGGTGTGAAAGATTGTCCTGTTCAAGGGCGTTTGGCACTCGAACAGTGGAGTCAACACGGTTTAAATGGTTTATTGCATGGGCATTTACATGTTCCAGCCAGCTATGACCTCAATCAGATTTATGCTTTAGGTGCTGCGCATCCAGTTTGGGATATTCATGCTGGAACTGCAATGTCATATCGCCTACACGATAACCTTGCCAACAGTTTTAATGTCATTGATGAGCAGATGAATGTGCAGCATTATTTTTATCATTCAAAGTTAAAAATATTCGAAGAAAATCTTAGTACTCATATTTTGGATGAGCTTTAATCCTTTAAATTTAAATTTTGAAGAAAAAAAATACAAAAAAATGAAAAAAATTAAATTTTGCCCTTGAAGGGTTTTTTTCCATCCCCACAAAAGTGTCATCTAAATTATTTTTTGTCGATGGCTTACGGAAATCAAAATGTCATCGTCTTTTATCTAGTAAATAGACTTAGTCTGGAGTTAACTATGAGCAATATTCGTCCTTTGCATGACAACGTTGTGATTCGCCGTGTTGAAAAGGAAACTAAAACTGCTGGTGGTCTTATTTTAAGTACTTCAGCAGCTGAACAACCTGCTCAAGGCGAAGTAATCGCTGTAGGTAATGGCAAAGTAACTGACAATGGCGTACGTGCATTAGACGTTAAAGTTGGTGACAACGTATTGTTTGGCACTTATGCCGGTACAAAAGTAAAAGTAGCAGGCGAAGAGCTTCTTATTATGAAAGAGTCTGACATCTTAGCGGTACTTGAAGCTTAAGTTTCGTACACGCATTTAGACCCTTTTATTCATCATAAATTGTTAAAAATTTTAAAAAGATTCGGAGTTAGACATGTCAGCTAAAGACGTAAAATTTGGTGATTCAGCGCGTTCAAAAATGATCGCGGGTGTAAATGTACTTGCAGATGCTGTAAAAGTGACTTTAGGTCCTAAAGGCCGTAACGTTGTCATCGACCGTTCTTTCGGTGCGCCGCACATCACTAAAGATGGTGTTTCTGTTGCTAAAGAAATCACGTTAAAAGATAAGTTTGAAAACATGGGCGCTCAGCTAGTTCGTGAAGTGTCTTCAAAAACCAACGACATCGCGGGTGACGGTACAACAACTGCAACTGTTCTTGCACAAGCAATCCTTAATGAAGGGATTAAATCAGTAACTGCGGGTATGAACCCAATGGATCTTAAACGCGGTATCGACATCGCGGTTAAAGCTGTAGTTGCTGAAATTAAAGCGACTGCAAAACCTGCATCTGACTCTAAAGCGATTGAACAAGTAGGTTCTATTTCTGCGAACTCTGACACCACTGTTGGTAAACTTATTGCTCAAGCAATGGAAAAAGTCGGTAAAGAGGGTGTAATTACAGTTGAAGAGGGTTCAGGCTTTGAAGATTCTCTAGATGTTGTAGAGGGTATGCAGTTTGACCGTGGTTACATCAGCCCGTACTTTGCAAACAAGCAAGATACACTAACAGCTGAACTTGAAAACCCATACATTCTTCTTGT
Source organism: Acinetobacter sp. YH12142 (assembly GCF_013418435.1). Lineage (NCBI taxonomy): Bacteria > Pseudomonadati > Pseudomonadota > Gammaproteobacteria > Moraxellales > Moraxellaceae > Acinetobacter > Acinetobacter sp. YH12142. The sequence continues at coordinate 34,862 of NZ_VPCB01000013.1, read as the reverse complement.
TGATAAAAAAATCAGCAACATCCGCGAATTAATTGCTGTACTTGAAGCTGTTGCTAAAACAGGTAAACCGCTTCTTATCATTGCTGAAGATGTTGAAGGTGAAGCACTTGCAACTCTTGTTGTAAACAACATGCGTGGCATTATCAAAGTTTGTGCTGTTAAAGCACCTGGTTTTGGTGATCGTCGTAAAGCGATGCTTCAAGACATCGCGATTTTAACTGGCGCGACTGTAGTTTCTGAAGAGGTTGGTATGTCTTTAGACCAAACTACACTTGAGCACTTAGGTACAGCGCATAAAGTGACTGTTTCTAAAGAAAACACAGTAATTGTTGATGGTGCAGGTGTTGCAGAGCAAATTGCTGAACGTGTAACTCAAATTCGTGCTCAAATTGAAGAATCAACTTCAGAATACGACAAAGAAAAACTTCAAGAACGCGTTGCTAAATTGGCAGGCGGTGTTGCTGTAATCAAAATCGGCGCTGCAACTGAAGTTGAAATGAAAGAGAAGAAAGATCGCGTTGATGATGCACTTCATGCAACTCGTGCTGCAGTTGAAGAAGGTGTTGTAGCAGGTGGTGGTGTTGCACTTGTACGTGCTGCAAAAGCACTTGAAGGTGTGTCTGGTGCTAACGATGATCAAAATGTTGGTATCAATATTTTACGTCGTGCGATTGAAGCGCCGCTTCGTCAAATCGTTGCAAACTCTGGTGATGAGCCTTCAGTTGTAATCAATGCTGTGAAAAACGGTGAAGGTAACTTCGGTTATAACGCTGCGACTTCAGAGTATGGCGATATGTTAGAAATGGGTATTCTTGACCCAGCGAAAGTAACACGTTCTGCGCTTGAGCATGCTGCATCTGTTGCGGGCTTAATGCTTACAACTGAATGTATGATCACTGAAATTCCAGAAGATAAACCTGCTATGCCTGATATGGGCGGTATGGGTGGCATGGGCGGTATGATGTAAGCTAATTGCTGCAAGATAAAATTAAACCCTGCATTTTGCAGGGTTTTTTTTGTGATGTGTGTTGTAATTATGTGATTATTTGAATAACATAACGCAAATTAATGTAAAACATGTGATCATTTTTATTCTTTATATTGAGAATAAGAAATTGTTATTGATTTGTATGATTTATATATTGGAATATTTAAAATTTTAATTTATGATTTTATCAACATGTTCTTTATAAGAATAGCAATGATAAATCAAGACGGTAAGCGAATAAAATGCATGAATAAACATTCAAAAGTATTCGATCCCAATTGTGAAAAAATTCTCGTGAGTAAAAAAGAGTTACAGATGCTTTACAAGACAATACGTGACTATGAAGAGAGAATTAATTTTTACGAGCTTGAAAATAAAAAATATTTAAAATTGTTGAATAAGGATAGTTCTATCTCTGAATGAATTGGTCAATTAAATCTTTGATGATTTGTTTTTGACTCGCATTCAATGTCCGAAATTTTAAAAAATAATCAAGTTCTGATTGATCATTTGACTCAAGATTGGATGATCCTAATGTGTTGTCGCCAAAGCGTAACCACTGGCTAGTGACATTGAGCCAAATAGAAAGAATAGCCAGTTTATCTTGATTTGGAATCGCTTTACCTAATAACCAATTATTTGCCGATTGTACTGAAACAGGAGCGCCATCATATCTATGATTAAACTCTTTTGACAAATAAGTTGGGCTAATAGGGTGATTTGAATCTATTAGTGCCTGTTTCAAGCGTTCACTAAAAGCTAACTTTTCTTGTAGATTACTCATATTTCATTGATTCTGCTTACAAAAATTAAGGACTCTTAAATGTAACAGAATGTCGATAAGAGTCCGGTAAATTTAAATGTTGATTGTAGAAAATAGCCAAATAAATAACAATCATTTTTCGTCTAATTATTGATAAATAAGAGTAATTTTTTGTAAGGAGGATAAACGATACGTGTTTACGAGCAATCAAATATTGATTGATTAAAGAGTAAAAGTTAAAGGAAATATAATTCTTTAATATTAATTTTATTATATAAAAAATATCAAAAAAACAATAAATTATAGTATTTTTTGTATAAAAAAAAGAATTAAAATATTTTTTATTTAAAAATAAATCAAATTTTGATTGATATTAATGTTTCATTTTGTATATTATTGCCACAGCACCGCAGGGGCGGTTGGCTATGAATTGCGGATTCTCCAGACGATAAGTACGCATTCGTAAAAGTTTCGCTGGTAAACATCATCCTAGGGTCTACCAGTCTTTTTATAAAAATTGAAGGAATTTGTATGAAATTTCAAAAGACACTTTTAGCAGCAAGTTTGGCATTTTTAGCAGTTGGTGCAAATGCAAAAAATGCAAATCCAACCCAGCGATCTGAAGGTTTGTTTAATAGTACAGGTTATGTGTTCTCACCAGTTCTTAATCAAGGTACTAGCGGGACTGACTTGGGGACTGGTGCTGTTAGTTCAGTTACTGGAAATGGTTCTCAAGTAACTTATGAAATTTTTAACTATAAAACGGCATCTGGTAAAGAAGTAGTTAGCGTAACAAAGTTGGGTTCAAAAACATCTGAAGGTTTTTTTGAATTTGTTAAAGATGCTGCTGGAAATGATCAACTAGTAGAATACAAGGGTAATGATGTTTTACTTGACACGCTATCTAATGGCGGTCAATTAATGGATTCTACAGCTGGTACAACAACTACTGGCTATGAGTTAAAAGCAATTAATAATGAACATTTAGTATATGGTTATCAAGGTAATGTTGGTGGTTTGAATCAACAATTACAAGGTGCGTATATTAATCCAGAAGGTGTTACTACTCAGTTTAAAGGTACACTAATCGTTCCAGGTACTTCAAATTCTAAATATGTAAACTCAGGTATTATTGGAAATACTGGTGCATATGATGCCGTAACTGGTCAGCCTTTAGATGTATCTAAAAATATTTATGGTGTAAGTGCTAAAGATGGCAACAATTTTGTTGCATTAACAGGTAATGGTATTGCATTAGCTGATCTTAGCTTAGGCACTCTTCAGTATGACGGCAGTGTTATTACAAATGAAAAACAAGTAGGTGCAGCAAATAGTTCGACATTAAAAACTCGTCAATATACTATTGGTAGTCGTACAATTCTTGAAGTTTATAATGATGACGCTGGCAATGAAGTTGCTTCAAAATTCTATGCAGCAACTGAAAATGCTGATGGTAATTATACACTGGCAGGAGTTGCTGATGTAACAGCAGCAGATGTAGCTGATTTATTACCAACTCGTACAGGTACAGCAACATATACAACTGGTAAATTTGAACAAGCAGTTGTTCATAATACAATTACTAATAAAAATGTAACTTATAGCGAATCGGTTACATCTGTAGATAAATCTAAACTTCAAGCAGGTATTGTAAAAACTACTGGTGCTACTGGTGCTACTGCAGTCGCTAATGAAAACGTTGGTGAGGCTACTATCAAAACTACTCAATCAGTTTCAACTGGTGTGATTAATAAAGTAGATGACCAAAACGTTTATGGCGTTGAAGTTAAGAAAACGACTGTTGATTCAGAAGGTAAGCAAACTACTGCAACAACAAAAATCACTGCTGACTATGTTGACTCTGGTGATTTCCGTATCAATGGCGTAAGTATTGTTGACAACATCAAATCTTCTGTTGATGGTGCTGTAGCAGGTGCAACAGAAGCTATTGATGCTAAAGTTGCTGAAGTTGACCAAAAAATCGTACAAGTTGATGAGCGTTTAACTCAGTTCAATACTGTTGCAGCTGGTTTAAACAGCCGTGTTGACCAATTGAACAGCCGTATTGATGACGTAGAGAAAACAGCTTACCGTGGTGTTGCAATTGCTTTAGCTGCTCAACAACAAATTCCTAACATTGGTGCAGGTCAATTTGCAGTATTTGGTGGTGTTGGTCACTACGAAGGTGAATCTGCAGGTGCTCTAGGTGTTGCAAGCGTATTTGCTGATGGCCGTACTTCACTTAGCGCTGCAATCGGTGTTGCTGGTGGTAGCGAAGTTGGTGGTCGTGTAGGTCTTTCTTATGTATTTGGCGGTAAATAATTAACCCGTTAATACATTTGGATTAAACAAAAAATCCCCGCTTTTGCGGGGATTTTTTATGACTAACATATGACTACAAATGTTAAATAAAAACGCTAATCAAGCTTTTTAGTGAGCTGGAAATTAAATTCAGGCATTTCCAATTTTTCACCTTTATCACCACGAAGCTCAATAAAGTTTTCGCCTACAAAATAAATTCGATTGTCGCCTTGGGCATCAAGTTGAATCATCCCAGGTTGATCTGGCAAAAACTTAAAACTGCCTTTCACTTTATTTTCAGTGTTTGCAGCTTTACCTAAAAACTCTTGGCTGAGTTCATAGCTCTTATCAAGTTTAAGTTCAAGTTCGGTTTCAATTCCTTTGCAATCATGGCAAGGCAGAATTCCTTTATATTCACCCGCCCAATCAAGTGCATTTTCGGTGTTATCACCTGTGGCAATCGGGCTTTCTGAGGCAGCGTCGGTATTGGCAATGACGTTATTATCTGGTGGTGTCGCAGTTTCAGAATCATTGCTAGTCTTTGAACATGCCGTTAAGGTTGCACTGACCATACAGAGAGCGAGCATTAGTTTTTTCATGAGATTTATACACCGTACGTACCCAATATAATGCTAAGCGTGGCTTTTATTGCGCAAGAAAAATAGCCTATTCTTGTTAACAATTGTGTGTTTGGTTAATACATCAAAACAGACATTTGATTTTTAAAATTCGTAAATAGTGAAATATTGGTGATTTACCTAAAAGTGAACGCTAAAGGACATTTATATATTAATTGGTGGATTACTGAACAATATAGGCTTTTATAATTATTTTGCGTTGTTAAACTCTGTGGCATAGAAAAAACTGTCGGTGCAAATTGTGTTTGAAAAAACAGCGGAAAAAAGTCTGAACTTAATGGGGTGGCAAATTGATAACCATTGGGATTTAAATATCGACCAATGTGTCATGATTGCAGCGCCACATACCAGTAATTGGGATGCACTTTATGCACGCCTTGCCCTGAAAGCTTTAGGGGTTAATGTTCGTATCACGATTAAAGACAGTTATATGAAATTCCCGTTTGGGCCTTTTGTACGTGCCATGGGCGGAATTGGTATTAATCGACGTCCAAAACAAGATGGTGAAGCTCGTCAAAGTATGGTTGAGCTGATGGCTGACTTGTTCAAGCATCATCCAAAATTGGTCATGTTGGTGACGCCAGAAGGGACACGCGCCAAACAAGAGAAGTGGAAAACTGGTTTTTACCATGTTGCTATGCAAGCGGGTGTGCCGATTGCTTTAGCCTATATGGACTATGCGCAGAAAAAGACTGGGGTGGGTAAAATTGTTTATCCTACAGGCGATTATGAAAAAGATATGGCTGAAATCATGGATTTTTACGCGCAAATACATGCCAAATTTCCTGAAAAATTCAGTGTCGATACACGCTATCACTAATCCAACAATCCAAAAAAAGGACAGCATCGGCTGTCCTTTTTTATGTTTAGATTCTTCTATTTAGATTCTTCTGTTTAGATTTTTATATTGATTTTAATCATTAAAGTCGGGATGGATACCGCCCAGATTTTGACATGCCGCCTTATAAATAATGTATTGCTGATCAACTACATCAATGAGCGGGATACGAAATAATTTTTCGCCTTCTTTATAGCTGTCGATATATGACACGACCTTTTGTTTACTTGATGCCAGTTTTTCTTCATGAAAACTTGTAATCGAGCTATGAGTCATATGTGAACTTTCAATATTATTGCATTGAAAATGTGAGAGTAGTTTTTCAGCTTTTTTAATTTCGCTGGACGTGCCAAACATACAGCCGCTAAGCAGAGTTACACCTGCAAGCAGGATGAACTTTTTCATGGTTTTATTTTAAGCAAAATTATGAGGTGCAATATTCTATTAATTTTCGTCAGAAAAATTAATTACTTTTTTACCATTTGGCTAATTTTTATTTAAATGTGAACTGTGTCATTGTTACAAGATGTGAATATCTAACTGAGAAGGGGTTTTTCTAGAATGATTTGGACAAAATATCTTTAGGTTTTGAGTCATCAGGTTAAGATACTCATTGTCACCAAGAAGCAGCCTGAAGAAAATAATAGCCCTAACACGATATGCTTAAATTGGCGTTCTGAAATACGATAGAAAAGTTTGGCACCAAAAATCACGGGAAAAGCCATAATTACCAACAGCACGGCTAAATAGGGCAGATGTTCACGATGGATGATCCCTTGTAGCAGATAGCTAATGAGTGTGACGAGCTGAATGGCTAAATTGAAATGTCGCAAAATATAGCGTTGTTCTGCTTTGGGTGTATTTTTCAGCATGAGCCATGCAGAGGGTAATGCACCACAAAAGCCTCCAAGACCACCCAAGATTCCAGCAATATATCCAATACTAGAATCCGCCCATTTCCCTGATTTTTGGATGAATGAAAATTTAGGATTAAAAAATAAAATTGGGCACCAAAACATTAAAAAAGCGCCCAAAACCAATTTAAATGTATCTGGATTAATGCTGTCTAATAAATAGGTACCGAGTGGTACACCTAAAATTCCTGCAATTAAATAGGGATAAATGATTTTTTTATTGATCGGAATGCTTTTACGTTCTGATGATAATGAAATGAAGTGGCTATAAACTGAAGCGCAGACCACCAAGGGTGCGGCTATTTGTGGGGGGAGTATCCAAACCCAAAATGACATTGCGATAAGGGCGAATGCAAACCCTGTTAATCCTTGTACGAATCCCGCAAAGATGGCACCAAGAATAAAAATCAGCCAAGTCATTAAATTACAGCTTTGTAATACGTGGCGCTATTGTAGTGAATTTTTCTATATAAATGTGGCTGACTGAGCAAATGTAGCAAAATTGGATGTCAAATGATGAATAAAACATGAATGTTTAAATACAGCATATGTACACAGACTTCCGATTGAATTCATTTCGATAAGTGAAAATGCCCTTCATCAAAGAGGAGTGCTACACATGCTTAAACAAGTTGCTTTGCTATCTGTGGTTGCAGTTACATTTACAGGGTGTGTCGTGGCGCCATTTGATGATGGCCGATACCATTCGAATCAATATGGCTATGCAAATCAATATGGTGGTTCATACGGACAGCGCTATGACTCAAGTCAGCGTTATGACCGCTCATATGGTCGAGTGAATAGCCCGCAACATCGACCAAACTCACCACGACCGAATTCGAATAACCGTCCAGACAATATATATAAACCAAATGCGCATAAACCGAATGTACACAATTCTTCATCTCAGCATCCGTCAAATGTGCAGCGTCCAAGCGCAAAGCCTCAGACTTCGGCTAAACCCAATACAAGCAAGCCCCAGCAGCAAAAACCACAGCAACAACGTCCAAAAGTGACGCCCGTGGATAAAGCTAAAACCACAGGTGGATTTAACAGCCAGCGTCCACTTCGACCACAGGTTTAACGATTTTCAAGTAATAAAAAAGTACGCATTGACGTCCTTTTTTGTGTGCATTTACATTAAGCCTTTTTATATAAGCCTGCACGCACCGTCCCAGCTTTGGTTTGTTTGATTTGCTGCCAAGTGCTCGGGAGTTTTAATTGAGCAAGATCACGGTCAGCTTCGATATAAATTAAACCATTGTCTGCAATGCAGGGATCGACCAATTCAGCAAATTCTTGCCATAAATCAAGACTATACGGTGGATCTAAGAAAATCAGATCAAATTGATCTTTCAAGTTAGGGATGGCTTGTTGAGCCGTCATGTTTTTGAGTTGCACACGTTGTTTACTGACCCTTAGGAGTTCTAAATTGTCCATGAGGAATTTCGCTTGGGTGCGATCAGGTTCAATTAAAACAGCTTCTGCTGCACCACGCGAGAGTGCTTCAAATGACAAAGCACCTGAACCTGTACAGAGGTCGAGGACTTTGGCATTTTGAACATCCCACATGAGCCAGTTAAATAATGTCTCGCGGACACGGTCAGGTGTAGGGCGTAAACCGTCAATACTGGCAAAAGGTAATTGACGACGCTTCCATTCACCACCAATGATTCTTAATTGATTTTTCATGAATTATTCCTCATCGGTTGTATGTGCGGCACTGGCAGCACGAGGTGTTGTATTTGCAGTATTCGGTTGTTGAGTGGCACTGTTGTTCTGCTGAGCTGTTGGGCTCGCATTTGGATCGGCTGATAAAATATTAGAGCCGCTTGGTAACTCACTCGGTTTTAGACCCGCAGTCATGAGACCACCGCTAATTTGATGGCCTGCAGGACGAATTGGATTCTTTTTACGTGTTAATAACCAGTAGTCAAACATTGGTTTAGCAATTTGAGCAGCAGAACCACCGTGACGACCATTTTCCCAAACGACTGCAATCGCAATTTCAGGTTTTTCCGCAGGGGCAAAACCAACAAATAAACCATGGTCAAGCTGACGCTCTGTCAATAAGGACTCGTTATAACGTTTACCTTGGGCAATACTTTTAACCTGTGCGGTCCCTGTTTTACCTGCTATTTGATACATTGGGGTACGAATACCACGACCTGTTCCTGTTTGAACCACATCAATCATGGCATCACGCATTTTGATCCAATCATCTGGCTTACCATTAAATTGAATGCGACCATTCGGGGCGTTATGGACTTTGTGAACTTTAGCACCTTTACTCTCACGCAGAACGTGAGGTGTAACATGAGAGCCTTGATTGGCAGTAATGGCAGTCGCCATCGCCAGTTGTAATGGTGTTGCAGTAAAAGCACCCTGACCAATACTGACAGAAATGGTTTCACCTTTGAGCCAGTTGGACTTCCGTGTGCGAAGTTTCCATTCAGGATTTGGATATAGCCCAGTGCTTTCACTTGGTAAATCTACACCGGTTTTTTCACCGAAGCCAAACTGACGCATCCACGTATTCATTTTTTCAATGCCCATACGATAGGACAAGACATAGAAATAGGTATCGCAGGAAACGACTTGGGCTTTGTGTAAATTGACTGAGCCATGACCAGTTTTTTTGTGGTCACGGAAACGATGGCTGTCACCCGGAAGCGTGAAATAGCCCGGATCTGAAATGGCAGTACTCCAGTCCACTAGACCATAATGAATACCACCCAGACCAAACATCGGTTTGATCGTTGAACCTGGAGGATAAGCCCCTTGTACAGCACGGTTATATAAAGGTTGATCGAGGCTATCACGCAGTTCAGAATAATCTTTACTGCTAATGCCAGTAACAAATAAATTGGGGTTAAAACTAGGACTGGACACAAGAGCAAGAATTTCTCCAGTACGTGGGTCAATCGCCACAATTGCACCACGTCGATCTGCAAGCTGCTCTGAAGCGACCATTTGCAGTCCATAATCTAGGGATAAATATAAGTCATTACCACGAATCGGATCTTTACGACCTAGATGACGTAACACATTACCAAAGGCATCGGCTTCAACCGACTCATTTCCCGGCATACCGTGTAAAAGTTCTTCGTATGATTTTTCAACGCCAATTTTACCGATTAGGTTTGAGCCAGCGTATAAATCTTTATCAATCGTTTTTAGTTCTTTGTCATTAATACGACCTACGTAGCCAATCACATGGGCAAACAGTTCGCCATGTGGATAGTAGCGAGTCATTTGGGTCTCTATATTGACACCCGGAAATTGATATTTCACCTCACTAAAACGGGCGATATCATTTTCATTTAAATTCAGTTTAATCGAAACACGTTCAGTCTTTTTAGAGGTTTTAATTCGACTTTTAAAGCGTTCGATATCTTCAGATGTAAGCTCTAATAAAGGTGTTAGGCGCTCAACAGTATCATCGATATCTTCAACATCCGCACGGCTCATGGTTGCTGAGAAAACCGGATAATTATCGGCTAATAACACGCCATTACGGTCATAGATATAACCACGAGAAGGTGCAAGTGGTTGCAGTCGAATTCGGTTTTGATCTGCAGCAGTTGAAAAGGTCTCATAACTCTTGATTTGCAAATATGCATAACGTGCCACAAGCAACAGCATAAAGAAGGAGACAATCCCTATCGAAATCACCACGCGATTACGATAAATCCGCTTTTCTTGCTGGACATTTTTTAAAGGATAATGCTGCTTCATACGCGTTCGACTTAAAGACTGAGAGCTAAAATAACGGAAGAGGCATATTCTAGCGCAACTGACATTTTTTTGATAAATAAAAACGACTCTGCTGTGATTGCAGTCTATATTTTGACTTTGCAGACATGAAAAATATGGGGCTTTGTGTATAACAGTTCATATTATTCTGCTAAAGTCGAAACGTATAAAAAAGGAATATTCCAAAAAATAATACTAAGGAAGTTTGTGAAAACAATGAATAAATTATATCCATTGCTTGCATTTATGATGCTCGGAAGCATCGCACATGCCAATGACAATTCATTTTTACCTGAGGCAAAGTTAACAGGTAAGGGTTATCAACCATGGAATGTTGGAGCAGGTTTTACTCAAAAAATTATTCACGTGAATGGTGAGTGGGTAAACCCATATGGCATTGCCTATGCAAAAGCTGGTGTTTTCTTGAACGATGATAAAACACCTGGTGGGCAAGTCGGCTTTCGTTACCCCGTTCATTTCACTGGCAAAGATAAAAATGGTTATTATATCGGAGCTTATGCGGGCCACATCGACTCCAAGAAAGTAGATGATGAAGATGAAGCGCGTTTAGGTGGTGGTATCGATCTTGCTTATGTGATGTTGAGTGCCGAGCGTATTAGTACGTTTAGTGTAGGCTTGGGTGCGGGTGAAAAATTAGAAGACAAATCAGGTAATGTGATTGTGGAAACCGAACCGAGACTACAAATCTCATATACTTTAAGTTTTGGTTTGTAGTGAAAATAATCAACTTTATTTTATAACCGCACTCACTGAATAAAATTAAATATGGAAGTTATGCATGCTTGAGTACGTTAACGAATTGTGGCAAACCTTTTTGCAACGTCCCGATTTTTGGGCTGTGCTGAGTATTATCCCCGTTACCGCATTCGTTACCTGGGCACACGTTTGGATGGCACTGAAAATGGTGTTTTACCCGATTACTTTCTGGGGATTCCATTTAGGTCCATTACCCGTAGGATGGCAGGGGATTGTGCCAAGAAAAGCTGGACGTATTTCTGGCATTATTACGGATAATACATTGTCTAAATTGGGTTCCTTACGTGAGTTTTTGGATGCAATGGATCCTGAGGACATGGCGCGCATCATTGGTGAACAAGTTGGCTTTGAACTTGAGCATTTGATTGATGAAGTCATGCTAGACCGAAATGCGGTGCTTTGGGAAAACTTACCGTATTCGATTAAACGCCGTATTTATGCCCAAGCACATAAACAGCTGCCAAATACCTTAAAAGAACTCGTGACCGAACTGACCATGAACGTAGAGTCACTTGTTGACATGCGAGAAATGGTGGTGAGTCAAATGGAAGCGGATCGTCTCTTGATGGTGCGGATGTTCCTTAAAGTTGGCCAGAAAGAAATCAACTTTATTTGGCATATTAGTGCCTTGATTGGGATGTTCTTTGGTATCTTCCAGATGGTTGTTTGGTTTGTGGTGCCATGGCATTGGACGGTTCCATTTTGGGCCGCAATCTGGGGCTTTTTGACCAACTGGATTGCCATCTGGATGGTATTTAATCCAATAGAGCCGCACCCTGTTAAGTATTTGCAATTATTTGAATTAACTAAAGATCGTAAATTCCCTTGGATTAAACCTGTGATTCCACGTATTGGAACGTACAATGTTCAAGGGGCATTTATGAAACGCCAAGAAGAAGTTTCAGATGTATTCGCAAGTGTAGTCACAGAAGACCTAATTACGTTAAAATCTATCATGACCGAAATGATGTATGGCGGGAAGAAAGATAAGACTCGTCGCATTGTGAAACGTCATATTAATGAAATTATGGAATCTCCACTGGTTCGTACCTCATTACAGTTGTCTTTAGGTCCAAAAGAGTACGCAAAACTCAAGACAGACTTGATCGATCGCTCAATTGAAATTACGATGGTGCCTGTATGCGACCCTGCGTTTAATGCGAGCCGTGCACAGAAAATCTTTCAAATGTTTAGAGACCGTATTCGTGAGCTAACACCGAAAGAATTTCAAAATCTATTACGTCCTGCATTTCAGGAAGACGAATGGATTTTAATTGTCTTGGGTGGTGTAACCGGTTTTATCGCGGGTACAATACATTTGTTTGTGGCTTTCTTATAATTAGATGCTGGAAGACGATCTGAATCTTGGGTTCAGATCACTACATAGCGTCATATACAATGTTTAAAATGAGGATGTTTTTTTATGCGCATTATATTACTCGGACCACCTGGAGCAGGTAAAGGTACACAAGCTCAGTTGATCTGTAAGCGCTACGATATCCCACAAATTTCAACCGGTGATATGCTCCGTGCTGCGATTCGTGAAGGTACTGAATTAGGTCTACAAGCTAAAAGCGTCATGGACAATGGCGGCCTTGTATCTGATGAGCTTATTATTGGTCTTGTTAAAGAACGCATTGCTCAACCTGACTGTGTCAACGGCTGCATTTTTGACGGTTTCCCACGTACGATTCCACAAGCTGAAGCGCTTGAAAACGAAGGTATCAGCATCGATCACGTAATTGAAATCGATGTACCTGACGAAGAAATCGTTCAACGTTTATCTGGTCGTCGTCAACACCCAGCATCTGGTCGTGTATATCACACCGTTTACAACCCGCCAAAAGTGGAAGGTAAAGATGACGAAACTGGTGAAGATCTTGTTCAACGTCCTGATGACCAAGAAGCAACAATTCGTAAGCGTTTAGGTTCTTACCACGCTGAAACTGAGCAATTGGTTGGTTTCTACCAAGGTCGTGCAGCTTCTGGCGAAAACGCACCGACTTATGACAAATTAAATGGTCTTCGTCCAATCGATCAAGTTCAAACTGATTTGTTCGCGATTTTAGATCAGTCTAAATAATTCAGCTTTTTTGAATTTTTGACAATCAAAGAGTCCTACTGCATAGTGGGGCTCTTTTTTTATGTGGCTTTTAGGGCGAATCTGTTATGAAATTTGCTTTGGTTATAATGGTCATCATCGCTGTGGCGGTGTTATTGGGCTTATTATTTGTCAGCTTTAAAATTTTGCGTAAGGTGCAAGTGGAAGAAGCAGAGCAAGCTAAACTGAACCCTAAGCAATATCGCTTACATCCAAAGCTGCAGCAAGAGTTTGATAAAAAACAGAAAGAACAAGATAAAAATTAATCATCAATTTGATCAATTGATTCTTACAAATTCCATCTAGCCCGAAATTGAAGAGATTAATCTTCAATTTGGGTGGTTTTAATCGGTCTTAATGCACCAAACTCATACTTATCATTCCAATTACATACATCAGACACGATACATTCATCGCATTTGGGTTTGCGGGCAATACAACAATAGCGTCCATGTAAAATCAGCCAATGATGTGAATCGACGATAAATTCTTTAGGAATCACTTTGACGAGTCGGTGTTCGACTTCCAGAACATTTTTGCCGACAGCCAATCCTGTACGATTACCTAAACGAAAAATATGTGTATCAACGGCCATGGTCGGTTGACCAAAAGCAGTATTCAGCACCACATTTGCAGTTTTACGACCGACACCGGGTAAGGCTTCCAAATCTGCACGATTATTCGGAACGATGCTGTTGTGCTTCTCAATGAGAATCTTGCAGGCTTTAATGACATTTTCCGCTTTTGAGTTATACAGGCCAATGGTCTTGATATATTCCTTCAGTCCGTCAACACCTAACGCATAAATAGCTTCAGGAGTATTTGCTACTGGAAAAAGTTTATCTGTGGCTTTGTTGACACTGACATCTGTGGCCTGAGCAGATAGGGTAACAGCCACTAAAAGTTCAAATGGACTACTATAATTGAGTTCAGTTTTCGGGTTGGGGCGTTGCTCACGTAAGCGTTCAAAAAAAGTTTGAATTTGCTTCTTAGTCATGTTTTTAACAGCCATGATTAAGCCCCTTGCAGTTGTGTTAATTGTTGCGTGAGCGTATGGAGTAACTCACGTTTTTTTGCATCGTCTCGAACACTCAGTTGTTTTTCTAATTTCTTAATTTGTGTACGAATTTTTGCAAGTTCAATGGTGGTTTTTGCATCGAGTTGAACGACTGGCGTAGTTGTTTTTTCTACGACTTCAATGACCGGTACTGAGTCTGTCTGGGTCGAAAATTGGGCAAAAAGTTCCGTATCAATTTCTGCGCGTACAATAGGGCCTTTACGATGAATTCGGCGCTTTTCCTCACGCTGAATATGTGCATAGTAGCGGCGACGTAAATCATTCTGTTCTGCGATTCGAACAGGTTCAGATGGCACTTGATCAAGCTCTTCGACAAGGTCGATACAATCCACTGGACACGGTGGGATGCAGAGTTCGCAGCCCGTACATAAATCCGTCAAGACCGTATGCATCAATTTGCCTGAGCCAATAATGGCATCAACAGGGCAGGCACTGATACATTTGGTACAACCAATGCATTCATCCTCACGAATCACAGCTTTAACCCGTTGCGGGCGTCCATCACTTTGGATTGGCCAAACGCTGGCTTCTGCTGTTAAGTGTGGACGATTTAATAACGCTGCTAGTGAATCTGCCACAGGTTGACCACCGGGTATACATTTATTGGCTTCTTCTCCTTCACTGATGGCTTTGGCATAGGGTAAGCAGCCGTCTCGGTGTCCACAAAGTCCACATTGAGTTTGTGGCAATAGGGCATCAATTTGTTGGATGAGGGAAATTTCAGAAGTCATGGGTAGTCGCGAGTACAAATGAAGGCAGTGAAAAACCAAAGAGGACGTTGAATTCTAGCATGTTTCAGTATGAATTGCTGTGCGCAAAAATGGGTCTATAGATGCATCATAAATGAGCAAAATAATTCATTAAAACATTCCTAAAAGTAATAATATTTATAACTAAAATATCTGAATAATCAATTTAAATCGCTGTTCTTTAAAGAATTTAAAGATTTTTTAAAAAAACTATTGCTGATTAGTTACAAAAGATATTTAATATTTTGCGCCAAAATATATCTTTGATCAAAATTGTGATCAATTTTGATCCATACATCTGCTGAGGATTAAGTGTTGAAATATAACAGCCTTAACGACTTCCTAGACTACGTTAAAACACGTGATGAACATCAACCTGAATTTCTTCAAGCTGTTGAAGAAGTGATGACGAGCCTTTGGCCTTTCATTGAAAAGAACCCAGAGTATGCTGACTACGGTCTGCTTGAGCGTCTTGTTGAGCCAGAACGTGCGATTCAATTCCGTGTTTCATGGGTAGATGACAAAGGTCAAACTCACGTTAACCGTGCTTTCCGTGTTCAATACAACTCAGCAATCGGTCCATTCAAAGGTGGTATGCGTTTCCATCCTTCAGTGAACCTTTCAATCCTAAAATTCTTAGGCTTTGAGCAAACTTTCAAAAATGCTTTAACTACATTGCCTATGGGCGGTGGTAAAGGTGGTTCAGATTTCGATCCTAAGGGTAAATCTGAAGGCGAAATTATGCGTTTCTGCCAAGCATTGATGATCGAGTTATATCGTCATTTAGGTTCAAACACTGATATCCCAGCGGGTGACATTGGTGTGGGTGGCCGCGAAGTTGGCTATATGGCCGGCATGATGAAAAAATTAAGCAACGACACTGCATGTGTATTCACTGGTAAAGGCTTAACTTTCGGTGGTTCACTTGCACGTCCTGAAGCTACAGGTTTCGGTACAGTTTACTTTGCTGAAGAAATGCTAAAAACTCGTGGTGATAGCTTCAACAACAAAGTTGTGACTATTTCGGGTTCTGGTAACGTTGCACAATATGCAGCTGAAAAAGCAATGTATCTAGGTGCGAAAGTGGTTTCACTTTCAGACTCTAACGGTACTGTTTACGTTAAAGATGGTTTCACAACTGAACTTCTTGCTGAAGTAATGGAACTTAAAAACGTAAAACGTGGTCGTATTTCAGAATTCGCATCTAAGCACGGTTTTGAATACCTTGAAGGTCAACGTCCTTGGTCAATCAAATGTGATATCGCACTTCCATGTGCAACACAAAATGAATTGAATGGCGATGATGCTGCTGTACTTCTTGCAAACGGTGTAATCTGTGTTGCTGAAGGCGCAAACATGCCTTCTACTTTGGATGCTGTTGAGAAATTCGTTGAAGCGAAAATTCTTTATGCACCAGGTAAAGCATCGAATGCGGGTGGTGTTGCAACTTCTGGTCTTGAAATGTCTCAAAACGCGATTCGTTTGGGTTGGACTTTCGAGGAAGTTGACGAGCGTCTTCATGCGATCATGAAAGAAATTCACCGTAACTGCGTGAAATACGGTACTGAAGAAGACGGTACTGTGAACTATGTAAATGGTGCAAACATTGCTGGCTTCGTAAAAGTAGCTGATGCAATGCTTGCTCAAGGCGTTTACTAAGTTCTCCGTAAGTTGAACTGAAAACCGAGGCTCAAGCCTCGGTTTTTTTATGGCTTAATGGTTTGGAATATATTGGATTGTTAATTAGTGCTCATCAGGGTAAGTTGGATTTCGCTATCCATAACACTGAAGTGAAAATTTAAGGGTTGGTCGAGCAAACGTTTAAAAATGAAGCCCTGACCGATGTAACTGTGTGCTGAACTTCAGTGTACTCCCTACATCTCCTATAAAACGCAAAGTATGCTTTTCTACATCATAATTGTGGCCAATGTAATTACGGCCACTAAGAATGTCATACTGCCATCGTTAATTTGAGTGTGGTTTGGGGGGAGCGTTATTCTTTACGAGACCCGATTCTTTTGAGTTAATTGTTCTGCTTCAAAATCATGTAAATCAGTAATTCGCTGTATGCCTTTAAAAATATAGGTCTGTTGATTGCGATTCTTCAGGATGAATTCAGGCAGGGCATTTTGCTTTTGTAGTAGCTTTAAATTTACATCGCTAAAGCATTGGCTGAACATTACATCGTGATTTGAAAACTTTGCACGGCTGATTAGCGTTTGCAGTTGTGAAGATATAAAAAAACCGAGGCGATGACCTCGGTTTTTTATCGGCTGTAACTTACAACGTACCTTTTACGGCTTCACGTTCGACTGACATATCAAAAATATAGGCATATTTTGATTGGTCAGCAGCAGGGTTTTTACGTTCAAAACGTTTTACGCGAATAATTTGGCGTTCTGCAGGAGTGTGCTTAAAGCCTTCAATTTGATCGTAAAATAAAGTCCAGTCTTTATCAACTTGTGTTTTTAAGCCTTTTTCATCGTACTTCACTTCACGTACTTGTAAGCAAGTTTGTGGAGCAACACCTGTACATTGTTTGGTTTCAGGGCTGACTTCAAGGAAAATTGTTTCGCCTTGTGAGTTGTACTGGGTTTCAGGTGTTAATTTTCCAGTGAAAACCAGTTTCTCACCTGTTGCAGAAATAATCGTTAACGTTGGATTTTGTGGATCTGTGGTATTTAAAACAAAAGGTGCTTTACGGTCACTAAAGAGTGAAGATGCAAGTCCTTCTTGTTTCATCGCATTATCAGGACATGCCATCATGGTAGATGCAATGTTGCCTGTTACAAGTGTATTGTGTTCCACTTTCCATTGGGTTGACATGCTATTACAGCTGGTTGAAATACCCAAAGTGCCATTTTCTAGAAAATTTAAAACCAAAGGTTTTGGTGCATTTTCAGTGGTGGTGCTCCATTGATATGAAGCTAAAGTTTTATCAGCATTTTGTTGTTGTAATACGCTCACGGCTAAATCTCCAGCTTTTTGGATATCGCTTGATTGACATGCTGCAAGGACTAAAGGGAAGAGGGCGATCGCTAAATATTTTAATTTCATTACGCTAACTGTTCTAAGTGAATTTCAGCCTGTAGCATAACCCATTCATTTTAAAAGAATATGAATACATTCAGCTCAAATAAGTAGCAAAATGTATCCATAAATAATAATTTGTTAACTTATTAATATAAATTATGAATAAGTCAAGCTATCAAGTTTATTTCACGTTTAATCAAAACGATAAATATCCATACCCAGCGAACCCATACTAAAGCTACTGTGAACAATAGAGAAGCGGGGGCCTGCACCCATCGCAAAGAAGATGGGTGCAAAATGTTCAATGGTCGGATGGTTGCGTTGTACAAACGGGATATTTTGCCAATCGAGAACTGCATCAAAATCTTGATGAGTGAGCTTATTGACCACAAAATTACGGAATGTAGATGCCCACTCAGGCACGGTTGCTGCACGTCCATCCCAAGCCAATTCACGTAAGTTATGAGTAATACTGCCCGATCCAATCAACAGGATTTGCTTGTCACGTAAAGGTGCGAGCGTTTGTCCAATTTTATAGATCTCTTGCGCAGACATAGTCATCGGCAGCGATATTTCAATCACAGGAATGTCTGCATCAGGATACATATGCAACAACGGCATCCAAACGCCATGATCACGTGGACGAGTGCTGTTGGCATGTGCCGATAATCCTGCATTGGCAAGTAAATGAAGAATTTCTTCTGCAAGCTCTGGGTTACCCGGTGCTGGATAACGAATATCATAAAGTTCCGCAGGGAAACCACGGAAGTCATGCCAAGTTTCAGGACGGGCACTGGTACTTACTTCTAGTGCGTTACTTTCCCAATGTGCGGACATGATAATAATGGCTTCCGGTTTTGGAAGATTCAGGCTTAAACGTTCCAACGCAGGACCGACTTGCTCAGGATTGATGGCAAGCATAGGTGAGCCATGGGAAATAAATAAACCTGGAAGTGTATGTAAATTCATCGCGGTCGCCGTTGGTTGTTTAAAGGAATATGATGATCATGCACTATATTATTCAGCGTAACAATTCGGATAATTTCAACGGTTTGTTTCATTGTTGCAACGCTGTAACTGCTGTATACGCTGGATGTTAGTTCGGATTAACCCGCACGATGGTAAGGGTGATTATGATTAATACTCATTGCACGGTATAGCTGTTCGATGAGCATGACACGAACCATTGGGTGTGGCAAAGTTAGTTTAGACAAAGACCAATGCCATGCTGCTGCTTTACGTACCGCCTCAGAATGTCCATCTGGCCCACCAATGGCTAAAACCACATCATTGCCTTCAAGCATCCAGCCTTTCATGGTTTCAGCTAGTTTTTCGGTACTAAACTCACGACCACCGACTTCTAAGGCGATCAGCACTTCATTCGATTTCATGGCATTTAAAATGCTGTCACCTTCAATTTGACGGTATTTTAAAATATCGGCTTCAGAGTCGTTCTTGCCACGTTTAGCCATAGGTAATTCAATGATTTGCGTTTGAACAAATGGCTGAATACGTTTGAAATAATCTTCAAAACCCGTCAGAACCCATGCTGGCATTTTTTGACCGATTGTCAGAATACGAATTTTCATACAGCGCCTGAAAGTATACAAAAGAGCATTATAACGGTTCGCTTGAGCTTTGTATGTTCAGACACAATTTGCAATTGAAATCGTGTTCTGCTTGCTGTTTAAATACGCAGCATAAACAGATTAGATCAAAGATGAAAATTGGAATAATAACAATGAAAAAAACATGGCAGGACGGTAAATTATTTTTGCTCAAGCAAGCAGCAATGCTTTCAATTTTTGGATGGTGTTCATTTGCGGCGTATGCCAACAATATTAGAACGGCTGAACCGGATAATTTAAAAGTCTATTTAGAGCAAATTATTGGTAATGAAGCTGAATATCGTAACTATAAGAATATTCAAGAGTTAAACCGGGTGTCTGCTTGGATTCGTGAGCAGATGCGTTTATTTGGTGTGAATTGTCGTTTTCAAACCTATACCGTAAACAGCCAACCATACCGTAATGTGGTCTGTCCCTTAAATGCAGGGCATAGCAACCGAGTGATCATTGGCGCGCACTACGATGTATTTGAGGAGCAGCATGGCGCTGATGACAATGCTTCTGGCGTTGCAGGTGTACTCGAAGCTGCTCGGATTCTTTCGGCTGAAAAAGCGCGATTAAAACAAAATATTGAATTTGTATTTTATACCCTTGAAGAGCCGCCGTATTTTAGAACAGAGTCGATGGGCAGTTTTATCCATGCAAAATCGGTAGCAAAGGAAAAGGATAAAATTTCAGGTGTATATATTCTGGAAATGATTGGTTATTTTGATCCCAAAGTCACCCAAGAATATCCAGTTGGACTGAAATGGATTTATCCATCGCATACAAATTTTATTGCATCGGTGGGGAATATTCAGTCTCGTGACTTAACTTCATCGTATTGTGCGGCGATGGAGTCTTTGAAGCAACTACAATGTGAGCGCTTGATTTCACCTTCATTTATTCAGGGTGTGGATTTTTCAGACCATATGAATTATTGGCAATTTGATATGCCAGCGATGATGATCACTGATACGGCATTTTATCGTAATAAGCACTATCACACCGAGCAAGATACCTTGGATAAATTAAACTTAGACAAAATGGCTCAAGTGATCGATGGTTTGGTGAAAACCATCTTAAATTTGAAATAGCATGTCTTTAAACACATGACATAAAAAACGCAGCCCCGAAAGCCTGTGGACTGCGATAAAAGGTCATCTACCTGGAGATGTAGATGACCATCCTGTTCCAATGATCATCACGCTTTTAGACGTGATTGGAACCAATAAAGAAACATACAGCGCGTATATCTCTCTACTATATATGTGGGATAGAGGGCGATATTTCAAGTAATAGCATTCAAATTTTGTAAGACTTTCTTATTGACTATTCTTAATCTTGATGTCGAATTTGAAATAGTAATCCAATCAAAAGTTGTAGCTGTTGTCTTGAGTCTTGTCATAGCGAAGGATTTGAATGAAATTTTTCGAATATTTAGTTGAAAGCATGAATGAAAAAAAGCCCTGTCGAAACAGGGCTTTTTTCTTTTATTGCGAGTTGCTAGCGCTTAGTGACGAGCAGCTTTTCCACCTTCAGTTGCTTTGACAATCGGTGTCTTTGCAAGAGGTTTAGGCATATCAACTAAGGCTAGAGGTAAAATCTCATCAATCGATTTCACTGGTTTAATTTCTAGACCTTCTTTGACATTGTCTGGAATCTCAGTCAAGTCACGAACGTTATCTTGTGGGATAAAGACAAGCTTAATGCCACCACGGTGAGCAGCGAGAAGTTTCTCTTTTAAACCACCAATGCGCATTGCACGGCCACCCAGACTGGTTTCACCAGTCATTGCGATATCTGGACGAATTGCAATGCCTGTAAAAGCTGAAACAAGAGCGGTAGTTAGGGCTAAACCAGCAGATGGACCATCTTTCGGTGTTGCACCTTCTGGTAAATGCACATGCACATCTGTTTCTTCAAAGCGAATCGCTTCAATACCCAGTTCATCTGCACGGGTACGTACAACGGTCATCGCTGTTGTGATCGATTCTTTCATGACATCGCCAAGAGAACCGGTGGTAATGAACTTGCCTTTACCTTTCACTGCTGCAACTTCAATTGTTAGTAGTTCACCACCAACAGATGTCCACGCCAAGCCGTTTACACGACCCACTTCAGCTTCTTCTTCGGCCATACCGAAGTCGAATTTGTGTGGACCTAAGTAGTCAGGAAGATTTTTCGAATTCACTTCAATTTGAAGATTTTTCGCTTTCTTGCTCACTGCTTCTTTTACCACTTTACGTGCAATTTTAGACACTTCACGTTCTAAGCTACGGACACCGGCTTCACGTGTATAACGTTGTACGATATCGCGGATGGCTTCTTCGTGAACGGTTAATTCTTTCGCACGTAGACCGTTGTTCTTGATGGCTTTTGGAACAAGGTAACGTTCAGCAATATTCACTTTTTCATCTTCGGTATAACCCGGTAGACGAATCACTTCCATACGGTCAAGCAAAGCTTCTGGAATATTCATGCTGTTTGCAGTGCAGATGAACATCACTTCAGAAAGGTCTAGATCAAGATCTAAATAGTGATCATTGAACTTACTGTTTTGTGATGGATCGAGGACTTCAAGCAATGCTGAAGCAGGGTCACCACGGTAGTCTTGCGCCATCTTGTCGATTTCATCGAGTAAGAACAGTGGGTTCTTTACGCCAACTTTTGTCAAAGACTGCACAATTTTACCGGGCATCGCACCGATATATGTACGACGGTGACCACGAATTTCAGCTTCGTCACGCACGCCGCCAAGCGCCATACGGACAAATTCACGACCAGTCGCTTTGGCAACAGATTCACCGAGTGAAGTTTTACCAACACCTGGAGGACCAACTAAGCACAGGATTGGACCACGAAGTTTTTTCACACGTGATTGAACAGCAAGGTATTCCACGATGCGGTCTTTCACGTCGTCTAAACCATAGTGATCGGCATCAAGAATATCTTGAGCTTTCGCAAGGTTAATGCTGACTTTGCTGGCTTTGTTCCAAGGCGTATCTAAAATAACTTCTAGGTAGTTACGCACGACAGCAGCTTCGCTTGAAGCAGGTTGCATCGCTTTTAGCTTGCGGAACTCATTTTCAGCTTTTTTACGTACATGTTCAGGTAAATCGGCTTCAGCTAGACGTTTTTCAATTTCTGCAACGTCATCTTCAGCACCGCCATTCATGTCAGAAAGTTCGCGTTGAATGACCTTCATTTTTTCATTTAAGAAGTATTCACGCTGATTCTTTTCCATTTGGCGTTTTACAGAATCATGTAAGGTTTGCTCAATTTGCTGTTCTTCTGACTGTTGTAATAAGTAGGTCATGAGTTCAGCTAAATGTGCTTCAAATTCATCATGCTCTAAGAATTTTTGTTTGACATCAATATTCAAAGGCACGCGTGTTGCTACGAAGAATAATAATTGCAGTAAATCATCAATTTTATTGGCTGCTGCAATCAATTCACGTGCATTACGCAGTTTTGCTTCTGCATATTGAGCAAATAAGGTACGTAATTCTTCGACACGGTTATTCTGAGTTTCTGAGTCTACAGAAACCGTCATTGGGCTTAATGAATGCTCGGCAGTCAGGTAATCATCGGCATCGATAATTTTTTCTAGCTTGGCACGATATAAGCCTTCAATCAGTACTTTTATACAGTTTTCATCATTCTCATGATTCACAACTTGCACAATCTTCGCGACAGTACCGTATTGATATAAATTGTCGTGATCAATTTCTTCTGTAAGCGAATCTTTTTGTGCAACTACGAATACAAGATTGTCACTGTCACGTGCGACATTGACTGCATTGATCGACTTTTCACGACCCACAAACAGTGCAATTTGCATGTGAGGATATACAACCACATCTCGTAGCGCTAAAAGCGGTAATACGCTCGGAATTGTAGTTTCCAAGCTTTCTTCATTCATAATAATCTCAGACATGGGCACTCCTAATGAGTGACAACGGTGTTGCCATGTTTTTTATAGTGATGTGTATTTTTTAAATTACAAGGGTCATGCCAATTAAAATGTATAAAAAATGACTAAATATGTGATTTTTAAGTGTAACTCAGCGTCAAAAATATCAAATTAACGTTTGAAACTTAAAGTTTGAGATGGGCTGATAAAGCCATCTAGCGGTTGATCCCATGCTTCTCGGACTAAGGGGTCTTGGATGAGTTGAAAATCGTGACCAAGTCCTAAACGGTAGGGTATAGAGTGAGCTGTTGCTAATGTTTTATCGTAGAAGCCACCCCCCATGCCAATACGTGTGCCGTACTTGTCGCAAGCGAGCAAGGGCATGATTAAAAGGTCAAGATGAGAAACATGCTTCCCACGACTCGCCATAGGCTCTTTCATGCCGAGTGGGTGATGAGAAAAACGTTTGTTGATGTATTGATGTCGTGAGATTTCAACCCAAACCAGTTGCTGATTCATGTTGCAAATCATGGGTAAATACACGTGTTTTTGATGCGCAAAACAATAGTGGATGATCTTTTGAGTGTGAATTTCACCGAATGCATGTAAATACACGCCTATATGCTGACTGCGCTGAAAATGACTGAGTCTGACTAAACGCTGGAGGACTTGTTGTTCAGCTTGTCGTTGGGTCCATAGGTTTAGGCTACGACGCTGCTTGCGGAGTTGTTTACGAAGGCTGGTGGTGCTCAA
Source organism: Acinetobacter sp. YH12142 (assembly GCF_013418435.1). Classification (NCBI taxonomy): domain Bacteria; kingdom Pseudomonadati; phylum Pseudomonadota; class Gammaproteobacteria; order Moraxellales; family Moraxellaceae; genus Acinetobacter; species Acinetobacter sp. YH12142. The sequence goes on along the minus strand of NZ_VPCB01000013.1, from coordinate 10,650 downwards.
AGTCATGATTCATTTCAAAGTAGCACAAAATTCTTAAGGCATTTTAACGCGTTCAAGCTTAAAAGTCCGAAAAAATAGGTTTTATCTTTTTTATATAAAGCGTTCCTTAAACACTAGTTAGCTTAAGGAACGCATACTTATTTAAGGTTTTTTTATACCAAGAATTTGCACATCAACACGGCGGTCTGCTTGTAAGCAAGCTTTTAAGGCATTTCGATCTTGCACATCAAAACAACCATTGGTTACAGGCTGAGTTTCACCTGCTGAAGCGAAACTTAATTTGTCAGCAGCAATCCCTTGGTTCATTAAGTAATTTTTGACAGTTAGTGCACGTTGCAATGCAAGTTGCTGATTATATTTTTCACTGCCTAAACGGTCGGTATGTCCGGTAAGCTTAATCATATCAATACGTGCATATTGGTTATTAAGTTTAGTTGCTAGTTCATTCAAGCTTGATTTACCTGCAGGAAGTAAATCATTTAGTTTGCCACCATTAAATTTAAATAAAGAATCGGCAGCTAAATTTATATTATCTAAACTTGGTTCAATTGGTTTTATCACATTTTTTAGAGCATTTTCTCTAATCGGGCAATTATTAATCCTAGTGCCATCATTATTCAATATAACGGGTTTGCCTTTATTATCAACTGTAAGTAATAAGTTATTCAAAAGTGACTTTTCGTTTACACAATAGCTAACTGAATAATTTTCACAATGATTTGTACAATTTTTCAATTTAAATTGGTATTCGCCTTCTTTTAAATAAAAATCAGCAGAATTATTAATATAAAAATCTCCCGCTTTAAAGTCATCTATATAGAGTTTAGTTGCACATTTTTGGTCTTTAGCTTGATCATCTGCGCATAATTTTTCATCACGTTGCACATGTATTTTGTATGCATCAATAGTATTGTTTTGAAACAACAAATTATCTGGTTTTGCATACTTATTTACGCCAGGAAAAGTTGAACATGCGACAACTGAGCGTCCACAAGTTGAAGTGACTGTGACACCGAATGGTGACATCGTACAGACTTACCCTGATGACACCGATCCATCCACAATTACGCCTGACCAAATTACGGTTAAAGATCCAAATGGCAAAGACATCGTGGTTGAGTTTGGTACACCTGAGACTCAACCAGACGGTTCAATCACGGTAACGGGTAAAGTGCCAGAGGACGTTGAAGGCAAAGTTACGGTTAATGTACCAGAAGGTTCATATGAAGACACTTCGGGTAACCTGGGTCTACCAGGTACAGGCAACGAAAACATCAATATGGTTCCGCCTGTAGCAGAAGTGACGATTACACCAGATGGTAACATCACTGTGACTTATCCTGATGATGTTGATCCATCGACAATTACAGAAGATAAAATCATTGCTGAAGGTCCAAATGGTCCAATCGAAGTACCATTTACGCCGCCAGTGGAACAACCAGATGGCTCATATGTGGTGACTGGTGAAGTACCTCCGGGTGTTGATGGTAACGTTACGGTAACTGTCCCTACAGATAGTTATGAAGATAAATCAGGTAGTCCAGGTGAGGAAGTAGATAAAACTGTCCCAGTGGACAATATCGCTCCTGAAGTTGAGACAACCCAAGTGGTACGATAGAAGATCAAAGTGTGACATTAACATGGGCGCATTTTGGTATTTCAGATGCAAATACAGCAAATGATCAGCTTGTTATTACGGTAACAAATCTGCCAAAAGACGGTGTATTGACAATCGTAGATGCTGCTGGGAATAAAACACCAATCATCGTGGGTCAAACACTATCTTATGCTGATATTAATGCCGGAAAAGTTGTATTTGCGCCAGATGCTAACGAAGCTTCAGCAACTGACGGCGGAGTATATGCAGGCCTAGAATTTAATGTTTCTGATGGTAAACATGTGACTTCAGGTGAATTGGAAATTGTTGTTGATGCAGTGGCAGATAAGCCTTCTTTAACATTAGATTTATTAGATTGGAGCCCAACGGCAGTTAATTTAAATATTCAAACTTGGAATAATCTTAAAACTGTTACTGTTGATGGAAAATCTTATAATTTATTGCAAGGTAATGGTAATGGCATGCCAGCAGATACCTTGAGAACGGTTTTTGAATACTTAACCAGTTCGAAAAATACAACTCTTCCACCTGCAAGCACGAGTGAAACTACAAGTTTGGTTGATTCAAGTGTAGCAACCTATGAAGGCGTTGCAATTACAGGTTATGTGTATTTGGAAGCTGGGCATACTTATAGCTATAAAGGTAAAGCAGATGATAGTGGTATGTTGATTATTGGAAACCAAGATCCTGTATTTGTGAGTTGGGGAGGCTTGAGCCAATCGGTAGACCTTAGCTTTACCGCTAAAGAGTCAGGGTTCTATACCTTTGATTTCTACATGCATAACCAAGCAGGTCAGGGTAACTATGATTTCCAATTAATCGATCAGTCACATGGTGATAAGATAAGTTATTATCCTAGTCTTGATGCTGCTGTATCAGATCTGAATAATTTTTATCAACAGACTAATTCTTCTGTGGAATGGCAAGTATCTGATTTGATTCAAGGAAGTAGTAGCGATAAAGATCAAAATGGTTTCCATAGATCATATTTCAACCTAAGTGGTGAAGTTGGAGAGGATATCTCTCTAGGATTACTTAATACGAAATTGAATGACCAAGATGGTTCTTAAAACTTAACACTGAATTTCTCAGGCTTGGTTGAAGGAATGCAAATTTACGCTGTTACTATAGATGGAACTCGAGTATTACTCGGAACTGCAGATACAAATGGTAATTTAAGTTTTGTCGCTGATGGCATGATTATCGAAGGTTCAAGCTTAGTGGCGATTGCACCACCAAGTTTGGTTGTTACAGGTAATTCTTTACAGTTGAATGTGAAGCTTGAATCTGTTGCAACTGAAAAATCGAATGGTTCAACTGCAAGTTCAGAATTAGAGTTCGGTGTAATTTTGTATCCTGCTTCTGTAACAAACGCTGCACCTGAAATTGAAATATTGAACCAGAAGTAGTCACAGTTGGTGCAGCTGTTGCCGGTCAAAAAATTGCTGCTTATGCTGCATCGGATGCAGATAATGATAGTCTGACTGTGACATTTGCTAATGGCTCGACAGTTAGTGCCGACGGTTTCTATCAATTATCAGTGGCTGATCAATCTGTAACCTTAACTCAGAAAGGTGCGGATCAGTTAAATTCAGGTGCTGCACTACCTTCGATAAGTCTTCAAGTTACTGATGGTAAGGTTACAACTCCTGTAACTGGCAATGCTGAACTCATTGAGTTAAAAGCAACATTAACAAGTGAAATTTCGGTATCAACTTCAACATCAGGTGGAACTGGTGGTGGTGCGTCAAGTTCAGTGATTAACGTTCCAAACCTAGGCACGATTTATAAAGATGCACAAGGTAATTATGTTTCTAATGATCTTGTTGCGGGTGCGAAAATTGTAGATATTGCTGCACAGATGCAAGCTATTATCAATGATCCACAGTATGGTAATGATTTCAATAAAATTAACGATGCGCTAAGAATCTTTACTAATTTGAAAAGTGAAATTAACGTTTCTGAAATTATTATTATCAATTGGGAGAAAATTAACAAAGTTCTGACTCAGAATGAGCTTGGGCTTAATTTCTCAAATAGTTTCCCTAAAGACTTTGGAGGTCAAAAAGGTACTCCGAGTGATTGGATTGTATTTGATGAAGCGTATTCAGGTGAAAAATATCCTGTCAATTCAATGATTTTAAACAACTCTGATACAACCAACTATATTGATGGTTTTAACTTAAGTATTACGGGTGTCCAAAATGTAAGTGGTTTCCAAATTAATATGTTGGAAGGTGTACTATTTACGGATGGAACTCAAATTGCTAAGACAGGTGAGAAAAATCAAAATGGACAGGATCAACTTGGTGTAGTAGCTCCGGAAGCAGACGCTCCAAAGAAAGTTTTACAATTTACTTTACATGCAGAAGTTTTAAATGATGCAGAGGAAAATGTGAATGTAAATGGTGTGAAATTTAAATCTGCTGCTCTTGATGCTTTAGTTGATGCCAAAGTTTCGGTAAATGATATATCAGTAAGCAAAGATTCAGATGGGTATTATGCTTATCAAGGCACTTCAAGTAGTCAAGTTGAAGATTTTGTAGTGAAAGTTACAGTCCCTGAAACCTCAATTCAAGATGTAAATGTACTTACAACCCAGCTCGAAACAGAGTTAGGAAACAGTAACAATGTGCTTCCTATTCAGGAAACAGTGACTGCGACAGCATCGTTTGCGATGTTCTCATTAGAAAGTGAAAGTTTACTTATTGGTGATGATATTGTTTTTGACCTTCTTGCAGATGACAATTTGGGCGGTAATACATTAACAACAGTAAATGATTTTTCTATTGCTGACCAAATCGATATCTCTTCATTACTTTCTGACGATGCAACTGAAGCGAATCTCGCAGAGTTTGTAACAGTAGAATATGACGAAGAAACTGATTCAGCTGTGATTTCAATTGACCGTGATGGCACATCAGGTCTGAAATACGAATCACAAGATCTCGTGGTCTTACTCAATCAAACGAGCAAAGTCGAACTAGATGACCTAATCAACAATAATCAAATTATTTACTAATCATTTGATGAACTAAAAAAAGCACCTTCGGGTGCTTTTTTTTGCTTCCAAAAAAGTGAATGCAGATTGAAGACTTGGTTTTAATCAACAACTCATCGGAATTAAAACAAATACGCTATATCTACACTTGTATATTTAATAAGCTTTCTTTGCGCTAAAAAAGCGACACTTATCTGATGGCTTTGGTCAAAAGGTATGCATAAAAACAAATGAATGGACAATAAAAATGGAAAAAAATCTCTGGATCAGGACACTTCTTTGTATGACAGTTACGGTGTCGCCACTTATTTTCGCAGCGACAACCACTGCACCCGTTCCACCCAATAGCCAGCAAGTCTTTTTTGTCGGCAATAATTGGGATGGTACGGTTACAGTGATCAATCCTGCAAAAAACTATCAGAAAGTTGGTGTCATCAATATGGTGCCCGACAAAAAACAACGCCTCACTGAAATTTACCTCAACCCAGTAAAATTAATCGCTTATAGCTATATTCGTAATACGGCAGGAGAGGGAAATGATCAATTGGTCGATGACATGTATTCCACACCAGATGGCAAATCGGTAGTTGCATCACGCCCAAGTTTTGCAGATGTAGTCTCGATTAACATAGCAACGGGGAAAATCAATTGGCGCACACCCGTTGAAGGATTTCGAGCAGACCATATGGCGGTTTCACCCGATGGACAACAAGTTGCTGTTTCAGCATCTTCAGGTAATGTCGTACATATATTCGATATCAACACAGGCAAAGAACTGGGACGTTTTGCGACGGGCGATAAACCACATGAAAATATCTATTTTGCCAACGGTACTAAAATCCTAAATTCAGCCATTGGTAATGTCGAAACAGCCATGGATGCTTCTTGGCAAGACTTTACCAAAGGCAAACGCTACATCACGATAGCAGATGCTCAAAACTATAAAGTCCTCAAAAAAATAGATTTTAGACCTGCTTTAGATGCCGTAGGACGCAAAGACTTATCAAACTCAGTTCGACCGATTGTATTTAGTAAAGATGAATCCAAAATCTATGCGCAGGTCTCATTTTTTAATGGTCTGGTCGAATATGATCTCAATCAAGACAAAGTCACGCGCATTGCACAGCTTCCGGGAAGTACAACGATTCCCTCAGATCGCACGAAATGGGTGAATGACTCACGCCATCATGGGCTTTCCATCAGTGGAGATGGTGAAAAACTATGTGTCGCAGGAACCATGGATGATTATGCCACTATCGTCGATCGTAAAACTTTGACTGCAGCCAAATTGATTGCTGCAGGCAAACCGTATTGGGCAACGCAAAGCCCAGATGGTAAACGCTGTGTAATTTCTGAAAGTGCGACAGATGCAGTAACCGTGATTGATTTTGCAACAGGTGAAAAAGTCATCACAGTTCCAGTTGGCAATCACCCACAGCGTGTTCGTTTGGGTTATGCGCCAGCAGGATGGGGCAACTAATAATTTAGATAAAATTAAATAAAAAGGTAAATTCAGAGTCAAATCGGCTCTGAATTTTTTAAATATCAGAAGGTGTCTAGAGACTGCATCATGAATAAAAAATGGATTGTTTTAGGTTTGACGTTTAGTTTAATTTTATGGTTGATGATTCAGTTTTTAAAACCACGGCAGCAGGAGGTTCATGAACAGCTACCTTTAGATCAGCAAAAAGTGTCCGAAACACATTCAGATCAAACCACGGAAAATGTTTTACAGCATTCAAGTTCCAAACCCAAACAAGAAAGACAAGATAATGAAACGCACACCCAGTTATTACAGCAACGTGAACAGGTATTTCAACAATTTCAGCAAATAAACACACAGATGAGTCAGGGGCAGCAGCCGAATCAAAATCAAGTACTCGCTTTACTCGAGCAGCAATACAGATTGGTTGAAAAAGGCGTCGTGAACGTGGATGAAGCTATTTCATCTATTCAATATTTACGCCAAATACTTCCCGAAATGGATCGATTTTTAGATGGGCAGCAAGCTAAATTGGAACAACTCAAAAATTGAATAAGGCGGATTAAATCAGCTTTTGAAGGTGAACAAACTTGAATAAAAATTTTTAACTGATGTTACGCAGTAACATCAAAGCGCAATTTGCTTCAAATAAAACAACGATACGCGGTAACGTCATCCGCAAGTGTTTAAGACAGGACTACTTCTAATCAAAAATGTTTTTGTGATGCTTTGAATAATTTGACGGTAGTGAACGAGTTTTGCGGATGACAATGGTTTTGGGTACTTTTGCCGAAACAAAAGTATCTCCAGCCGAAGGCTAATCTCTTTATTTAATCCTTAGATGTAAGACTCCGTCGAATAGGCTTAAAATTATTTTAAAAATGCGAAATTACTTTTATGTGCGTAACATCAGTTTTTAAGAAAAGAACAGGAGTCGAATAGCGCAGAAATAGAATAGTGAATTTTTTAGAATATTTTTGAATTGAGTTGAATGCTGAAAATTCATTTAATGACTTGGAAGATAAACACTCCGAAGATGCCGCTGCAAATGTCGTGACCCTGAACCCGATGAGTTCAAGGTGGACGCGACGTACACTCGCTGGGTTTCCCACTCGAGGAGGGCATACGCTCAGAATATACAGAACACATCCATAAGTTTAAGTATCGGCAGGGGATTAGACCTAGCTGGCGAACACCTCAGAGATGTGCTCAGTATAACGAATTCAGCGTTATTGGCAAATCACCAAACACTGACAAAGTGTTTAAAATGAAGCAATCGGGCAAAGTATAATCACTAAACCACCGATTAATCAGTCAATTCTTCAACTTGTTCCAAAATATTTTGCAACAAAAGTTCGCAGTTTGCATATTCTTGCAAACTCTTATTCATCGACAGGACTTCTTGCATTAACTCAAGTGCGACCATAATGATCAACTTGCTTGGTTCCATACGTGGCGCTTTACGACGAAATTCATCGTATTTGTCATTCAGCAGCTGCGCTGCACGTTCTAAATCTGCTTGTTGGTCAGAAGTCGTTGCTAAACGGAAACTATGACCTAGAACTTTTAAATCAACTGCAATTTGTTCACTCATGATCAAACTTCCTCATTACTTTCAGCCGGATGTGCCAATTGTTGAATTTCTTGTGCATGTTGATCTTGAGCAGTACCTAAAATTGCTAAACGTTGAATAATCGCTTCAACTTTGGCCTTGGCATGTTCATTTTTTTGTAGCAGACGTTCACGTTCTTGCTTTAAACCTTGAATTTCTTGCTGAGCATGACGTTGTTCATTTTGCATTTTTTCTTTGACGATACGTAACTCATTACGCTCTGCCAAAATTTCCTGAAAACGATTTTTTAGATCAGTACAGCTTTTTTCGAGGCGGCTGTATCGGTCAGCCAAAGCAGTTGCATCAGTATTGAGCTGTTGAAGTTGAGCACGTGAATCAGTTAATTGCTCATTCAGTGTTTCAATTTCTTCTTGTTTCGAGGTGATAATGCCGTTCTTATGTACAATTTGAGCATGATGCTGCTCATTAGATGAGTTTTTCTCATCTTGTAAGGCACCATTTTCGCTTTCAAATTGCGCCAGTCGCGTTTTTAAAACGCTAATATGCGCTTGGAGACGCTGTAATTCTTCTAACATAACGTAGTCGCACAGTCTTGCAAACAAAGGTAATATATACGAAGTATAGAGATTGGATAAGCGAATGCAAGACGATATTTCAGGTTGGTCAGATTGGTCCCAGAATTTTTCTAAAATTGAAGAAATTTCAAGCCCAAGTGAGTTACATGGTCTACTCACCGGTATAGTTTGTGTGTCACAACCACCGAGTCGTGAAGAGTGGCAACAAATTTTAGCAACGCTTGATGTTGCTGAATTAGACGAAGATGCATTGGCATTGTTAACTGAAGAAGCAGAAGATGTAGCTCATTCACTTTCAGATGATGAACTCGACTATCTTTCTTTATTACCAGATGATGATCACTTACTGGGTGAGCGTGTGCAAGCCTTGGCAGACTGGTGTGCAGGTGTGGTTCTTGGTTTTGGTTTGGCGGCAGGACATCTGCGTACCAATGAACAAGAATTGATTGAGCATTTACAAGATGTCGCTTCAGTTGAGTTTGAAGATTCAGATGATGATGAAGAAGGTGAAGAAAGCTATCAGGAATTATACGAATTTGTTCGTTTAATCCCAGTAAGCCTGTCTATGGGACGTACCAAAGTTGATGTTTCAGAAACACCGTTGCTACAACTGAGTGCTAAAAATTCATCGGCTCAAGCGGGCAATGTGGTTGAAATGTTCACTCCACACCGTCCAAGTTAAGGCATTCTTTTTGCATTAATAATTAATAGATGATGGACTCTATCTAAGGAGTTCATCATCCTATTAAATCAATCATAGTCCAAACGTATAAGAAGCATATCCATGAAGAAATTAACTCAAGCAGATTTTCAGGAACGTCGTGACATCCTTGCAGGTGAAATGGGCTTACGCAGCATCGCAATTATTGCCACGAGCAAAGAAGCCATGCGAAACCGTGATGCCGACTATAAATTCCGTGCTGATAGTAGTTTCTTTTATTTAACAGGTTTTGCTGAACCTGAAGCGGTTGCAGTGATTGAAACCTTTGATAGCGAAGAAGAAGGTTATAGCTATAGTTTGTTCTGCCGTGAACGTGACCGTGAAATGGAAATTTGGAATGGTTACCGTGCGGGTATTGATGGCGCGATTGATGACTATGACGCGGATGAAGCCTTTGCTATCGATTTATTAGACGAAGAAATTTTAGAAAAATTACAAAATAAAGATAAATTATTTTACCGTATCGGGCAGCAAGCAAATTTTGATGCTCGTGTGGCGCAGTGGATTGCAGCTGCAAGCGGTGAATCACGTAAGGGTGCAAGTGCGCCTGCACAAGTCATTCAACTGGACCGCATTATCGATGAAATGCGTTTGCATAAGTCTGATGATGAACTCGAATTGATGCAGATTGCTTCGGATATTTCAGCAGAAGCGCATACCCGCGCCATGCAAACAGTCAAACCGGGCATGATGGAATATGCACTAGAAGCAGAACTGAATTATGTCTTTGGTATAAATGGCTGTGTACCGTCCTATAACAGCATCGTTGGTGGTGGTGAAAATGGCTGTATTTTGCACTATGTGGAAAATGACAAAGAATTGAAAGATGGTGATTTGGTACTGATTGATGCAGCGTGTGAATATCAACTGTATGCCTCAGACATTACCCGTACTTTCCCTGTTAACGGTAAATTCAGCCCTGAACAAAAAGCACTTTATAATGTCGTGCTCGATTCGCAAATTGCGGCGATTGATGCTGTGCGTATCGGCAACTCGTATAAAGAACCGCATAACGTTGCAGTGCGTATTTTAGTTCAAGGTTTGCTTGATTTGGGCATCATGCAGGGAGATATTGACGAAATCATCGCAAAAGAAGGTTATCGTCAGTTCTATATGCATGGCACAGGCCACTGGCTCGGTATGGACGTGCATGACGTTGGTTCATATAAACAAGACGGTGAATGGCGTGCCTATGAAGAAGGTATGGTCGTGACTGTTGAGCCGGGGCTTTATATTGCGCCAGATGATGAAACTGTTGATGAAAAATGGCGTGGTATTGGTATCCGTATTGAAGATGATGTTGTAGCAACTCAAAATGGTCCACGTGTTTTAACCGCTGCAGTGGTGAAATCTGTAGAAGAGATTGAAGCGCTGATGGCGAAAGCGAAAGCCGCTTAAGTTTATACAGTATTTAAAAAAGCCGATCATTAGATCGGCTTTTTTTATCTACAAGCAGTCTTATAAATACTAGTTATATAGACAAGTGTAATTAACAATGGAGTTGATTTTATGATGTTAATTTTTTACAAAAATTAGATATAAGTCTTTTTAAATTAGGGTGTGTTGACATTTACAGCCGATAAATTGAGCTAAAGAGGCAACCATATAAATATACAAGCTAAAGCAACAGCGCTTTGATAGTTACGTTTTAGCTTATCGTATCTTGTGGCAATTCCTCT
>NZ_VPCB01000011.1:0-28588 GCF_013418435.1 Acinetobacter sp. YH12142 | reverse complement strand
AGCTCCAGCACCTCAGCCAGTGGCAACGCAGTCAGCCGCAGAATATTTGGCAAACCCGCTTTAAGGTTTCCATTGAACAATAAAAAAGACGCCTCGGCGTCTTTTTTCATTTTAGGAATATTAGGGCTTTTGTAGTTGCGTTAAGGTTTTACGTGCCAGTCCTGGATCATCGGCAAATACACCATCTACACCAGCTTTATAGAAGTTCTCAAATTCTTTAGCTGCACCCGTATCACAACGTTCGGTCGCCACTGAGTTACATTTTAAATAGTCAGGTAAAAAACCATTTTCAGGTCTGAGCGTATAAGGATGGACTTTCAAACCAGCAGCATGGGCATCTTTGACAAAACTGGTTTGTTTAAATTCAGTGTTTGAAAAGATATACGTTTTACTTGGACCTACACCATCTGCATATTTTGCCACTGATTTTAGGCCTTCTGCTGTGGCTAAGCTTGCATAATTTTGTGGAGACGTTTGCTGCTGTAAGTCACCCGGTATGGCAGTTGGGCTATCTAATAATTGAATAATTTTGCCATGTTTGAGGGTTTTCTTTTGCGTGAGTTGATCACGTAAGTATTTAAGATTGGTGGTTTCAAAAGACTGTAAATATACAGGCGCGATATCACGTGTATAACTGTATTTGGCAAGCGTGGTGAGTAAACGATCTTCCATGGCTAGATTTTGCTGTTGGAAAAATGTTGGATGCTTGGTTTCAATATATAAACCAACAATTTTTCCAGTTTTTTTATAATGAGCTTCGGCAAGTTCAATGATTTGTTCGAGCGTTGGGATGCTGTATTGATCATTATATTGAGTGTTATTAGGGCGATATTGAGCAATACGCTCACGTGCTTTTACATTTTGAGTCAGTTCATTCAAATTAAAGTCTTCCGTAAACCATCCTGTATAGTCGATACCATCGATTTTTTTGGTGGTTTTTCGATCCGCAAATTGTGACAGCGTACTAATATTGGTTGTCCCTGAAATTTCACTTTCATGGCGCGCAACCAGATAGCCATCCTTGGTTGGCACTAAATCGGGTTCGATAAAATCCGCACCATCATCAATCGCTTTTTGATATGCGGCAAGAGTATGCTCAGGTCGCAAAGCACTGGCACCACGATGCCCAACAATGATAAAACCAGTATCAGGCAAAACAGGGGGCTTGGTGACATGGGTTTTATCGTCATCCGAATTACATGCAGATAAACCGAAAACGCTAAAAAGGAGCAGTGAAGACACGCCCCATGAGGATTTCACTTTACTTGTTATCGCTATATTCAACTGCTTTGTTAATTGTTTTTTCATGGCTGCCTCTGCATCTTTTTATATAAATGAATGATGTTGCAGGCATACATTGCAGGGCAGTGGCTAAGGCTTCATGACAGAGGCGGTTTTGTCACATAAATTTACTAAAATAACTGAAGTGGAAGCTCTCCATATTTTCTACATATTCAGCTTGAAGCAAGGTTTTTATGTAGCCTAGGCTTGTAATTAAGCTCATTGTGATTGATTATCAATAAGATTTTTTGAAAAAATTCAATCTACATTTTTTATTTCATTAATTGAAAAGTGACATGGACTGATGCTGTCTAAGTTTTTTATTTATCGACCAATTTTTGCAGGTGTCTTGGCGATCATCGTCATGGCGCTCGGGCTATTTGCTGTGCTCAATTTACCGGTAGAGCGCTATCCAGATATTGCGCCACCACGAATTACGGTCAGCGCAAGTTATAGCGGTGCGTCAGCAGAAACAGTTGAGGAAAGTGTCACACAAGTTCTTGAACAACAAATTAAAGGAATTGATCACCTTTTATATTTTAGTTCAAGCAGCGACTCTTCAGGTCGAAGCCGGATCAGCATCAGTTTTGAAAATGGCACTGACCCAGATACCGCTCAAGTACAAGTACAAAATGCCATAAATGGAGTAATCAATCGGCTGCCTGAAGATGTGCAGCGCCAAGGGGTAAATGTCTATAAATCTTTGGGTGATACCCATATGGTTATCGGCCTCTATGATGAGACTGGCAAGAGTTCGAATATCGAACTTGGTGACTATATGATGACTCATCTAGAGCAGGACATTGCTCGAATTGAGGGTATCGGTGAAGTCGATGTTTTTGGTTCGCAATTTGCCATGCGCATTTGGCTCAACCCACTGAAGTTAAAGCAATATAGCCTTATGCCCAGTGATATCCGTGCGGCTGTTGAATCACAAAATACGCAGGTTGCAGCCGGAGCCGTAGGTGAATTGCCGAGTGTATCGGATCAATATCTCAATGCAAAAGTCACTTCAGGTTCACGTTTAAAGTCAGTTGAAGAATTTGAAAATATTATTGTCAAATCTGCACGAAACGGCAGTTTTGTCTATTTAAAAGACGTTGCACGTGTTGAATTGGGTGCGGAAAATTATTCAGGGGTTAATACCATTAACGGGTATCCATCTTCAGGGATGGGGATCTCATTGGCTTCTGGGGCAAATGCACTTGAAACCTCAGCCTTAATTAAGCAAGAAATTGAACAGTTAGCGAAGCAATTACCTGCCGGTTATAAAATCGTTTATCCACGGGATAACACGCCATTTGTACAAGAATCGATTAAAGAAGTGGTGAAAACGTTATTCGAAGCCGTTTTACTGGTGGTTTTGGTGATGTTTATCTTCTTACAAAATTGGCGAGCAACGCTGATACCTGCGATTACGGTGCCTGTGGTGATTCTTGGGACTTTAGCGATTTTATATGCTTTGGGCATGACCATTAATACGCTCACATTGTTTGCATTGGTACTGGCCATCGGTCTGTTGGTCGATGATGCGATTGTTGTGGTGGAAAACGTCGAACGTTTAATGCATGAACAACAGTTAACAGCAAAACAAGCGGCCATCGAGTCGATGCATGAAATTAGCGGGGCATTAATCGGGATTACTTTGGTATTGACCGCTGTATTTATTCCCATGGCGTTCTTTGGTGGCTCAACGGGCGTGATCTATAGACAATTTTCCATCACACTCGTGGCTGCAATGGGCTTGTCACTGATGGTTGCGCTGATTTTAACCCCTGCATTATGTGCCTTAATTTTAAAACCCAATCCGAAACCACAGCGCTGGGCGATTTGGTTTAACACCAAATTAGAGACTTTAAAAACCAAATATCTAGCACTTGCACAAGCCACGGTTCGTTATCGCTTATGGACGGTGGTTTTGTTTGCGGGGCTCATTACGGTATTTGCTTTGTTTTATCGTGCTTTGCCGACCAGTTTTATTCCTAGTGAAGACCAGGGCATTTTGAGTGTGCAACTTAAATTACAAGAAGGTGCACCGATGTCGAAAAGTCGTGAGATCGGTGAACAAATTCGGCAGTACTTTTTGACTGAAGAAAAGCAAAATATTGATTTGGTGATGATTCGTTATGGACGAAATTTTTCTGGTACGGGTCAAAACTTAGGGCAAGGCTTTATTGCACTGAAGCATTGGGATGAACGTTCAGGACAATACAATTCAGCGCAAGCGATTCGTGAACGTGCTATGAAACATTTTAAAAAGTTCAACAATGCACAAATCAATGTCAGCATGCCGTCTTCAGTCAGCGGTCTTGGGCAAACCGATGGTCTGGAGTTTTGGCTGCGAGATATGAATGGTGAGGGTCGTGCTTATCTCGATGAGCAATTTAAAAGCCTGCAAGAGAAATCCGCACAATTCAGTAGTTTCGAAAATTTAGACAAACGCTCTAACCCAGACAAAGCTGAACTGAAAGTTGATATTGATCAAAAACAAGCGATGGCTATGGGTTTAACGCAAAATGCGATTAATAGCACCATGAGTAGTGCATGGGGCGGGAGTTATATTAACGATTTCATTGACCGTGGACGTATTAAACGCGTCATGATGCAGGCAGATGCCGAATTCCGTTCTAAACCAGAAGATTTGGCTTATTGGCATGTACGTAATGACCAAAATGAAATGATTCCATTTAGTAATTTTTCAACCATTGGCTGGAGTGGCGGCCCTGAAGTCGTCAATCGCTTTATGGGATACACCGCATTACAAATGGAAGCGGATACAGCCAAAAATGTCTCAAGTGGCCAAGCCATGCAGGATGTTAAAGCTTTAGTCGATCAGGTGCCTGGCGTGGATGTGGCATGGAGTGGTTTATCTTTTGAAGAGCAAAAATCAAGTCATCAAGCGATTTGGCTATATTTGGTCTCGATTGGATTTATTTTCCTCTGTCTTGCCGCCCTATATGAAAGTTGGAGCATTCCGACCGCAGTCATGAGTGCGATTCCACTCGGGATAGGCGGTAATATTTTGTTTAGCTACATGACCGGTTTTCCAAATGACATCTATTTCCAAATTGCCTTGCTGACGACCATCGGTCTGTCCTGTAAAAATGCGATCTTGCTTGTAGAGTTTGCAGCGATGGCACAAGAAAAAGGCAAACATGTAATCGAGGCTGCAATGGAAGGCGCAGCACTACGTTTACGTCCTATTTTGATGACCTCTTTGGCTTTTGGTGCAGGGGTGGTTCCTTTAGTTCTTGCTTTTGGCGCAGGTGCAGCCAGTCGTCAAGAGATTGGGGTAAGCGTACTCGGTGGGGTAATATTCGGTACGGTCTTGGTGCTGATTTTTATTCCGTTTATGTATGTGATGGTCCGCTCTATTTTTAAAATCAAACCGGTGTCTGAAACTTAGAAATAATTCACGCACAGTGTATAGCTCTAGTAAAAGCCACCGTGAAAGCTTGAGTACATCGCGGTGGCTTTTTATGTCGCCAAATTTATGTCACCAAACTTTCGACAGGGAATGTTCACAGAGAATTTTCGCAAAGAACGTTCACCGAGAACATATTGAAGAGATTTGAAACTCTTTAGTTTATCCTTCAAAATGTGCTCTACATAGAAAGATTAAAATAAGAGTGAGTTGAATGGCGGATTTAATACAAAGACAGCGTGAAATTTCCGCTTTGCTGCAACAACAAAATTATGCAGCAGCAGTTTTCGCTTTACAGCCTCTGAACTACGCTGATCAGGCTCGTTTAATTCAGCAATTTCCAATCGAAGATCAAATCGAGTTACTTTCAGGTTTAGACCATCAAGGCTTGGTATTTGAGTTTTTCCCTTTTGAGTCACAGCGACAGCTGATTTCACGTTATCCACTGCGTCTACAAATTGAACTATTTGATGATATGCATTCTGATGATGCAACGGACTTATATAAAAGTTTAACTGATGCAGAACAAGATCGGATTTATCAACAACTTGATCAAGATACCCAAGAGCATCTAAAGGCATTATCTGCATATGCAGAAGAGTCTGCAGGTGCAATCATGAGTTCAGACTATGTCAGTATGTCTGCTGACTTTACCATGCAACAAGCCATAGAGGCCTTGCGCCATGAACCGCATGACCGTGAAACCCTATATTTAATTTATGTCACCAATGATCAGTCTCAATTAGAAGGGGTGATTTCACTGCGGCAAATTTTGCAGGCTGACCGTGATGCACGAATTCAACAGGTGATGACCAAAGATGTGGTGACCGGCTGGATAGATGAAGATCAAGAAAGTATTGCTCGAAAATTGGCTGAATATGATTTTATGGCCTTGCCGATTGTGGATCATGCTCAGCGTTTGATGGGGATTGTCACCTATGATGATGCGATGGATGTGGTACAGGCTGAAACCACTGAAGACTTTTTAAAAGCCAGTGCGGTGAGTACCGAACCAGGTATGAGCATTAAGAAAGCACCGATTTTAAAGTTGTATCAAAAGCGGGTGTTCTGGTTGGTAATATTGGTCTTTGGCAGTTTATTGTCCGGTTTAGGTATTTCGTATTATGAAGACATCATTGCAGCACATATCGTCTTGGTTTTTTTCTTACCCTTATTGGTCGGAAGTGGAGGCAATGCAGGTTCACAGTCTGCGACCTTAATGGTGCGAGCGCTTGCCACTGGGGATGTAAAAATTCGTGATTGGTTTTATTTGTTGGGACGGGAGACACTCGTCGCTCTTTGCCTCGGCGGAACCATGGCCATTGCTGTATCTATTTTAGGCTACTACCGTGGTGATGCAACCGTGGCCTTGGTCTTGGCACTGAGTATGATGGGTATCGTATTGCTCGGTTGTTTAATTGGCATGAGTTTGCCCTTTGTACTCAATAAGTTGAAGCTCGATCCTGCAAGTGCATCTGCACCCTTGGTGACCTCGATTTGTGATGCGACAGGCGTGGTGGTGTATTTGATGATTGCTTCACAATTGCTCAATTTATAGAGATTAGCATTTTGCTACAGATTGAAGACTTCTAATATGTTTTAATCTCAGTGATTTACACGGTTTTTATTGGATAAAACATGACTGAACCATTAAAACAAAAAATGTCTAAGCAAGAAGTCATTCGTCTTGAACGTGATCTCGCCAAGTTTGCCAATATGATGGACTCGGTGGTTCGAATTCCATTTACTCGACAAGGGGTAGGTGCGGACGCAGCGTTGAGTACCATTCCGGTCGCTGGTGATATCGCAGGATTTGTCTTGACCTGTTATGCTGTCTATAAAGCCAAACAGATTGGCGTACCACAAGCCAAATTAAATGGTGTGATGAAACTCGCAGTTATAGATGCTGTCGTGGGGTTTATTCCTGTTGCAGGGACGATCTTTGATGTGTTTATTCGACCGAGCCGTAAAGCTTTAGATGTTGTACATACGCACATTCGTGAAGAATATCAAATCAGTACAGATCAACATGTGGTACATCCGTTTTTACATGAAAAATTAGAACAGAAACAACAGCAATCGGCTTTTTGGCGCAACCCTGTGGTTGCATGGATATGGATCCATATCCCAGATATACTCGGGATGATTTTCTTATTAGTCTTTATCTTTGCAATTTATATGGGTGGTTCATTGCTTTGGCAATGGTTAAAGGCCAATGGAGTATTGTAGATAGAAATGCCTTGTTGCTTGAACGCGATCACTGAGAGGCTATTCAATTGAAAGATCGTTCAGCTGAAAGATTATTGATAAGACAGTAAATGTTCGGAAAAATTAGACTTAAAAAAGCCTCCATAGGGAGGCTTTTTTACGACTTACATCAGATGCTGAATTATGGGCAATCTAATTGTTGTAAAGCCGCAACACGTTGTTCAATCGTTGGGTGTGTTTGGAACAATGCAGCTAAGCTGAAACCTTGTTCTTGACCCGCAGAAATAGCAAAGGCTTTCATTTCTTTTGGCATTTGATCTGGCATTTCAGATTCTGCTTGTAAACGTAATAGGGCAGAAATCATCGCTTGTTTACCTGCTAGACGCGCACCAGCTTCATCGGCACGGTATTCACGGTAGCGAGAAAACCACATCACAATAGCAGACGCTGCGATACCAAAGACAATATCTAATACAATCGTAATGACGAAGTATGCGATACCCGGTGCTTCACCATCTTCACGACCGAAGACATTACGGTCGATAAAGTCACCTGCTACACGTGCAAAGAACATGACAAAGGCGTTGACTACACCTTGCACCAAAGCAAGGGTCACCATGTCACCATTGGCTACGTGACCAATTTCGTGAGCGAGTACGGCACGGAGTTCATCTTTGTTCATACGCTCCAGTAGACCGGTAGAAACCGCCACTAAAGCATCATTTTTGTTCCAGCCTGTTGCAAAGGCATTTGACTGGTACGATGGGAAAATACCCACTTCTGGCATTTTGATACCAGAACGTTGTGCTAGTTGCGCAACTTCGTTGAGTAACCATGCTTCAGCTTGGCTACGTGGTGCATTAGGGTCAATCAGCTCTGTACCCGTGGTTTTTTTCGCCATCCATTTTGACATGAATAGTGAGATCATCGAACCCACCATACCGAACACAAAACAGATAACGAGCAAGTTGCCTAAGTTTAAGCCGCCTGCACCGTGGTAACTACCGACACCGAAGAGTGACAAGATTATGCCAGCTACAACCAGTACCGCGAGGTTGGTCAGCAAGAACAAACCAATCCGCATCATTGGGTAAATCCTCTTATTATAGAAAAATGATCTGATTTACAAATAAAAATCATTAAACTCAATATGAGGTGAAAGTCTTAAAATTTCAAGGAAAAATTAGTAAAACAGATGCAATTTTACAAAATCAGTGATTTTATTCATTGAGATAAATGCGCGCTGAGGCAGAAGCATTTGCTGTCGCAAATGAACCTGAAGGTGCATCGGTAAAACTACCATTGTCCGTTTGAATAATTTGACGTGCCGGTGACTTGGCAACAGCAGGGGCAGCAGCATGATAATTGTCCGAACTGGCAATAATCCGACCACTATTAGAAGTGCTATTTGAACTGCTCGAACCCGAGACACTTAAACTACCAGCATATAGGTTGCTGTAGCGGCTAGTGACACGGCGGACATAGTCTTGAGTTTCACGAAAAGGTGGGATGCCACCATATTTTGCGACATTGCCTTCACCTGCGTTATAACCAGCTAAGGCAAGTGAGGTGTTGCCATTAAAACGTTTCAGTAGCCAAGATAAATAGCGCGCACCAGCCATAATGTTCTGATGTGGATCGTAGGCATTCGATACATTGAAGCGACGTGCTGTGGCAGGCATGAGTTGCATTAATCCTTGCGCACCGACTGGTGAGCGTGCATTGGTGTTAAAACCAGATTCGGTATGCATCACCGCTTTGATCAGACCTTCGGAAACACCATGTTGGGCCGCGGCTTGTTTAATAATATTGTCAAAGGCATTTTTATTACGGCTATAGCTTGGCAACACAGACGCTTCATTTGAGCCCCAGTTACTATAACTATGGATATTACTGTCCGGATAGTAGGTTTTTTTCTCGACTTTCAGATTGCTATAGCGGCCTTGTTTATTGGTTAGTAGCGTTGTGCCGTTACTTTCACGTAATTGATAGATCGTTTGGCCGGCAAAAATGCTCGGTGCAGCTAAACTGATAGCCACACTTCCACTTAATAACAGCCCCAAAGTCCAAGTATTGTTTTTCATTTTATTGTGAAGAAAAAAATTCTGTCCCCAAACAGTTAAAATAGAGTTTATCAAAAAAAAATCAGATGAAAAGGCTTCGAGGGCTGATTTCTTCTTTACTTTGTAAAAATCAAGTCATTTTGATGATTCAATAATCAAAAAAAATATTTATTTTTTTTTAATGAGCATAACTTGACACATCTAAAGCATTGATAAGTAAGGGATAATAAATTGATCAAAAAATGATCAATTTAAATAGAAGCCTTAAAATAAGGGCAGCTCACCTTGTCAAGTCATTTAAAATCCACAAAGTTATCCACAGCTTTTGTGGACAACTGTGGAAAAGTCCAAAAGATAAGCGTTTCGCCTAAAAAATGAACTCGACCGTATAAAATAATGCGCTGAGGATGACGTGATCATGACAGTATTTTTACTTTTTTCGGAAATTACATTCTTTTGATGCGAGAAGTCTGCGAATCGGATAAAATTGCGCGGTATTTTTTTTTAGGTTTAACTCGTCTATGTTCTCGCCAGTTGAGTCCGAACAAGGATTTAATTTCAAACCAGAACTACCAACTAGCTCTGCGTATTATCGTTTATTGAAAAAGCTACGCCGTCAGGTCGGTCATGCCATTCGTGATTTTAAAATGATCGAAGAGGGCGACAAGGTGATGGTCTGTATTTCAGGCGGTAAAGACAGTTATACCTTGCTCGACATTTTGTTGCAGTTTAAGCGTATTGCACCGATTAATTTTGATGTGGTTGCGGTCAACCTTGACCAAAAACAACCGGGTTTCCCTGAAGAAGTATTGCCACGTTATTTAGAAGAAAACAAAATTCCGTATTACATCTTAGAAAAAGATACCTACAGCATTACTAAACGTTTAACCCCAGAAGGTAAAACGTATTGTGCAGTATGCTCACGTTTACGTCGTGGTTCGTTATACGGCTTTGCTCAAGAAATTGGGGCGACGAAAGTGGCTTTAGGTCATCATCGTGATGATATTTTGGCGACGTTCTTCTTGAACTTGTTCCATGGCGGCAGCTTAAAAGCCATGCCACCGAAATTATTGTCTTCTGATAAAAAGAACATTTTGATTCGTCCACTGGCTTATGTGGAAGAAAAAGACATTATCAAATATGCAGAAATGCGTAAGTTCCCAATTATCCCGTGTAATTTGTGTGGTTCTCAAGAAAACTTACAACGTGCGATGCTAAATGACATGCTGCGTACTTGGGATAAAGAATTTCCAAAACGTTTACACAGTATTTTTGGTGCGTTGCAAAATGTATCACCTTCACAACTGGCTGACCGTGAGTTATTCGACTTTGAAGCCCTAGATGAACAACGCGAATTTGACTTCAAAAATAGCGAAAGTTGTTCAACTGAAGAAGGTGAGTCAGAAAGCAAACGCATTAATATGGTGAACTTAGGGTTTATGGCAGATTAAGCCGAAAACCTCATCACGCAAAAGGCATTCTACGGAATGCCTTTTTTATGCTTATGATTTTTCTCATTTTGTTATTAAACAGTTAAATATTGAACGGTGCGTACAAAAAACTTTAGCCTTTTCACAAATGATCATGCTATAACAAACCTCAAGCAAAATATGCTTGCACTGATGTTGTCCGGAACGGCAACACACACGAACAAAATAAATTGAGGAAAGATCATGCCTGCTTTTTTAACTGATGATTGGTTTTCAACTGTAGAAACTCTGACAGCTCAAGCTGGTGATTTAAACTTACCACCTGCATTGGCTAATCTTGCAATTAACCTTGTGGTTGCTGACGCTGCAGGCAATACTGAATTGTCATTAGATGGTGGTGCAATTAAAAAAGGTTTATCTTCAAACGCGAAAACAACTTTGAACATGGATGCTGAAACTTTACGTAAAGTATTCCTTGAGTTTGATATGGCTGCAGCGATGCAAGCGTTTATGACGGGCAAAATAAAAGTACAAGGTGATATGTCACAATTGATGGCATTACAAACAGCAAAACCAAGTGCTGAGCAAAAAGATTTGTTCAAAAAAGTACTTGAGCAAACTGCTTAAGTTTAAAACGAAAAAAGCTTACCTAAAGGTAAGCTTTTTTTTTGTGCGCTCACATGTAAATGTTAGGTAGACGAATATTAGATATTCACAAGTTGAGGTGTGGTTTTAATATGTTCCAAATACGCACGAATACGCGTGACATATTGCACAGCTTGACGATAACGACCATTGCTGGCTTTGTTACGGTCAAGATAAGCATATAAATTCACCCACTTATTCGGGTTTTTACCCTGAGACTGGATGCGCTTTTGAATCTGACTTACAGCACCAGGACCCATGTTATAAGCCACTAAGGCATACCAATTACGATCAGGGTAGGGAATGTTGCTATAACGGTTTAGCATTTGGTCATAGTACTTTGCACCACCTTGAATGCTTTGAGTCGCATCTGTACGGTTGCTCACACCCATAGCTTTTGCTGTACTGTTGGTCAGCATCATAATGCCACGAACACCGGTCGGGGATACCGAGTCAGGTTTGAGGTAAGACTCTTGATAACCAATTGCTGCCAATAAATGCCAGTCTAGGTCGTATTGCTTGGCCGTGTTTTTAAAACTTGCCTTATAGATCGGCATACGTTTACTTAAATCACGTTGAATCACATTCCAAGAATCTTGTTTGACCACATTACGGTTGTAGAATGATGCCAACTGTCCAATTGCGCCATTTTGTTTGGCACGGCAAATAAAGCCACTCGCGGTTTGGCTGAGTGGATCGTCTGCATTTTTAAATACCCAGTTTAAGTTGCTGTTTAAACCATTCTTTTTCAAAGAAACGGTATCACCACAACTGGCTGAAAATGACGTCAAATGCTTGGCTTCAATGGTACTCATTTCGGCAGTGGTCATAGCAAAATTGGCTTGACCTTTGGCAACCATTTTTAAAGCAGTGGCATTGTCATTCACTGTTTTAAAATCTAATTGGACATTTAAACTTTCTGCATAGTTACGTGCAAGGTCGTAACCAAAACCATGTCGATGTTTACCATCCTGAAAAACAATGTCAGGATTGGCAACGGCAACAACAGTGAGTTTATTACTGTTGACGACAGCATCATATTGATGAGCTGTTTTGCTGGCATTAATACTGTGAAAAGGAATTAAGACAGTACTAAGTGCAAGCGCTTTAAATGGGAGAGAGTTAAAAGAGTTAAGGCAAAGCCTCGACCCAGAAGTTGAACTACTGTGCATGTTGTCTCCGCTACAAGTAATTTATGCCCTAAAAAGCAAAGGCAAACACGCCTCAGACTTTTTCAAGTTTGATAAATTCAATAAGGGTTGGGCAGTCATGACGTCATTCAAAAATGACTAGGGGTTTTCGGGAAATGTGTAGAAAATCTACACTGGATAAAAATTAAACAAGCCTAAAAGATGTGCGCATAATAATAAGCAAAAAAATACTTGTCAAATTTTGTACGAAAAAATATTAAAATATGTAACATAAATAATTGATTTTGTTTACGAATAAATTTTATATACTTTGCCTGTGTAGAAATGGAGGATAAAATAGGCATGTTTTGTAAAAATCAGCGCTTGCTCAAGGCCGAAAAATCATCATGAAATCTAACTTAATTACCCGTGGTGGACACGATTTATTGGTCGCTGAACTTCAACATTTATGGCATGAAGAACGACCTGAAATTACCAAAAAAGTGAACTGGGCGGCCAGTCTTGGCGACCGTTCGGAAAACGCGGATTATCAATATAATAAGCAATTGTTACGCAAAATTGACCGACGTGTACGCTATTTGGGAAAACGTTTGGAAGAGCTTCGTATTATCGATTATTCACCCGAACAAAAAGGGAAAGTCTATTTTGGGGCGTGGGTCGATATTGAAAATGATGAAGGCGAACAAAAAACGTTAAGGATCGTGGGGGTAGATGAAATTTATGATCATCATCCACAGCATATCTCAATTGATTCACCTATGGCTCGAGCACTCCTGTCCAAGCAAGTGGATGATGAGGTCGAAGTCCTGACCCCACTGGGAAAAAAATGTTGGTATATCAATTCAATTCGTTATGAAATGGGCGAAAGTACTGAAAAATAACAAACTGCTCTTATTTTGTTCAATTGGACGTGTTTTTTACAAAATAATTTGCCATTGCTGAAATTTATTTATATGATGGCGGCCATGGAAGCGTGGCAGAGCGGTTTAATGCACCGGTCTTGAAAACCGACGAGGGCGCGAGTCCTCCGTGAGTTCGAATCTCACCGCTTCCGCCAAATTCAAAAACCCTGATGTTTTAACATCAGGGTTTTTTTATATGCGTAAATTGAGGCAATGTAATTAGCTATGATCTTAATTTAATATATATTGATTGAGCATCTGTTTTTCAGCTCTAAGCCAAAATTTTACAATCGCCTAAATTTTGTCTGAACGATTCGCCAAGTGTTCAAAATAAGGCAAAATAATTTGCCAATCTGAATTTTTATTTATATGATAGCGGCCATGGAAGCGTGGCAGAGCGGTTTAATGCACCGGTCTTGAAAACCGACGAGGGCGCGAGTCCTCCGTGAGTTCGAATCTCACCGCTTCCGCCATATTCAAAAAACCCCAATGTTTTACATTGGGGTTTTTTTTTGCCTAAAATTTTTGAATTATTTTTTCGACAGGCGAAGCTGATATACAGCATGGATATGACATGCTATTAATTATTCACAATAAACAGAAAACAAGATCAATCGATTTAGAAAAGGAATTCATCCATGCAGAAACCAGAGCTTATTCATGAACTGGAATGGCAAGCGCGTTGTCAATTGGCGGCACTGTATCGCTTGGTGGCTTATTATAAAATGACCGACTTAATTGATACCCATATCAGCCTGCGTTTAAGTCATGAACCAGATCATTTTCTGATTAATCGCTATGGTGTGACCTTTGACAAAATGACGGCTTCGGATTTGGTCAAAATTGATCATGAAGGTAAAATTGTTGAAACCTATGATGCAGGGAAGATGGTGAATGTAGCAGGCTTTGTGATTCATTCTGCCTTACATCATGCGCGTGTAAATATTAATTGCGTGATTCATACGCATACTGCGGATGGCGTGGCAGTTTCTGCACAGGAACATGGATTATTGCCAATCTCACAACATGCGTTAAAGTTCTATCAGAACATTGCTTATCATGAATATGAGGGCATAGCCTTTTCAACTGAAGAGCGTGAAAGATTGGTACAGGATATGAAGCATTATCGCTGTATGATTTTACGCAATCACGGCTTGCTTGCGACTGGAGATAGTGTGGCACGGGCATTTCATGAAATTTACTTTTTAGAACGGGCTTGTCAAATTCAAGTAAAAGCGTTGTCGAGTGCTACATTGCATTATCCGAGTCCGAAGGTTTGTGAACATACGTTGCAGCAGTTTGAAAATCCGATGGCCGAGCCCATTATTCAAGCGGCTTGGCAGGCGGCCTTGTCTTTAATTGAAGATCAGCGGTCAGATTATTGTCGCTAATATAATTTTCAATCATCTAGCTCATAGAGTATAGGCGCTATGCCTCATGTGCAGAAGAATAGTCATGGCTTGGGCAACGCGTTATCATGTTTATAGTGGAACTATGAGATGAACTATGAAAATCGTTGCAGATGAAAATCTGGCATTTACTGAGTATTTTTTTGCCGAATTTGGTGAAATAAAGCAAGCAGCAGGTCGAACACTGACCCATGAAGATGTCAAAGAAGCCGATGCATTATTGGTGCGATCGGTGACTCAGGTAAATGCAGACTTAATTCAACAGACCGCACTCAAATTTGTCGGTAGTGCTACGATTGGAACAGATCATTTAGAGATTACTGCTTTAGAAAAGCAGGGGATTGCTTGGTCAAATGCCGCAGGTTGTAATGCACAAGCGGTTGCAGAATATGTGATTACGGCATTGCTTTACGTTAAACCTGAATTGTTGAATGCAAATGAACAATTTACTTTAGGCATTGTTGGTTTAGGTAATGTTGGTTCACGTTTGGCCGTCATGGCAGAATTATTCGGTTGGAATGTCATTGGCTATGATCCATTTGTGCAATCTGATCATGTGAAACAAGTTGAATTTGCAGAACTGTTAAAAAAAGCAGATGCGATTAGTATCCATGTGCCACTAACTAAAGTGGGGGAATATCCAACCTATCATTTAATTAATGCTGCTGCACTTGCCGTTATGAAGCCTTCAGCGATTTTGATTAATTCCGCGCGTGGGCCAGTGGTCGAAGAAGCTGCCTTAATTGCCGATATTCAACAAACTCAGCGTAAAGTGGTCTTAGATGTTTTTGAACATGAGCCAGAGATTTCAGCAGCGTTGTTGGATTTAATTTACGTGGTGACACCCCATATTGCAGGCTACAGCTTGGAAGGTAAAGCACGTGGCACACAGATGATCTATGAGGCATTTTGTCAAACTTTCAAGCAACCGATAAATAAAGCTTTTGAAAGTCAGTTGCCCGTCTGTGAGCAGTATTTTACGGGTGCTGACTTTAAGACGGTATTACAGCGTTATTTAAAAGATATTTATGACATCGCTCGTGATGATGCCAACTTACGTGCTTGCCTAAAAGACGGCAAGGTGGATCAAAAAGCCTTTGATTATTTACGTAAAACCTATCCTTTACGCCGTGAATGGGCTGCACATGGAGGCCCAGCAGCATGAGTCAAATGAACTTTCAACCGAGTTGTGAACTCACTGCACTTCGTGCACGTGCCACGATGTATGCTCAAATTCGCCAGTTTTTTGCGGCACGTGATGTACTAGAAGTGGAAACACCTGTGCTTTCTCAAGCGGGTGTCACCGATGTGCATTTAGCATCGGTACAGGCTCAGCGCCATGTGAATGGTCAAAAGCAAACGCATTATTTGCAAACTTCACCTGAATTTGCCATGAAACGTCTGTTGGCAAGTGGCAGTGGATCTATTTACCAAATCTGTAAAGTTTTCCGTGATGATGAACATGGACGTAAACACAACAGTGAATTCACCATGTTGGAATGGTACCGTCCGGGTTTTAGCTTAAAAGACTTGATGTTTGAAGTGACGGACTTATTGAATGAAACTTTGAAACAGCGCTTTGGTGAAGTTCGTCCAACTATTTTGAGCTATAAGCATGCCTTTATGGATCGTTTGGATTTGAACCCGTTACAAGCTTCTTTACAAGATCTGAAAGATTGCTGTCGTCGTGTGGGGCTAAGCTTAGATCTGGGTGAAGACCGTTTAGGCTATATCGATTTATTGTTCTCGCATTATGTTGAGCCGAGCCTCGGTTTTGATACGCCAGTGTTCCTGACCGATTTTCCACCGGAAATGGCTTCTTTGGCGAAAACCCGTGTGGACGAAGATGGTGAATTGGTTGCAGCACGATTTGAGCTTTATATCGAAGGTTTAGAGTTAGCGAATGCTTATGATGAACTGATTGATGCGGATGTTTTACGAAGTCGTTTTGAGGCAGATAATGCAGAGCGCGCTAAACTTGGGTTGCATGTGATGCCGATTGATGAATATTTGCTTGCTGCATTACCGCATATGAGCGAGTGTGCAGGTATAGCCTTAGGTATTGATCGATTGCTAATGGTGGCAACGAATCAGTTAAAACTTGAAAAAGTCATTAGTTTCCCAGCCGATATTTCTTAAAAATGTCTGGATCGGCTGATGGTAAAATTGGCCGATCAATTTAAATATTTAGTAAAACCCAAACTATAGGCTTCAAACCCTAAATTTTGATAAAAAGCATGTGCGGCATCTCGTTCCGGACGATTACCACTGTTGATTAAAATACGTTTTAGAACTTGTCGCCGAGCGCTTTGCTCAATGGCTTGCATGAAGCGTCGCCCTAAACCTTGACCGCGGTAACGGGCATCAATGACAAAAGCCTGAATCCGAATAAATTCTTCCTCAAACTCCCAACTGTATTGTTGGATAAAACCTGCATAACCAATGACGCGGTCATCAGCCGTCATCACCAAGGTCTGATAATGCTTATCCAAATGAATCAACTGCCAATGCTGTTGGAGTCGCTCTAGTGGTATTTCATAACCCAATTGGAGTGTGAGTTGATGAATGTCGAGGAGATCTTCTTGGAGTTGTAACGGACGAATTTGGGGATGCATATTGTCAGCTCGATGGTTTTCCTTAGAGCATAGATGAATGAGCCTTGATGTGCATGCTGATATTTTTCAAAGCTTATCTATATCTGAAAGGGCAAGGTGAAATATTGCAAAAGTTAAAGTTTTAAAAATATAGAAAAGGTAAATTAAAAAAGCACCCGAAGGTGCTCTAATTAAGCTTCAACTGCATACTGACTGGTTTTAAGTGCCGCAATGGCTTGAATACGTCTTTCAATCAGCATTTCACCGATATCCGGCCCTGATATATCGGGTGGAAGATCGGCAGCTTTAATATTGCGAACCACTTGCATGGCATCTAAAACGTATTGAGCTTGCGGATAGGCACGATCCTCTAAACCTAAACGGCCACGTGAATCACATTCACAGGCTTGCACAAAGGCCTCTACACGTTCAGGACGGCGTAGCACATCCATACGTTGTAACAGACGCCACAATGTCCCCGGTTTTAAGCTTAGGGCTTGATGGCATTTTAAATGCTCTTTACATACGGAGATGGCCAATTGCTTGGTATTGGTGGGTACACGCATACGGTCACAGACTTCGGTAACGGGTTTTACCCCACGTTCTTCATGCATGATATGGCGCGGTAACTCATCTACTGGAGTGAGTGCTTTGCCCAAGTCGTGTACCAATACAGCAAAACGAACATCCAAAGAATAATTGGCACGACAGGCTTGCTGCAACGACATCATGGTATGAATACCACAGTCAATTTCAGGGTGATATTCAGGACGCTGTGGAATACCGTATAACGCATCAATTTCAGGGAATAAGACTTTTAAAGCACCACAGGCTCTTAAAACTTCAAAATATTCATCTGCATGGTCTTCCATTAACGCACGAGACGTTTCCTTCCAAACGCGTTCAGGTGTAAGGGCTTCAAGTTCGCCAGATTGAGCAAGCTCTTGCATCAGCGCAAGTGTTTCATCAGCCACTTTAAAACCTAAAGCTTTATAACGTGCCGCAAAACGTGCAATACGTAAAACCCTCAATGGATCTTCGACGAAGGCATCAGACACATGGCGAAGGATGCGTCGCTCTAAATCTTGTTGGCCATGATAGGGGTCGTAAATCTGGCCTGCATCATCCATGGCAATCGCATTGATCGTGAGGTCACGTCGAATGAGATCTTGTTCGAGTGTGACATTGACGTCGGTATAAAATTCAAAGCCATGATACCCATGTCCAGACTTACGTTCTGTACGGGCTAAGGCATATTCGTCTTTGGTCTCTGGATGAAGAAAAACAGGGAAATCTTTACCCACAGGTTGATAACCTTGAGCAAGTAATTGTTCCGGCGTTGCACCGACAACGACATAATCTTTTTCGTGATAGGGGTGCCCGAGCAAGTGATCTCGAACTGCACCGCCTACTAAATAAACTTGCATGAAAAAACCTCTATTCTTAGAGCAATCATGCTACAGAACAGAGGTTTTCTCAAGTCACAAAGTGTGTTCAGGTCAACTAAATTAGAGTGCTAATTTTTCGTTTTCTTGAATCTCTGCAACAGTCAATGCAGTCATATTCACTAAACGGCGAGTTGTCGCTGTTGGCGTTAAAATATGAACGGGTTTTGCAGCACCCAAAAGAATTGGGCCAATCGTCACGTTACTACCTGAAGTTGATTTCAACAAGTTGAACGAAATGTTCGCTGCATCCAGATTAGGCATAATCAGCAAGTTCGCAGAACCTTTAAAACGTGAGTTCGGGTATGCGAAATGACGAATATTTTCATCCAATGCGGCATCACCATGCATTTCACCTTCAACCTCAAGTTCAGGTGCAATTTCTGACAAAATATCATAAACCTTACGCATTTTTTGAGCGCTAGGATCATTTTGGTCAGAACCGAAACTTGAGTGAGAAAGCAATGCTACACGCGGCGTAATACCAAAACGGCGGACTTCTTCAGCCGCTAAAATAGTCATTTCAGCAAGCTGTTCAGCTGTTGGGTTACGGTTAATGTAAGTGTCGGCAATAAACAAGTTACGATCTTCAAGCATTAATGCATTCAGCGTGAAGAAGTTATTACGGCCTTCTTTTAGCCCAATCACATTGCTGACGAAGTCTAAGTGAATGTCATAGCTAGAATAAGTACCACATAGCATACCGTCAGCCACACCATGACGAACCAGCATTGCAGCGATCAGGGTAGAGCGACGACGTGCTTCACGCTGAGCGTATTCAGGTGTTACACCTTTACGTTGCATGATGCTGTAGTAATCGTCAGCAAACTTATCGTAATCAGGGTTTTTCTCTTGATCGACGATAGTGATGTTCACGCCGTCTTCAAGACGTAGACCTAATTTCTTGATGTTCGCTTCAATGACTGCAGGACGACCGACAAGAATTGGTTTTGCTAAACCTTCATCAACAGCAATTTGCACCGCGCGAAGTACACGTAAATCTTCACCTTCAGCATATGCAATGCGTTTCGGATCAGTTTTCGCTTGCGCAAAAATTGGTTTCATCATAAACGCAGAGTTGTAGACGAATTCAGATAAACGTTGACGATATGCAGAGAAGTCTTGAATCGGACGAGTTGCAACACCAGAATCCATCGCTGCTTGTGCAATTGCAGGTGCAATTTCAAGAATCAAACGTTGATCTAATGGGCGCGGAATCAGGTAATCACGACCAAATGAAGCAGATTTTTCACCATACGATGCAGCATCAGCTTCGACATGCGCCATGCGGGCAATCGCATGTACACAAGCAATCTTCATCTCTTCATTAATCGTAGTTGCGCCAACATCTAGTGCACCACGGAAAATATAAGGGAAGCAAAGTGCATTGTTCACTTGGTTTGGATAGTCTGAACGACCAGTTGCCATAATCACGTCTGGACGTGCTTCATGTGCATGTTCAGGAAGAATTTCAGGGTCTGGGTTAGCAAGGGCAAAGATAATCGGATCTTTCGCCATGACTTTAACCATTTCTTTGGTCAAAATACCTGCTGCTGAAAGACCGAGGAACATGTCCGCACCTTCCATTACATCAGCAAGCTGAGAGCCTTCGATGTCTTGAACGTATGCCTTTTTCGAGTCATCCAAGCCTTCACGTTTAGTCGTCAATAAACCGCGTGAATCTGCCACAACGATGTTTTCTTTTTTCACGCCAAGTGCGCAAAGTAAGTTCAAACATGAAAGGGCAGCAGCACCTGCGCCAGAAGCGACAATTTTGATTTCTTCAATTTTTTTGCCATTGAGTTGAAGTGCATTGAGTAATGCAGAACCCACAATGATTGATGTACCGTGTTGGTCATCATGGAACACAGGAATATTCATGCGTTCACGAAGTTTTTGCTCGATGTAGAAACACTCTGGGGCCTTGATGTCTTCAAGGTTGATACCACCGAAAGTAGGTTCTAATGCTGCAACGATATCTACGATTTTGTCTGGATCGTTTTCAGCAATCTCAATGTCAAAAACATCAACACCAGCGAATTTTTTGAATAGAACGCCTTTACCTTCCATAACAGGTTTTGACGCTAAAGGACCAATGTTACCTAAGCCTAGTACGGCTGTACCGTTACTGACTACAGCAACAAGATTACCGCGCGCTGTGTAAAGTGCAGCAGTAGATGGGTCGCGTTCAATTTCTAAACAAGGTGCAGCGACACCTGGCGAGTATGCGAGGGCTAAATCGTGTTGGTTGACCAATTGTTTGCTTGGTGTAACGCTGATTTTCCCCGGAGTTGGAAATTCGTGATAATACAAAGCCTGCTGTTTTAAAGATTGATCGTCCATCTGTATCTCGATTGTGTTTTGTTTATCCAATATAAAGCTGAAATGCTTGCTTTATCCGCTTGAATATAACATTAGTTGCACAGTTGGGACAGTCGAAGTCGCGTCTTTTTCAGACAATCTTATAGCTCAGGCATAGTGACTTATATTAAGTATGTATAAGCAGGCGAAGAGATATTATTTTCAAGGAACACGGTTGCCTCTTCTTGTGGCAATGGCTTAGAGAAAAAATAGCCTTGAGCAATGTCACATTCTAAGTCTTGTAGGTACTGTAACTGTTGTTCAGTTTCAATCCCTTCAGCGACTACCGTCATGCCCATCGCTTTGCCCATGGCAATCATGGCACTAACGATGGCCAATTGTTTATTTTCACCAATTTTAGAGATAAAACTGCGGTCTATTTTTAAGATATCAATTGGGAAATCAGCTAAATAGGACAGTGATGAGTAGCCCGTACCAAAGTCATCAAGTGAAATATTGATTTTACGTTTTTTTATTTCGTTTAATAGTTCACGTACTGAATCTAGATTTTCGACCAAAGAAGATTCTGTAATTTCCAGTTCCAGACTGGCACCCTCAATTTGATTGGCATCTATCGCTTCATCTAAATCATTTAATAATTGTCCACGGCGCAGTTGCTGCGCAACAATATTGACGGATACACAAATATTTTGATAACCCAAATTATTCCAAAAGCGAATTTGCTGCGCGGTTTTTTGCAGGACAAAACGCCCAATATCCGAAATTAAACTGGTTTGTTCTGCTAGAGGAATAAATAAGCCCGGTGGTATTAAGCCTTTTTCAGGATGATTCCAACGCACTAAGGCTTCAAAACCATAAATATTTTTATCACGGAAATTGATCTTCGGTTGGTAATACACCACCAGCTCATTATTTTGAATGGCTTTACGCAAGTCTCGTTCCAAGAAGATCCCTTGCTCTAATAATGCGGTATTTTCATTGGAATAATAACGTGTGGTATTGCCGCCCAAATTTTTTGCTTCGCTTAGCGCTTGTTCTGCACAGTTATTTAGATAATCTAGCTGACGGCCATGCTCAGGATAGAACGCTACACCCATCGATAAGGTGATGACATGTTCTTGGCCAAAAATATTAAATGGAATGCTAAAAGCTTTATTGATGCGTTCACAATGTTCTTGTACTGAAGGGCGGATGTGCGAGATTTCATACACAATCGCAAAATCATCGCCATTTAAGTGTGCGACAAACAGAGCTTCGGCATTGGTTAGACGTAAACGCTGTGCGACTTGGCGTAACAGTTCATCACCACCATTGTTGCTGAGATATTCATTTAATGGACGGAAACGATCGATGTTTAAACGAATGACAGCCAACTGTTTAATCGAATCTTGCTGCGAAACTAAATATTGATGCAGTTGATAGTTGTAATAAAAACGGTTCGGTAAATCCGTTAAGGTGTCATAGTTTTCTAAATATGATAAGCGTTGTTCTTGCAATTTACGTTCGGTCAGGTCTGAAACGATCCCGATATAATGGGTGACACGGTTTTGATCATCGGTAATGGCATTAATATGCATCCACAGCGTCAGTTCTTTACCTGAAAGAAATTTTTCGTGCAATTCACCATCATATTCACCAATTTTCAGCACTTGTTTAATGATCGAGTAGTGCATACTGCGTTGAATTGATTTGTAATTCGCTGTGATATCAAAAAGATGTTTGCCAATAATTTGGTCGTAGTTAAATCCGGTTAATTGTTCGTAAAACGGATTGACTTCGATATAGCACAGTTCTTCATTTAAAATGAAAATTCCTTCAGCGGCTTGTTCGAGTACACTAGCTGCAAGTTTTAAACGTTCTTGTGATGTCCGTTCTTGATGGATATCACGTCGAATACCGACCATGCGCAATGGCTTACGATTATCTGGATCGCGTTGAATGACCCGTCCAATATCATGTACCCAACTCCATTTTCCTTGACTGTTTTGAATCCGATAGGTGGCCTCATAACGGTCTTTAAATCCACGAAGATGTTGAATCATCGCTGATTTAAAATGAGGAATATCATCAGGATGGATCACATGTTGTAACTGTTGCTGATGCTCTTTCGAATGTCTAAGGGTTTTTTCTTGCTTATAGTTGGTGACAACGATTTTACGGTCTTTGATATTCCAATCCCAAGGACGTAAACCGGCGATTTCATGCGCAAGGACTAAATTGGCTTGTTGGTTTTCTAAATCCTTGTTCATTTGCTCAATGTCGAAGGTTCGCTCTTTAACTTTCTGTTCAAGGATTTGGTTACCCAGTTGTAGCTGTAATTCGATGTCTCGTGATTTGTTGACTTCATCTTGGAGCTGCTGACACAGTTCATCAGTCCATTTGACTTGTTGCTTGGCACTATCGACCAGTAGGTTATTTTTAGCATGTAAGGTCGATACACGACGATGAATTCGATATGACGTCATGGCGCACATTAGAATCACAATGAGCCCAAAATTAATACTCAGGCTAAATAAGTGATTTGAACCATCTAAGAAAAAGAACTGTGCAATCAGATAGGGCACGATAGACGGGATAAAGGCTAAACAAAAATAATTGAGTTTTTGCGTCAAATAGGTCAAACCAAAGGTTTGCGTCACGATCAAGAGTAGGGCAGAGAGCGTCAGGGCTTGAATTGGTTCAAAGCTTTGATTGGTCGTAGGCAAATAATAAAAAATTAAAAAAATACCGCTCGCAATAAGCGTACCGACAGAAAAACACTGAAATTGTAGCCAACGATGCGCAATCATCAGTGAATATTGTTCGGGTTTAAAATAAACGGTGCTCATCAGCCAGCATAAACTGACAAAAACTTCGGTAAAAATAAACCAAATATTGAAATACAAAGATGGTGATTTATAAAAAATTTGATATATCGAAAAAATATATAAGCAAATAATCAGGATACTGACTAAAAAATAGCGGCTATGGCGAATCGTGTTCGCAATTTGAGCAGTATGATTGTACTGCTTGATATATTCATCTTGTTTATACGTCATGAATATAAAAACCCTGCCTTAACCAAATTTAGATCGTTGTATTTGTATTGTTCCTGAGAGTATTTGTTTATTCTTAGTAACAAATCATTTGTTTTTATTGACTCTAGGGTAATTGCGTTACAAATAAAAAGCAATATCAAGGATGCCATCATTGATGCTTTCAGATGAACCATCGAGTAAAAATTAAATAAATTTATAATTTAAAATTGAAAGTGCAACTACAGGTGCAGTTTCTGTGCGAAGGACACGTTCACCGATACACCAGTTCACAAAACCTTTCTCATTTGCTGCGCTGATCTCGGCTTCGCTCAAGCCACCTTCAGGGCCAATCAGTAAGGCAAAGTGCGGGTCAGCATCTGCTAATACATCAACTTCATCTTTATTGGGTGCGAGTACCAACTTGGTTGTCGGTAGATTACTCTCCAACCATTTTTCAAGGGAAAGGGGTGCAAGTACTTTAGGGACAATGTTGAGACCACATTGTTCACATGCAGCAATAGCAATGCTTTGCCAATGGTCGAGTTTCTTTTGATCACGATCGTACTTCAAACGCATTTCACAACGTTCGGATGTGAGTAGTTGAATTTCAGAAACACCGAGTTCCACCGCTTTTTGAATTGCATAATCCATGCGGTCGCCTTTGCTCATCACTTGACCCAATAGTGCTGTAAAATGTGGTGTGCGATTGCTTGGATTGAATTGCAAAACTTGGACGGCAGCCGACTTTTTAGCGACTTCAACCAATTCAACATGGTATTCGCCACCTTGCCCATTGAACAAAGTGGCAGTTTCGCCCACTTGAGCACGTAAAACTTTTACCCAGTGATGAAACACTGTTTCCGTTAATTCAACAGTCGTATCAACAGTTAAATCAGCTTCAATATAAAAACGTGGCATTAAAGTTTTACTCTCAAAAAGGTCGAAATGTCTTATGCAAGACCGAGGTCTTTCACAAGTTGACGTGTAGGGTCAGTGGTATTCATGGTGTAGAAGTGCAGGCTTGGCGCACCACCAGCAATCAGGCGTTCGCAAAGTTTCACAATCACTTCATGACCAAAGGCTTTGATTGACGCTGTGTCGTCGCCATAAGTCGCAAGCTGTTTGCGAATCCAGCGAGGAATTTCTGCACCTGTACCATCAGCAAAACGAATTAAATTGCTTGCATTGGTAATCGGCATAATGCCTGGAGCGACAGGAATGTTCACGCCTTCTTTTTGAATGCGCTCTACAAAGTAGAAGTATGCATCTGGGTTAAAGAAGAACTGGGTGAGTGCTGCATTAGCGCCAGCATTGGCTTTGTCGCAGAAACGTTTGATGTCGAGATCAAAGCTGTCCGCTTGTGGGTGCATTTCTGGGTAAGCAGCCACTTCGATTTTGAAGTGATCACCAGTATGTTCACGGATGAAACGCACAAGATCTGTTGCATAAGGCAATTCGCCCAAGCCCACTTGACCAGACGGCAAGTCACCGCGCAGCGCAACAATACGGTCAATGCCTTGTGACTTATACAAATCCAGCAATTCGGCAATACGTTCTTTGCTGTCACCAATACAAGAAAGGTGAGGGGCAACAGGTGTGCCTTTACCGTTGAAGTCGTTCAATGTAGACAAAGTACGTTCACGGGTAGAACCGCCTGCACCGTATGTTACAGAGAAAAATTCAGGATTTAATAATTGTAGTTCTTGGTGTACAACTTTAAGTTTTTCCGCGCCCGCATCAGTTTTGGTCGGGAAGAACTCAAAGGAAATAGGAATCTGTTTTGACATGTTCAAATCCTTTTTTATAAATACTTTTTATTTAGACCTCTCCCTAGCCCTCTCCTGAGAGGAGAGGGAACGTCCATTATAAATTTACTTAATAATGAAAAGTCCCTTCTCCCTGTGGGAGAAGGCTAGGATGAGGGGGAATATAAAACTTAGTATTTATAAGCCTCAGCTTTGAACGGGCCTTCAACTTGAACACCGAGGTAATCCGCTTGTTCTTGAGTTAAAGTCGTCAATACGCCACCGAAACCTGCAACCATTGCAGCAGCAACTTCTTCGTCTAATTTCTTAGGAATAAGTTCTACGCGGATCGCAGCTTGTTTTTGATCTTCTGGAAGATCAGCAAATTTCTCAGCGAATAGGTGCATTTGACCCAATACTTGGTTGGCAAAAGAACCATCCATAATACGTGAAGGGTGACCGGTTGCATTACCAAGGTTCACCAAACGGCCTTCTGAAAGAAGAATAAGGTAATCATTTTCATTTTCTGAACGATACACTTGGTGAACTTGTGGCTTAACTTCAACCCACTTGTAACCGCGTAGGTAGTTTGTGTCGATTTCAGTATCGAAGTGACCGATGTTACAAACTACAGCGCCAGCTTTTAATGAATCAAGCATTGCAGCGTCACATACGTGGTAGTTACCAGTAGTCGTTACAATAAGGTCAGTGTTTTGAAGAAGGTCAAGGTTGATGTCTTCTTTTTTGCCAGTTTGAATGCCATTTTTATACGGAGCAACAACTTCGTAACCGTCCATGCATGCTTGCATTGCACAGATAGGGTCAACTTCAGTGACACGTACAATCATGCCTTCTTGACGAAGTGATTGAGCAGAACCTTTACCTACGTCGCCATAACCGATTACAAGTGCACGGCGGCCAGATAAAAGCATATCTGTACCACGTTTGATTGCATCGTTTAATGAGTGGCGGCAGCCGTATTTATTGTCATTTTTAGACTTGGTTACAGAGTCATTTACGTTAATCGCTGGAACTTTTAAAGTACCGTCGCGGTGCATTTCGTAAAGACGTTGAACACCTGTAGTGGTTTCTTCTGTAATACCGTGGATTTTAGCAATCACTTCTGGGTATTTTTCGTGAACAAGTGCAGTTAAGTCACCGCCATCATCCAGAATCATGTTGGCATCCCAAGGTGTACCGTTCACATTGATTTGCTGTTCAAGACACCACATGTATTCTTCTTCAGTTTCGCCTTTCCAAGCAAATACAGGAATACCTGCAGCAGCGATTGCAGCAGCAGCGTGGTCTTGAGTAGAGAAGATGTTGCATGAAGTCCAGCGTACTTCTGCGCCCAATTCAACTAGAGTTTCAATTAAAACTGCAGTTTGAATAGTCATGTGGATACAGCCTAGGATTTTCGCGCCAGCAAGGGGTTTAGCCGCTGCATAGCGTTTGCGAAGACCCATTAGGGCTGGCATTTCTGCTTCTGCGAGTTTGATTTCTTTACGGCCGTAGTCAGCTAGTGAAATATCGGCAACTTTGTAATCTGTAAATGAAGCATTAACCGCGTTCATCACGATCTCCTTAATAAAAACAATTGATCATTCAGTTCGCGGATGCCGTTGTTGATTGGAACGAGTGTCCAACCGAATCGTCGAGCCTAGCGATCTTATATTTAGTGCCTATAAGAAAGTCGCAGCATCCCTCGACTAGCGGAGTATTGTACTTGGAATTACGTTTTGTTCCAATCTGAAATTGGTTAATATCTGACTAATAAGAAAATGTGAGACTAAACAATGGTGGATGGCTTCGAATATCCAATTAAGGAATGGGCTGAAATTAAGGATGATTATAAGAATGGCAATTTAATTATTGGTAATGGGGCTAGTGTTGCTTTGTATCAAAAATTTCATTTTGATTCTTTAAAAGAGGAGGCTGAAAAATTAAAACTTTTTAATGAGGATATATCTAAACTTTTTATCGAGTTTGATACTTGTGATTTTGAGTTAATCTTGAGATTGGTTTGGCATGCGAAGCTAGTAAATAAGCATTTAGGAATAATAGATCTAAAAATTGATTCAGCGTATGACAACATTAAAAAAGCACTGATTGAAGTTGTCAAAGAGGTTCATTGTGAGCATGTTGATATAGTTGATGAATTACCTCAGCTATATCAATTTACAAAACAATTTAGAACTATAGTTTCTCTTAATTATGATTTAATCTTATATTGGATTCTAATGTACGGAAACAGACATGAAGATGGGCATAAATTTAAAGATTGTTTTCAAGCAAATGGATCATTTAGGAATAATTGGCAAGATTTAAGAAATCCTATTCGTAGAGAAAGAGAAGTTACTTTAGCTTTTTATCAGCATGGCAACTTATCTATTTTTAGAAATGCAAAAAATATTGAAAACAAATTACAGAGAGGAGGTTTTGAAAGTTTATTGGAGGTTGTTACTTCACAATGGTGTGATGAAAAAATACCATTATTTGTATCGGAAGGTACGGGTACTAAGAAATTAGAATCGATAAAAAGTAGTCCATATTTAAGTACAATCTTTTATGAAGTTTTACCAAATTTAATTACAGAAAGTTCCAATTTAGTTATTTATGGATGGGGGGTAGGTGAGCAAGAGTCCCATTTAATTCAGCAAGTTATAAAAGAGGATGCTGTCGGTAAAATTGCTATCTCAACTTATTCTAAAGATCAAAATGAATGTCATCGAATTAATACATTAATTAAAGAAATTTCTTCAAATATCGAAATAGAGTTTTTTGATAGCCAGAGTGAAGGTTGTTGGAATAATCCTGATTCTATCTAGGGTGTGTTGACATTTACAGCCGATAAATTGAGCTAAAGAGGCAACCATATAAATATACAAGCTAAAGCAACAGCGCTTTGATAGTTACGTTTTAGCTTATCGTATCTTGTGGCAATTCCTCTAA